>NZ_AP022848.1:0-300000 GCF_011764485.1 Bosea sp. ANAM02 | reverse complement strand
GGCGAGAACGGCGGAGTCATCCGGCGGGTTGAACTCGCGCGGCTCCTTGGCGGCCTTCTCGGCCAGGCGGATGATGGCTTCGATCACCGGCTGGAAATGCTTGTGGCCGAACATCACGGCGCCGAGCATGATCTCCTCGGAGAGCTCCTTGGCCTCCGACTCGACCATCATCACGGCGTCCTGGGTGCCGGCGACGACGAGGTCGAGAGCCGATTCCTTGGCTTCCTCGATCGTCGGGTTCAGCTTGTAGGCGCCGTCGATATAGCCGACGCGGGCGCCGCCGATCGGGCCCATGAAGGGCACGCCGGAGAGGGTCAGAGCAGCCGAGGTCGCGACCATCGCCAGGATGTCGGGATCGTTCTCGAGGTCATGCTGGAGAACGGTGACGACGACCTGGGTGTCGTTCTTGTAGCCTTCGACGAAGAGCGGGCGGATCGGGCGGTCGATCAGGCGGGAGACCAGCGTCTCCTTCTCGCTCGGACGGCCCTCGCGCTTGAAATAGCCGCCGGGGATGCGGCCGGCCGCGAAGGTCTTTTCCTGGTAGTTCACGGTCAGCGGGAAGAAGTCGAAGCCCGGCTTCGGCTCCTTCGCGGAGACGACGGTCGCGAGCACGACGGTCTCGCCATAGGTGGCCATGACGGCGCCGTCGGCCTGGCGGGCGACCTTGCCGGTCTCGAGGACGAGCTTGCGGCCGCCCCAGATCAGTTCTTCGGTTTGGATGTCGAACATGTGTTTCGTCTTTCGGTCGGGTTCGACCCGTCCGGTGCCTTCAGGCCCATGGGCAAGACGGCCGAACGCTCGGGTTGGGAAGGGAATGCGCCCGAGCGCTCGGCGATCCTGCCATGGACGTCTTGGGCGCCCGGCGGGTCACGCGGGAGGCCGCCCCATGCGGCTGCCGCGAGAGTCAGGTGGCTCGCCCCATGGCGGCTTCACCTGAAAAAGAGCCGCCCGGAGCAGGTCGCACCGGGCGGAAACCGTCGGCTTTCGATCAGCGGCGGATGCCGAGCCGTTCGATCAGCGTCTTGTAGCGAGCCTGGTCCTTGCCCTTGAGGTAGTCGAGCAGGGAACGGCGCTGGGAAACCAGCTTGAGCAGGCCGCGGCGCGAATGGTTGTCCTTCGCATGCGACTTGAAATGGCCGGTCAGATTGGTGATGCGCTCGGTCAGGATCGCGACCTGAACTTCCGGCGAGCCGGTGTCGTTCGGCTTGGTGGCGTATTCCTGGAGCAGCGCGGTCTTGCGCTCGGCAGTGATCGACATCGGGAGATCCTCGTGTTCGGGTTGATCTGGCGGGCCAGGCCGGGATGTCGTCCAGCAAGGTCCGAAGCCCGCGAGCCGCCTCATCAGGGAGGGGTCGCGCCGCCGGCTGGTTGAGCCGGTTGCCCGGGCATATACACGAAATCGGGGGAAACGCCAGCGTTCCTGAGTCAGGGCCGGGCGGAGGCCTCGCCGCGATCGTAGCGCTGCTGCGCCGCCTCGACCTCGCCGATATGCGCCTCGGCCCAGAGCGTGAGCTGGCTCACCGTCTGCGCCAGCGTCCGTCCGAGCCCGGTCAGCGAATACTCGACGGTGACGGGCACCGTGGGAAAGACCTCGCGCCGCACCAGCCCGTCGCGCTCCAGGCTCTTCAGCGTCTGCGACAGCATCTTCTGCGAGATGTTCTCGATCCGGCGTCTCAGCTCGTTGAAGCGCAGCGTGCCGTCGTCGAGCGCGATCAGGATCAGAACGGCCCAGGTGTCGCCGATGCGATCGAGCACCCGTCGCGTCGGGCACAGCGCCTGGAAAGGGTCGGGGCGTTTCAGCATGGCGGTTTCCCGGAGGTGACCATGTCGCGTGAAAGTGCCTTCTTTACGGGGCCGCGCGGCAGGATCAGATAGGTTCCATTGGAGTGCAGGTATCCGACAGATACCAAACAAAGGAACCTTTGTCATGAAAGTCGCCAAGAAGGTCGCATTGATCGGCGCCAGCGGATTCATCGGTTCGCGCCTGCTGGCCGAGTTCTCCGCCCGTGGCCATGCCGTCACCGCCATCGCGCGCAATCCCGAGAAGATCGCAAGCGCGCCCGGCGTCACCGCCGTCAAGGGCGACGTCTTCGACAAGGACGGGCTCGCCAGGCTCGTCGCCGGCCATGACGCCGTGATCAGCGCCGTGCATTTCACCGCCAGCGATCCGCAGATCCTGCTCGCGGCCGTGAAGCAATCCGGCGTGGAGCGCTATCTCGTCGTCGGCGGCGCCGGCAGCCTCGAGGTCGCGCCGGGCGTGAAGCTGTTCGACACCCCGGAATTCCCGGCCATCTATCTCGATGAAGCCCGCAAGGGCGGCGCCTTCCTCGACCTGCTGAAGCAGGAACAGGGTCTCGACTGGACCTTCCTGTCGCCTTCGGCTCTGATCCAGCCGGGAGAGCGCACCGGCAAGTTCCGCCTCGGCGCGGACCAGCTTCTGGTCGACGGCAAGGGCGACAGTGCGATCTCGGCCGAGGACTACGCGATCGCCCTTGTCGACGAGCTTGAGCAGCCCGCCCATAGCCGACGGCGCTTCACGGTCGGCTATTGAGCGTCGCACCTATGAGAGAAGGGCCGCGCCTCCTGGAGGCGCGGCCCTTCTTTGCTGAGTGGTTCGCGATTGCGCTTATGCCTTGCGGAAGCGCTTCTCGCCGATGCTGAGCGTGCCGCGCTTCAGCTTCCCGAGCGCCACCCAGCCGGTTTCGCCCTCGAAATAGAGCTTCGAGCGATCGACCGCATAGCGCCCGACATGCTGGGCGCCGGCGGCGGGCTTGGCCTTGTGGAACTGGCCATCGGGCCGGAGGTCGATCAGGATCGACCCGTCCTCTGTCTTCCACTGGCCGATCGCGGCCTGTTCGAAGGGGCCGGGCGTGTCGGCGGTGTCGAAATCGATCTCGAGCGGGCGGACGGAACGGCTGGCCGGCGCGAGGCCGGAGGCGAACTGGCCGAGAGCCTGAAGAACCTGGCTGATCTGCATGGTTTTCGTCTCCCTGTGGTGGTGACGGCTGAAACCGCTTGTCGCAGACATCCCCGTCGGGACCTGTCAGCAAGCGGTGCGGCATCGATCGGCTCCAGCGAGCCGGCCGAGGAACGTCACGGATTGAATGTGCGAGAGCGGCGTCGTGATGGAGCAAAGCTCCGGCGCCTGTCACGGAGATAGGCCGATCAGGCGTTTCGACAAGATGCGGCGCGAAAAAATTTGTGTCGCTGGCCCTGCAGGCCCTGCCGCAGTTTACCAACCGCGGCGTCATCCCGGACGGAGCGCAGCGGAGATCCGGGATCCATTCCGGAGCCTGCCCGGAAAAGGTTCCGGAATGGATCCCGGGTCTCCCTTTGGTCGCCCGGGATGACCGTTCTGTTTCGACGCGGAGCCGAAGGGCATTGGCTGTCGCCTGAAACCGAACGGCGCCCTTTCGGGGCGCCGCGCGTGCCGTGTTCGAGTAGTCCGGAGGCCGTGTCGCCTCAGAACTCCTCCCATCCCGAATCGCTGGCGCGTCCGTTGCCGCCATTGGCGACCTTGCGCGGGGCGGGGGTGGAGCGGGACTGGACGAAGGCCGCCTCGGCGAGCTGGCGCAGCCGCTCCGGCTCGCCGGAGGTCTCGGCGGCGACGGGAGCGGGCCGCGCGGCCCGGACCGGCGCCTTCGCCCGCGCCATCGCGGCCGGCTGGGCGTAAGTCCCCTGGCCGGAAGCCTCGCGGCCGGTCTTGAACGCCGCGACCAGCGCGTTGAGCTGCTCGATCCGGCCGGACAGCGAGCCGGCCGAGGCCGCGCTCTGCTCGGAGAGCGCCGCGTTCTGCTGGGTCATCTCGTCGAGATGGGCGACGGCCTGGCTCATCTCGTCGATGCCGTTGGCCTGCTCGCCCGAGGCCGCCGAGATGTCGGCGATGGTGGCCGCCACCTTCTGCGAGGCTTCGAGGATGCGCGCGAGCTGGTCGCCGGCCTGGCGCACCAGCTTCACGCCCTCGCCGACCTCGGCGTTGGACGAGGAGATCAGCCCCGAGATGTCCTTGGCCGCCTCGCCCGAGCGCTGCGCCAGGGTCCGCACTTCGGACGCCACCACCGCGAAGCCCTTGCCGGCCTCGCCGGCGCGCGCCGCCTCGACTGCGGCGTTGAGCGCGAGCAGGTTGGTCTGGAAGGCGATGTCGTCGATCACGCGGATGATGTCGGAGATCTTCTGCGAGGCGGTCTCGATCCTTGCCATGGCGTCGACCGCCTGGCCGGCGATGGCGCCGCCGTTCTGGGCGGCCTGCATCGCCTCGTCGGCGATCCTTGCCGCATCCTTCGAGGCCTGGGCCGAGGCCTTGACCGAGGCTGCGAGCTCCTCGGTCGTGGCGGCGGTCTCCTCCAGCGAGGAGGCTTGCTCCTCGGTGCGCTTCGACAGGTCGTCGGCACCCATGTTGATCTCGCGCGCCGCCAGCCCGACATCCGCGGACGTCGTCTGGATCGTCGCCACCGTGTCCGACAGACGGTCCACCGTCTCGTTGATCGCGCCCTTGAGATCGGCGAAGCGGCCGCGATAGGCCGTCTCGACACGGTTCGTCAGGTCGCCGCCCGCGATCGCCGACAAAGCCTCCGCGAACTCAGTCGTCGCGCCGTCCACGACCGCGTTGATCTCGTTGATGCCGGCCACCAGCCGCTGCATCTGCTCGTCGGCATCCTCGATCTGGAGCCGCGCCGAGAAATCGCCGGCCGCAGCGGCGGCGACGACTTCGCCGACATCCGAGACCACGGCTTCCATCGACTGTGCACGCGCGAGGCGCGCGGCGGCGGCGGCCCGCTCCTGCTCCTGCAGCAGGGCAACCTGCTCGGTGCTCTCACGCAGCACGGAGACCGCGCGCGCCATGGCGCCGATCTCGTCCGCGCGCCCGGAATGTGGCACGTCGATACGGGTGTCGCCGGTCGTGAGTTTCTCCATGACCTGGCTGAGATCGAGGATCGGGCGGGTGATCGAGCGCTGCGCGAAGACGAGTGCGACGCCCACCGAGACGAGCAGCGTGGTCAGCAGGACGATCGGCAACAGCCACTGGATCTGCTGGGTGAAGGCCGTGGCCTCGTCGCCAACCACGATGCCGGCCTTCTCGATGCGCTGGCTGAAGCCGATCAGCAGGTCATTGAGCGCCTTGCGGTTCGCGCGGTTGGCTTCGTTATTGCCCTGTTCGTTGGCGGCGGCAGGCGAGACCTCGCGCCCGAGTCGCGCGGTTTCGGCCCGGAAAGTGATGAAATCCTCGACCGCTCGAGCAATCTTCCCGACCGTATCGCGCTCCTCCGCCGGAGCGATCTTCTGAAGGTCCGCGGAGAATTTGCGCAAGGTCGGGAAACGATCCTCGACGCCTTTGACGAAAGGCGCTGCTTCCTTGCTGGATTTTGCCATGTAGATGCCGCGCGAATCCATCACCACGGCCGTGACCACCCCGTTGATGCGCTGGGTCAGCAAGGCGACATTGCCCTGCACCTGCGAACGCGTGTTCAGATCGTCGGCCTTGTACAGGCCGTAGATGCTGATGATCGCCGAGAGGATGGCGCCGCCGGCGACGATGGCCAGCATGGCAAGGATTTTCAGGCGGATGGATTTCATGAATGACGCCCCGAGGCGGCTTCCCACACCATGGAAGCCGATCTAAGCCTCGACCATTGGCCGTTAATGATAAAAAACTGCTTAAAAGACTATCATTGTGGCGAAGCAGGATTCTGCTGCGGCTGCTCTACGGCACAGACGCGGTGCCGTGCGCATGAGAGTGGGCTGATCGCTGGGATGACCGCGCGCGTGCCTCGAAACCTGTGATTCAACTTCAAGTAAAATCGGCGCTCAAGCCTGGATTGCATCGGGAGCCCTACCCCATCGACCGATCGGACCGGCTCCCCCTTGATAGTGCGGCCTCTCCTGAACATGTTTGGCGTCATCCGCCGCCCTGTCCCGATCCCCGGTTAGCGATCTCATGTCTGAAAACAGCAATGCCCCCGTGATACACGCCACCACCATCCTGATGGTGCGCAAGGGCGGGCGCGTCGTCATCGGCGGCGACGGCCAGGTCTCGCTCGGCCAGACCATCATGAAGGGCAATGCCCGCAAGGTCCGCCGTCTCGCCAAGGGGCAGGTTATCGCCGGCTTCGCCGGCGCGACCGCCGATGCCTTCACCCTGTTCGAGCGCCTCGAGAAGAAGCTGGAGCAGTATCCGACGCAGCTCCTGCGCGCCTGCGTCGAGCTCGCCAAGGACTGGCGCACCGATCGCTACCTGCGCCGTCTGGAAGCCATGCTGCTCGTGGCCGACAAGGAGGTCTCGCTCTTGATCTCCGGCACCGGCGACGTGCTGGAGCCCGAGGCCAGCGAGCATGGCGCGGTGATGGCGATCGGCTCCGGCGGCAATTACGCGCTCTCGGCGGCCCGCGCGCTGATCGATGTCGAGCCTGATGCCGAGGCGATCGTGCGCAAGGCGATGAAGATCGCCGGCGACATCTGCGTCTACACCAACCACTCGCTCGTCATCGAGACGCTGGAGGCGGCGTGACGCAGGACGAGATCGGCTTCAGGCCCGTCGAGCGGGATGACTATGCGTTGTTGGCAGATTGGCTGCGGCGTCCTCATTGGCGTGAATGGTGGGGCGAGCCGGAGGTCGAGCTGGGTTATATCCGCGACATGGTCGAAGGGCGCGATCTGACCTGCAGGCCTTTTCTGTTCACAGTGGCGGGGAGCCCTGCCGGCTATATCCAGTTCTGGCACGTCGCGCCGCATCAACGCCCAGCATGGGCGGATGACAATCCGTGGCTGATGGACGTGCCGGCAACGGCTGTCGGCGTGGATCTGTCGCTGGCTGATGGTGACGGGCTTGGTCAGGGCATCGGCTCGGCCGTGCTGCGCCGCTTCTGCGAGCTTTTGTCCTCTGAGGGCTATTCCACCATCGTCATCGATCCCGATCCCGGCAACGAACGCGCCGTCGCAGCTTATCGGAAAGCCGGCTTCCGTCCGATGCCGGACGTTACGCGCAGCGCCGACGCCGCGTTCATCATGCAGTTTCATTCGGACAAGCCAGCATCATGACCTCTTTTTCCCCCCGCGAGATCGTCTCCGAGCTCGACCGTTTCATCGTCGGCCAGAAGGACGCCAAGCGCGCCGTCGCCATTGCGCTCCGCAATCGCTGGCGCCGCCAGCAGCTCGAAGGGCCGCTGCGCGAGGAGGTCTCGCCGAAGAACATCCTGATGATCGGGCCGACCGGCTGCGGCAAGACCGAGATCGCGCGGCGCCTGGCGAAGCTCGCCAATGCGCCGTTCCTCAAGGTCGAGGCGACCAAGTTCACCGAGGTCGGCTATGTCGGCCGCGACGTCGAATCGATCGTGCGCGACCTGCTGGAGGTCGCGATCGCGCTGGTGCGCGAAAGCCGGCGCAAGGATGTCCAGGCCAAGGCCCATGTCGCGGCCGAGGAGCGCGTACTCGATGCGCTGGTCGGCGCCAATTCCAGCCAGGCGACGCGCGATTCCTTCCGCCGCAAGCTGCGCAACAACGAGCTCGATGACAAGGAGATCGAGGTCGAGGTGGTGGCAGGAAGCGGCGCATCCGCGCCGATGTTCGAGGTTCCGGGCATGCCCGGCGCCTCGATCGGCGCGATCAACCTCTCGGACATGCTCGGCAAGGCCTTCGGCCAGAAGGGCAAGCCCAAGCGCGTCCTGGTCAAGGATGCCTACCAGCCGCTTCTGGCCGAGGAGAGCGACAAGCTGATCGACCAGGATGCGATCATCCAGGCCGCGATCCGCGAGGTCGAGGAGAACGGCATCGTCTTCCTCGACGAGATCGACAAGATCTGCGCCCGCGAGGGCAAGGGCGGCGCCGATGTCTCGCGCGAAGGCGTGCAGCGCGACCTGCTGCCGCTGATCGAGGGCACCACCGTCGCGACCAAGCACGGCGCGGTGAAGAGCGACCACATCCTCTTCATCGCGTCCGGCGCCTTCCACGTCTCGCGCCCCTCCGACTTGCTGCCGGAACTGCAGGGCCGCCTGCCGATCCGCGTCGAGCTCAACCCGCTCGACATCGAGGATTTCAAGCGCATCCTGACCGAGACGGAAGCGAGCCTGATCAAGCAGTCGGTAGCGCTGATGGCGACCGAGGAGGTCACGGTCACCTTTACGCCCGACGCGATCGACGCCATCGCCCGCATCGCCGTCGAGGTGAACTCGACCGTCGAGAATATCGGTGCCCGTCGCCTCCAGACGGTGATCGAACGCATTCTGGATGAGATTTCCTTCACGGCTCCGGACCGCTCGGGTGAGGCCGTGACGATCGACGCCGTCTATGTCGAGGCCCGCATTGGCGACCTCGCCAAGAACGCCGACCTGAGCCGGTTCATCCTCTGACGGGAGCATGGGTCGAGCCGCGCCGCGATGGCTTCTGTCTTCAAGATTGTGTATCTTGAAGACAGAAGGGAGCCCGAGCCATGTCTCGAACGACGACCATGACCGTGCGCATCGGCAGCGCGCTCAGCGAGTTCGTGGCGGGCAAGGTTGGTGACGACGGTCCCTACGAGAATGTCAGCGAGTATGTTCGCGACCTGATCCGACGCGACAAGGAACGCGCCGAAAGCGAGGCTTTCGACCGTCTCAAGGCTGAGCTGACCCATGCCTTCGCCGCGCCGGATTCCAGCTACCGGCCCCTGACTGCCGCAGAGGTGATCGCGCGCAACAAGGCGCGGGCGTGACGGCTGTTCGTATCCAGGAAGCGTCGTCGCGCCGCCTGGATGATATCTATTGCTACACCCTGGAGCAGTTCGGCGCCGCGCAGGCCGAGCGCTATATCGAGGGTCTCTTCGAAACCTTCGGCAAGATTGCGACGCATGATGTGCCGTCCCGGCCGGTGCCCGGCGATTTCGGCGTCGATGGCTTCAGCTTCCGCTACGAAAGGCATGTCGTGTATTGGCGCAGGCTGGCGAACAGCGATATCGGCATCGTAACGATCCTGCACCAACGCATGCATCGGATCGATCGCTTCCGCGAGGATTTCGGATTGTGATCGGAAAACCCCGGCCTTGAGCGAACGGCCCTCCCGCCTCGCGCGCGATTCGGCGATTGTCGGCGCCGCCACGATCGCCTCGCGCCTGCTCGGCTTCGCCCGCGACGTGCTGATCGCCCGGCTGCTCGGCGGCGGGCCGGTGGCGGATGCCTTCCTGGCGGCCTTGCGATTGCCCAATCTCGTCCGGCGCGTGCTGGGCGAGGGCGGGCTCAATGCGCCCTTCGTGCCGCTCTATCTCGCGATCAAGGGCGAGCGCGGCGAGGCGGCGGCGCGCGGCTTCGCCGGCGAGGCGGCCGGGCAGATCGCCCTGTTATTGCTGGTACTCGTCGGCCTGGGCGAGCTGTTCGCGCCCTGGCTCGTGCTGGGCCTTGCCGGCGGCTTCGCCGATGCGCCGGAAACCCTGGCGCTGGCTTCGTCCTATACCCGGTTGATGCTGCCTTTCCTGTTCCTGACCACGCTCGCCTCCATGCTGGCGGCGCTGCTCAATGCCGAAAAGCGCTTTGCCGTCGCGGCTTTGGCCCCGGCGCTGATGAACGCGATCCTGCTCGGCGTGCTCCTGCTGCTGCATGGGAAGGGCGCGTCACCGGAAACGGGCTCGCGCTGGCTCGCGCTCTGCACCAGCCTGACCGGCCTCGCCCATCTCGTCATGATCCTGCTTGCGCTGCGCGGCCCCGGCCTGCCGGGCCCGCGCCTGCGCTGGTCGCCGGACATGACGCGGCTCGTCCGCACCGGCGGCGCGACCCTGCTCGCCGCTTCCGCGGCCCAGCTCGTCCTGCTGGTCGCGACGCAGATCGCCTCGATCGGCCCGGGCGCCGTCGCGGCGCTCTATTATGCCGATCGCGTCTTCCAGCTTCCGCTCGGCTTCGTCGGCGTCGCGATGGGCACCGTCGTGCTCTCCGACATGGCGCTGGCTGCGAATCGCGAAGGTCCTGACGCCACGCTCGGCCAGGCTCTGGCGTTGGGCCTTGCGCTCGCCTTACCCGCGGCGACCGCGCTCGTCGCGCTGGCCGATCCGATCGTTTCCGTGCTGTTCGAGCATGGCCGCTTCGATGCCGCCGATCGCGAGCGCACCTCTGCGGCGCTGGTGATGTTCGGTTACGGCCTGCCCTTCGCCATCGCAGCCAAGGTCTTCGGTCAGGTCTATTTCGCCCGTCGCGCGCCGCGTCTGCCGCTCATCTCGGGCGGTCTTGCCGTTTTCGTCGCGACACTGGTCGGGCTCTGCTTGGCGGGTCCGGCAAACGCGGCGTCGATGGCTGCGCTGGCAGCGACATTCGCCTTCGTGGCGCAGGGGTGCCTGCTGGGTGGGGCGCTGCTGCGCGATGGCATCTGGCGGCCGAGCCTCAACAGCTTGCGGCCGATCGCCGCCGGCCTCGCCGCCAGCGCGATCATGCTCGCCGTGCTGGAGCTGCTGCTCCGGTTGCTGAACGGACCGCTGGCCTTCGATCAGCCGGCCTTGCACCGGGTCGGAGCGCTTGGCCTGCTCTGCCTCGCGGGGCTTGCGAGCTATGGAGCGGCGGGCCTGGCTCTGGGCGCCTTCGGCGCTCTCCCCTTGCGCAAGCGGCGGGGTTGAGCCAGAAGCGCCGCTTCCCTTCTCCATCGTGACGACGGAGTGCCCCATGTCGGGTTTTCATCAGCGCGTATTCTCAGGCATGCAGCCGACCTCGACGCTGCATCTCGGCAACTATCTGGGCGCGCTGACCAACTGGGTCGCGATGCAGGATACGCATGAGTGTATCTATTGCGTCGTCGACATGCACGCGATCACGATGTGGCAGGATCCCGCCGACCTGAAGCGCGCCATCCGCGAGGTCACCGCCGCCTATATCGCGGCCGGCGTCGATCCCAAGCGCAGCATCATCTTCAACCAGAGCCAGGTGCCGGGCCATGCCGAGCTCGCCTGGGTGTTTAATTGCGTCGCCCGCCTCGGCTGGCTGAACCGCATGACCCAGTTCAAGGAAAAGGCCGGCAAGGACCGCGAGAACGCCTCGGTCGGCCTCTATGCCTATCCGAACCTGATGGCGGCGGACATCCTGCTCTACAAGGCGACGCATGTTCCCGTCGGCGAGGACCAGAAGCAGCATCTGGAGCTGACCCGCGACATCGCCCAGAAGTTCAACAACGATTTCGGGGCGCAGATCGCCGAGCGCGGCCTCGGCACCGGCGAGCTCGGCTTCTTCCCGTTGCCCGAGCCGATGATCCAGGGGCCGGCGCCGCGCGTCATGAGCCTGCGCGACGGCACCAAGAAGATGTCGAAATCGGACGCGTCCGACTATTCGCGCATCAACCTGACCGACGATGCCGAGGGCATCGCCCAGAAGATCCGCAAGGCCAAGACCGATCCCGAGGCTCTGCCCTCCGAGGAGAAGGGCCTTGAGGGTCGTCCTGAGGCGGAGAACCTCGTCGGCATCTATGCCGGCCTCTCCGGCTCGTCGAAGGATGCGGTGCTCAAGCAGTTCGGCGGCGGCCAGTTCTCCGGCTTCAAGGCGGCGCTGGTCGATCTCGCTGTCGAGAAGCTTGCGCCGATCGCCGGGGAGATGCGCCGCCTGCTGGCCGATCCCAAGCACATAGATGATATCCTCGGCGCGGGCGCGGACCGCGCCGATGCGATCGCCGCGCCGATCATGCGCGAGGTCAAGGACATCGTCGGCTTCGTTCGGAGCCGCTGACGTAGGGTGCACTTGCGCCGGAGTGCCGGTGCAGGCCACCATGCCCGTCCCTGAAGCGGCGGCAGGACAGTTCATGGTCAAGAGACGGCGGTCCTACGAGACGGGCCATCGCCCGAAATTCCTCGCCGTGGTCGACGGCAGCGAGGAATGCGCCAAGGCGATTCGCTTCGCCGCGCGCCGTTGCGCCCGCGTCGGCGCGGCGATCGTCCTGCTCGGCGTCGCCACCCCGCCCGAGCACGAGACCTGGCTCGGCGTCGGCGAGGTCATGCAGGCCGAAGCCGAGGCCGAGGCCGAGAAGCGCCTCGAGGCTGCGGCTGCGGCAGTACGAACGCTCGCCGGGCTTGAGCCTGAAAAGATCGTGCGCGTCGGCAACAAGGCCGACGAGCTCGTCAAGCTGATCGAGGAGGACGAGGATATCTCGCTGCTCGTGCTGGCGGCGGGTACGAGCAGTAAGGGGCCGGGGCCGCTGGTCTCGGCGCTCGCCGGCAAGTCCTCGGCGAGCTTTCCGATTCCGGTCGCCATCGTGCCCGGCCATCTGGAGGACGAGGAGATCGACGCCCTCGCCTGAGGTCGCCGGCCTGCGCGTCCATGGCGCTGGAATGATTCCAGCCGGCGGCCTATATCGGAGCCAGGAACGGCGACCTTGAATCGCCGGTACCGGAGGTTGTCATGTTCATCCAGACCGAAGCCACGCCGAATCCGGCGACTCTGAAGTTTCTTCCCGGCCGCGCCGTCATGCCCGATGGCACGCTCGACCTGCGCGACGTTACCGACGCCGAGCGCTCGCCGTTGGCGCAGCGTCTGTTCGGCGTCTCCGGCGTCTCCGGCGTTTTCCTCGGCTCTGATTTCATCACCGTCACCAAGTCCGACGGCGAATGGCCGCATCTGAAGCCCGCGATCCTCGGCGCCATCATGGAGCATTTCATGTCGGGCGCGCCGGTCCTCGCGGCCGGCTCGGCCGCCGATGTGATCGAGGAGGGCGAGTTTTTCGATCCCGCCGATGCGCAGACCGTCGAGACCATCAAGGATCTGCTCGAAACCCGCATCCGTCCGGCGGTCGCCGGCGACGGCGGCGACATCACCTTCCGCGGCTATCGCGACGGCACCGTCTATCTCGCGATGAAGGGCTCCTGCTCGGGCTGCCCCTCCTCGACCGCGACGCTGAAGCACGGCATCCAGAACCTGCTCCGCCACTTCCTGCCGGATGTGCGCGAAGTCGAAGCCGTCTGAGCGAAACGGGATTATTGGTGACGATGAGCCGGGTCTTTTGCGGAATGACATCCTGATGCGCATTCTCGCGATCGATACCGCGCTCGGCGCCTGTTCGGCCTGCGTGCTGGACACGGCCGACATGGTGAAACCGTTGGCGATCGAGCAGATCGCGATGGATCGCGGCCATGCCGAGGCGCTGATGCCGCTGGTCGAGCGCGTCATGAAGGATGTCGAGGGCGGCTTCGGCTCGCTCTCGCGGGTCGCCGTCACCGTCGGCCCTGGCAGCTATACCGGCCTGCGGGTCGGCGTCAGCGCGGCGCGCGCCATCGCCTTCGCCGCCGGCATCCCGGCCGTCGGCGTCACCACGGTCGCGGCCTGCGCCGCGCCCCTGATCGGGCGCGAATCGGGCCGCGTCATCGCCGCTGCGCTCGATGCCAGGCATGGCCAGGTCTGGTTCCAGGCCCTCACCGCCGAGGGCAAGCCGCTGGTCTCGCTCCGGCAGGTCAGCTATCGCGACGCGGCCCGCGCCATCGGCGCAGGCCCGGTCAGCCTTGTCGGCTCGTCGGCGCTTGCCGTCGCCAACGAAGCCTGGGCGATCGGGCTCGACGCGCTGGTGATCGACGATGCCAGGGCGCCGGATATCGCTTGGGTCGCCCGGCTGGGCTTCATCGCCGATCCAGAGACGGCCCCGCCCCGCCCGCTCTACCTGAAGGCGCCCGAGACGACGCCGCAGGACAAAGCCCGCCTGCCGCGCCGGTGAGCGCATCCTCCAAATGGTGGTTGCCGCTGCGTCATCCTGTGGCAACAGGGGGCATGGCCTGGCTGCGCAGATTGCTGAACCCTGATTCGGTCCCGCTGCGGACGATACGGCTCGACACCGGCCATGCCCGTGACGTCGCGACCCTGCATCACCAGGGTGGCTTCGCCCGTGGCTGGGAGCCGGCCGAATGCGCGGCGCTGATCGCCGATGCAGCGGTCGTGGCCGATGGCGTCTTCAGCGGCGGCGGCCAGCATCCCGAGGGCTTCGTCATCTCGCGCAAGGCCGCCGACGAGGCCGAGATCCTGAGCATCGTCGTCGCGCCCGCCCGTCGCCGCGATGGTTTTGGCCGCGCCTTGCTCGCCGCGCATCTTGCCCGATTGGCCGAGGAGGGCGCGACCCAGGTCTTTCTCGAAGTCGAGGAGGGCAATCAGCCGGCAGAGCGGCTCTACCGCCATTTCGGTTTCCGCGAGGTCGGGCGGCGCAAGGGCTATTACCCCAAGCCGGACGGCACGCGGGCGACCGCGATCGCGATGCGGCTCGATCTCGCGTGACAAGCCGGCTCAATCGCGCCATTGACGGCGCTCCAGCTTCCACGAGCGCCGCCGCTTCGCCGATGACCGGACCCGCCTCAGCATGAACGGACTCCGCTTCGGTGCGCTCGCCCGTCTGGCGATGCTGTGTACCGGCACGCTCGGGCTCGTCCTCGCCCAGCTCGTCGTCATGCGGGTCATGCCGTCGCGACGGGGCGCCCTGCCGCTGCGCTTCCACCGCCTGACCTGCTGGTGCCTCGGCGTGCGCACGCGCGTGCGGGGCGCGCCGCCGCCGGCCGGAACCGGGGCGCTGATCGTCGCCAACCACGTCTCCTGGCTCGATATCGGCGTGATCGGTGCCGAGCGCGAATTGGCCTTCGTCGCCAAGAGCGAGGTCGGCGAATGGCCGGTGGTCGGCTTCCTTGCCAATCTCCAGCGCACACTCTACATCGACCGCCAACGCCGCAGTGCGACCGCCGGCATGGCCGCGACCATGGGCGCCCGCATCGCCGATGGCGAGGAGGTCGTGCTTTTCGCTGAGGGGACGACCGGCGACGGCACGCGCATCCTGCCTTTCCGCTCCTCGCTGCTCGGCGCCGCGCATCAGGCCATGGGCGACGCCACGGCGGATGTGACGGTCTATCCGTTGACCATCACCTATACCGGCTGGCAGGGCCTGCCGGGCGGGCGCGACGGGCGCGCGGCGCTCGCCTGGTACGGCGATACCGAGCTCTGGCCGCATCTCAAGCTTGTGCTGGACTGGGGCGCGGTCGATGTCGAACTGGTCTGGGGTGAACCGATCGTGATGGGCCGGGCGACCTCGCGCAAGGAAGCGACGCGCCTCGCCGAAGCATCCGTTCGCAAGGCGCGCCGGCAGGCCGTCACCGGCCGCGCGGAGATGTGAACCCGGTTGGTCCGCCGCTTGCTTATCTTTCCCCCGCGCCCCTGAGCCGTTCCCAAGGCGCCCGATCCGCAGTAAAGGATGCGTTTTGGAGACCTGATCCGCACCGATGAAGAAAGTCCATATCAAGTCCTTCGGCTGCCAGATGAACGTCTATGACGGGCAGCGCATGGCCGATATCCTGAGCCATCAGGGCTATGAGGAGACGGCGACGCCGGAGGGCGCGGATCTCATCCTGCTCAACACCTGCCATATCCGCGACCGTGCGGTGCAGAAGGTCTATACCGAGCTCGGCAAGCTGCGCGACATCAAGAAGGCGCAAGGCGCCGAGGGGCAGGAGACGAAGATCGTCGTCGCCGGCTGCGTCGCTCAGGCGGAGGGCGGCGAGATTCAGCGCCGCCAGCCCGCCGTCGATCTCGTGGTCGGGCCGCAGGCCTATCATCGACTCCCCGAATTGCTGGCCGAGGCGGGCAAGCGCCGCGTCGTCGATACCGACCTGCCGGTCGAGGACAAGTTCGGCTTCCTGCCGGCGCCGAAGCGTCAGGCGATCCTGGCGCGCGGCGTCTCGGCCTTCGTCACGGTCCAGGAAGGCTGCGACAAGTTCTGCGCTTTCTGCGTCGTGCCCTATACGCGTGGCGCCGAATTCTCCCGGCCAGTCGCGCAGATCATGGCCGAGGTCGAGCGTCTCGCCGGGGCCGGCGTGCGCGACGTCACCCTGATCGGGCAGAACGTCAACGCCTATCACGGCGAGGGGCCGGACGGCGCCGTCTGGAGCCTGGCGCGCCTGATGCACCGCGTCGCGGAGGTGTCGGGCATCGCCCGCATCCGCTATACCACCAGCCATCCCAGAGACATGGACGACGACCTCATCGCTGCCCATCGCGACCTGCCGCAGGTCATGCCCTTCCTGCATCTGCCGGTACAGGCGGGCTCCGACCGCATCCTCGCCGCGATGAACCGCAAGCATACCGGCGACGAGTATCGCCGCCTGATCGAGCGCATCCGCGAGGCCCGGCCCGATATCGCGCTCTCCTCGGATTTCATCGTCGGTTTCCCCGGCGAGACCGATGCCGATTTCGAGGACACGATCCGCCTTGTCGAGGAGATCGGCTTCGCCTCCAGCTATTCCTTCAACTATTCGCCGCGCCCCGGCACGCCGGCGGCCGATCTCGACGCGCAGGTCCCGCGCGAGCTGATGAACGAGCGGCTCTACCGCCTGCAGGAGCGCATCGAGCATCATCGGCAGGCCTTCAACCGGGCCATGGTCGGACGGACGGTGGATGTCCTCCTGGAAAGAGCGGGACGCTATCCCGGACAGCTTGCCGGCAAGTCGCCCTATCTGCAGGCTGTGCAGATCGAGAGCGACGCGAATCAGATCGGCGATATCGTGCGGGTGGTGATCGAGAAGACGAGCACGAATTCCCTGTTCGGCCGGCTGGCTGAGCCCGGCGAGACCGATGGAAAGGGCCTGGCCGCTTGAGCGCGCCTCGTCTCGTCACCATTTGCCAGGGACGGGCGCCGGCCTGTCATCAGGCTGAAATCGTTGCGTCCGGTTATGCTGTGAGACGACCCGGCCGGGCGCTCCTGCCCGGTTGGAACAGGTGCCGGGGCCGGACCATCCTCCGCCACCCCGGCTTGAAGCGAGGCGACGCATTTGGCACAGGCTGATTCGACGCAGAGACCCGACCGTAACCCGCGGCGCGACCTCGCGCCCGCCCGCCCCGAGGGCGGCGTGCGCGAAAGCGCGGTTCGCGAGGGGCTCGCGGCGACGGAGGTCGTGCTCTCCTTCGACGACAACCGGCTCGCGAGTCTGGTCTTCGGCCAGTACGACCAGAACCTTGCCCATCTCGAGCGCCGGCTCGGCGTCGTGGTCAGCCCCAACGGCAATCACGTCACGGTAAAGGGCGCCCGCGAGACGGCCGAACAGGCAGGACGCGTGCTCAAGACGCTCTATGCCCGCGCCAAGGCCGGCGCCCCCGTTACGCTCGGCGAGGTCGACGGCGCGATCGAGGAAAGCAACGTGCAGCGCTCGCTCTTCCCGACAGCCGATGCCGGCAAGGCCTACTTCGACGCGGTCGTGACGCGCAAGCGCGGGCCGGTCCGGGCGCGCAATGCGGCGCAGGACGCCTATCTGCGCCAGCTCAAGCGCCACGAACTCGTCCTCGCAGAAGGCCCGGCCGGCACCGGCAAGACCTGGCTCGCGGTCGGGCACGCGGTCTCGCTGATCGAGCAGGGGGTGGTCGAGCGCATGATCCTGTCGCGCCCGGCCGTCGAAGCCGGCGAGCGCCTCGGCTTCCTGCCCGGCGACATGCGTGAGAAGGTCGATCCCTATCTGCGCCCGATCTACGACGCGCTGAACGATTTCATGGAGGCGCGCCATGTCGAGCGTGGCCTCCAGACCGGCATGATCGAGATCGCGCCGCTCGCCTTCATGCGCGGCCGTACGCTCTCGAATGCCGTGGTGCTGCTCGACGAGGCGCAGAACGCCACCTCGATGCAGATGAAGATGTTCCTCACCCGCCTGGGCGAGGGCTCGCGCATGATCATCACCGGCGATCCCTCGCAGATCGACCTGCCGCCGGGCCAGCGTTCCGGGCTCGTCGAGGCCGTCAAGCTGCTCAAGGATGTCGAGGGCGTCGGCTATGCCCGCTTCGAGGAAGGCGACGTCGTCAGGCATGAACTGGTGCGACGCATCGTCATGGCCTATGAGAGCGCTGCGCGTCATGAGCGCGCGGAACGGGAGGAGCGCTTGCGCAATCCCGAAACGCCCCCGGACATCAACCGGGAAGGCGACAGCGAAGGGCTGAAGCGGATGTTGGCGCGGGAGCGGCCGCGATGAAGGATCGACCTCGCGGGCGGCGCTCGGCGCCGCCACCCGAGACGACGTCTCCCGAGATCCATCTCGACGTCAGGGCGCAATCGCGCCGCTGGAGCGAGCTCGGCAAGCTGCCGGGCCTGCGTGCCCTGCTGAACGAGGCGCTGGAGGCCGGCATCGCGGTCTCCCCGCGCAAGCCCATGGCCGGCGCCGAGCTCAGCCTGCTGCTCACCGACGACAAGCGCATCCGCATCGTCAACCGCGATTGGCGCGGCTTCGACAAGGCGACGAACGTGCTCTCCTTCCCGGCCGCGCCGCCGGAGCGCATCGCGCAGAGCCCGCTGCTCGGCGACATCGTCATCGCCTACGAGACCGTGCTGCGCGAGGCGGAGGCCGAATCCAAGAGCGTGGTGGATCATCTGCGCCACCTCGCCATCCACGGCCTGCTCCATCTCCTCGGCGAGGATCACGAGACCGAGGACGAGGCGCGCCGCATGGAAACGCTCGAAGTCGAAGCCCTTGCCCGCCTCGGCGTGGCCGATCCCTATGCCGGTGCCGAGCTCGTCGCGGCGCCCGTTCCTTCTTCCGCATAAGCCCCCACGATCATGAGCGACGACGGTCGACAATCCCAGAATGAAACCGCCGGCCGTGGCCTAGGCCACTGGCTCGGCCAGTTCCTCGACCGGCTCGGCCTGCGCGGCGGCGGCACGGCCCGCGAGGAGATCGTCGAGGCCCTGGCCGAGGAGAATGGCGAGCTCGCCGATCTCTCCGTGCAGGAACGGGCGATGCTCACCAATGTGCTGAGCCTGCGCGAGCGCCGCGTCGGCGACGTCATGATCCCGCGCGCCGATATCGTCGCGGTCCCGGCCGAGGCGACGCTGGACGAATTGCTTGCGCATTTCCGCACCGCCGGCCATTCGCGCCTGCCGGTCTTCGACGACACGCTCGATGATCCCCGCGGCATGGTCCATATCCGCGACTTCCTCGAATACATCGCCGAGAAGGCCCGGCCCGGCGAGAACGGACCGCCGGACGAGAACGGCAAGCTCGCGATCCCGCACACGCTCTCCGCCGTCGATCTCGCGACGCGCCTGTCCGAGACCAAGCTGCTGCGCCCGGTCCTCTATGTTCCGCCCTCGATGCCGGCGGTCGATCTGCTCGTCCGCATGCAGTCGACCCGCACGCATATCGCCCTCGTCATCGACGAATATGGCGGGACCGACGGCCTCGTCTCGATCGAGGACCTGATCGAGATCGTCGTCGGCGATATCGAGGACGAGCACGATCTCGAGGAGACTCCGATCGTCCCGGCCGGCGAGAACCGCTACACGGCCGATGCCCGCGCGACCCTGGACGAGCTCAAGGAGGCGACCGGCGTCGACCTCTCCGGCAACGAGGTCGCCGACGACATCGACACGCTGGGCGGTCTGATCGTCACGCTGGCGGGCCGCGTCCCAGCCCAGGGCGAGACCGTGAAGGGCCCGGACGGGCTCAGCTTCGAGATCCTCGATTCCGACCAGCGCCGCGTGAAGCGCCTGACCATTCATTGCCAGAGCGAGCCCGCGCCCGAGGAACCGGCGATGGAGCCCGGCTGATGGCCCTGGCGCGGGTAGCCGAGGCCGTCATCCTGGGTTGGGGCTGGCGGAAGCGCCTGATCGCGCTCGCCGCCGGTGCGAGCGGCGCGCTCGCCCTGCCGCCGCTTGATCTCTGGCCTGTCATCGTCGTGCCGATGACAAACGCGGTCTGGCTGATCGACGGCGCCGTCGGCATCAGCGCCTGGAGCCGTTTCAGGGCCGCTTTCGCCGCTGGATGGTGGTGGGGCTTCGGCTTTTTCATCGCCGGACTCTGGTGGCTCGGTGCCGCCTTTCTGGTCGAAGCCGATAAGTTCGCCTGGGCGATGCCGCTCGGCGTCGTCGCCCTGCCGGCGTTCCTCGCCCTCTTTCCGGCTTTCGCCTTTGGTTTCGCGCGCCTGGCCTGGCCGAGGGGCGCCGGCCGCATCCTCGTGCTCGCTGCGATGCTCGCGCTCAGCGAATGGCTGCGCGGCCATGTCCTGACCGGCTTCCCCTGGAACGTCTACGGCATGATGCTGGCCGGCGAGATCCATCTCGCGCAGGCGGCCGCGCTGATCGGGCTCTACGGATTGACCCTGTTCGCGGTGGCGATCGGCGCGGCTCCGGCCGTGCTCGGAACGGCGCGCACGGCGTCAGGCAGCCGCTTGCCGCTGCTCCTCGCTTTCGTCGCGCTGGCCGGTCTCTTCGCCTTCGGGCTCTGGCGCATGCCCGATGCCCCCTCGCCGCTCGTGGCGGGGGTGAAGCTGCGCTTGATGCAGCCCAACCTGCCGCAGGATGCCAAGTTCAACAGCAATAGCGGTGCGGCGATCCTCGAACGCTATCTGGAGCTGAGCGACCGGGCGACCAGCCCGACCACGCCGGGCCTCCAGGGCGTCACGCATCTGATCTGGCCGGAATCCGCCTTCCCGTTCCTGCTCGGCCGCACGCCCGGTGCCCTGTCCCGTATCGGCGCGGCGCTCCCGCCCGATGTGACGCTGGTCACCGGTGCGGCGCGCGCCGGCGAGATGCTGCCCGGCGAGAGCCGACCGCCGATCTACAATGCGATCCAGGTGGTCAACGACGAGGGCGTCATCCTCGCCAGCTACGACAAGGTCCATCTCGTTCCCTTCGGCGAGTATCTGCCTCCCATCCTGGACAGGCTGATTCGCGGCGTCGGCCTGTCGCAGTTCGTCGCGATTCCCGGCGGATTCGCGGCGGGCAGCGCCCGCACCCAGCTCGCAATCAAGGGGCTCCCCACGGCGGCGCCCCTGATCTGCTACGAGGCGGTGTTTCCCGGCGAGGTCGCCGCGCGCGGCCCGCGCGCCGGGTTCTTCCTGAATCTCACCAACGATGGCTGGTTCGGCCAGACCAGCGGCCCCTACCAGCATTTCGCGCAGGCGCGCCTGCGCAGCATCGAGGAAGGCCTGCCGCTGGTGCGCGTCGCCAATACCGGAATCTCCGCGGTGGTCGATGCTTACGGCCGGACGGTGGCGAGCCTGCCGCTCGGCGTCGAGGGTGTGCTGGATTCGGGCCTGCCGCGCGCCGGCCCCGTCACACCCTATGGACGGCTGGGCGACAGCATTTTTGCCGGGCTTCTGCTGCTTTTCCTGGCATTTTCCCGGTTTCGGGCGCATGATTGATCCCAATTGGAACTTTTTCGCGCCAGAGGGTGGATTAGCTGCGACGGCTATAATAAAGGGACGATTACCGCGCCGACCAGGATGGCGGCTCCTGGTCATGACACTGATGCCTAAGCAGGGTGAATCATGATCAAGAAGGTCCCGAATCCGATCGACAAGCATGTCGGTAGCCGCGTCCGCATGCGTCGAATGCTCGCTGGGGTCAGCCAGGAGAAGCTGGGCGAGGCGCTCGGGCTGACGTTCCAGCAGGTGCAGAAATACGAGAAGGGCTCCAACCGCATCAGTGCGAGCCGCCTGCAGCAGATCGCCAAGATGCTGGACGTGCCGGTGTCCTTTTTCTTCGACGGCGCGCCGACCGGGGACATGCCGGAGACCGGTTTCGCCGATTCGGCCGCCACGACCTATATCTCCGAATTCCTCACCACCAGCGAAGGCGTGCAGCTGACCAAAGCCTTCACGCGGATCAAGAGCGGCCGGGTGCGCCGCCGGATCATCGATCTCGTAGAGGCGCTGGCGGAGGAAGATGCCGGAACGGCGTGATTCCACACTCATTTCGTTCGGTGTAACGAACGATCTTCCCGATAAGCGGATTTTAGCGCTTGACGGCGAACGCGTCCGCTGCAATGACGGACCGTTCGTTGGGCTGGCGTCGCTGCGCCGGCCTTTTCCATGTGCCGTTTCAGGGAATCCCCGACCGTGTCACGCCAGAATTATCTGTTCACAAGCGAGTCCGTGTCCGAAGGACATCCCGACAAGGTCTGCGATCGCATTTCCGACGAGATCGTCGATCTCTTCTTCAAGGAAGCCGCCAAGGCAGGCATGGACGCGAGCAAGGTCCGCGTCGCCTGCGAGACGCTTGCGACGACCAATCGCGTCGTGATCGCCGGCGAGGTTCGCACCTCGCTCGACGAGAAGGCGATGAAGAGCAAGGTCAAGTCGGCCGCCCGCAAGGCGATCAAGGCGATCGGCTACGAGCAGGACGGCTTCCACTGGAAGAAGTGCAAGATCGACGTGCTGCTGCATCCGCAATCCGCGGATATCGCCGTGGGCGTCGACGAGGCCGGCAACAAGGATGTCGGCGCCGGCGACCAGGGCATCATGTTCGGCTATGCCAGCCGCGAGACGCCCGAGCTGCTGCCCGCCCCGATCTACTACGCCCACAAGATCCTGGAGACGCTGACGCTCGCCCGCAAGAAGGGCGAGGGCGACGCCGCCAAGCTCGGCCCCGACGCCAAGAGCCAGGTCACCGTCAAATATGAGAACGGCAAGCCGGTCGGCGTCACCCAGATCGTGCTCTCGACCCAGCATCTCGACGAATCGCTGAGCTCGGCCGACGTCCGCAAGATCGTCGAGCCCTATATCCGCCAGGCGCTGCCCGACGGCTGGATCTCCAAGGGCACGGTCTGGCACATCAACCCGACCGGCAAGTTCGTGATCGGCGGTCCTGACGGCGATGCCGGCCTCACCGGCCGCAAGATCATCGTCGACACCTATGGTGGCGCGGCTCCGCATGGCGGCGGCGCCTTCTCGGGCAAGGACCCGACCAAGGTCGACCGTTCGGCCGCCTATGCGGCACGCTATCTCGCCAAGAACGTCGTCGCGGCCAAGCTCGCCGACCGCGCCACGATCCAGCTTTCCTACGCCATCGGCGTCGCCAAGCCGCTGTCGATCTATGTCGACCTGCACGGCACCGGCAAGGTCGACGAGGCCAAGCTCGAGGACGTGCTCGGCAAGCTGGTCGATCTCTCCCCGAACGGCATTCGCAATCATCTCGGCCTCAACAGGCCGATCTATGCCAAGACCTCGGCCTACGGCCATTTCGGCCGCAAGGCGGGCCGTGATGGCTCCTTCTCCTGGGAGAAGACCGATCTCGTCGATGCGCTGAAGAAGGCCGTCGCCTGAGACAACGTCGTCGCTTGAATTGAAAAGGCCGGAGCCAATCGCTCCGGCCTTTTCATTTTGCTACAGGCATCCTATCCGCGCCGTCATCCCGGATCGGCGCGGCTAAAGCCGCTTGTCCAGGATGACCTCGGTTGCTGCGAGACGATCTCGAATGACCCACCCTTCCGATCATGACGACCGCGCCTTCTATGGCCGCCGCAAGGGCAAGGCCCTGCGCGACGGCCAGAACCATCTGATGGAGCACACGCTGCCGCGCCTGCGCCTGCCGGAGGGCGAGATCGCCGATCTCAAGGCGCTGTTCCCTCATCCCGTGGAGGCGGTCCGGCTAGAGATCGGCTTCGGCGGCGGCGAGCATCTGCTGATGCGGATGCGCGAGAGCCCGCAGATCGGCTTCATCGGCGTCGAGCCCTTCATCAACGGCATGGCCAAGTTCCTGTCGGTGGCCGAGCGCGAGGGGCTGACCAATATCCGGGTCTGGGACGACGATGCCGCGCTTCTGCTGCCGCGATTCCCGGCCGGCGGCCTCGACGCGATCGACCTGCTCTACCCCGACCCCTGGCCGAAGCGCCGCCAGCGCAAGCGCCGCTTCGTCTCCGAGCATACGCTGGGCCTCTTCGCTAGGGCGCTGAGAGCCGGCGGGCGCTTCCGCTTCGCCAGCGACATCGACGACTATATCGGCTGGACCTTGTCGCGCCTGATGGCCTCGCCGGATTTCGACTGGACCGACGAGCGTCCGGGCGATTGGCGCACGCCCTATCCCGGCTGGATCCGTACCCGCTACGAGGCGAAGGCGGTCCGCGAAGGGCGCGTCTCCAGCTATCTCACGGCTTTGCGTCGCGCATCCTGAGGAAGCCGAGCACGCGCTGCGCGGTGCCCTGGGCGAGGTTGCGGAAGCTCTCGCGGGCCCGGTCGACGGCGGCCTGCGACTTGCCGAAATCCTTGCGCAGCGAGATCAGGGCCGCCGTGGTGTCCCACGACCAGCCGAGCGCGCGTGCCACCAGCAGCACCGCTTCGCGGTCGCTGCCGAGAATGATCTGCTCGCTGGCCGGCAGGCCGAGCTGCGCCAGCACGGCGACGCCGCAGATCGCATGCTCGGTCGCACCGTCGCGGGCGTAGGCGCGGACCTTGGCCTCGTCGAGCAGTCCGGCCTCGTTGAGCTCGCGGATTTCGACGAGCGCCGCGCTGATCGCGCCGAGCTCGCCCGGCATCTGGCCGCCTGCGGCGATGGCATCGGCCCCGCGCTCGACCGCGCTCTCGACATCGTTGGCGAGCGTCGGCTCGAGGCTTTCGCTCAAGCGGCGCCGGGCGGAATTCTTGGCGGCGGTCATGAGCTGGTCGACGAGCTCGGCCGGGATGTCGCGCCTCAGGCCCAGCGTCGCCTGCAGCGCGTCGTCCTGCGCCGCCCGCATCACCAGCACACCCATGCCGTGCCGGGAGAAGCGCGCGGTCTGGTTGGCGGCCACCGCATGGGTGACGACGCGCCCGCCGCGCAGGATCAGGAAATCGGTGACCGGCTCGCCGAGCTCTGGCCGCTCGGTGATGGCGAGCATATGGTCGCGCCCCTTGGCGGCGGAGACCGCCACGAGGTCCTGGTCGGACAGGCGCGGAGACTGAACGAGCACGGCGCGCGCCACGGCGATCTCGTCGAGCGCGAGCTGGCGGACGACGCCGCTCGGCGCGTTCGGCACCGGCGCGATCCGCTCGGACAGTTCGACGCGGGCGCGCAGTTCGATGGCCCGCGACAGGCGTCCGATCACCACGTCGAAGACGCCGACCTGCTCCTCGTCCATATGGACGGCGGTCGCCAGGAACAGGTCCGTCAGCCGCGACAGGATGTCGGCGCGCTCGTCGCTCGAGCCGCGCAGCATCGTGGATTCGAGATCTCGCAGCAGCGAGCCGACCGCACTCATACCAAGTCCTCAACCCATATCCCGTTGCGTAATCTGGCACGCGAAGGATGACCATCGGGTTAGCGCCGCCGCAACCGAGCTTGCATATCGGTGCGATGCGGACTAAATAGCGCCCAACAGCTCTGGTATCGGTTAACGCCGATGATCAAGAGCGGGCCCACCGGCCCGCTCTTTTTTATTGGCCGCGACCCGCCGGAGGCAGACGGAACGGTCTCAGGCCATGAGTGAACCCACCCACGAGCCCGCAGCGGCAGCCGATCAGGAGCCCCGCCTCGTCGTCGAGAGCGGCGTGGCGGCGCGCGTCGCGACGATCATCGAGCCGGCGATCGTCGATCTCGGCTACCGGCTGGTGCGCGTGCGCGTCACCGGCCAGAACGGCTGCACCGTGCAGATCATGGCCGAGCGGCCGGATGGCACGATGAATGTCGAGGGTTGCGAGGAGATCAGCCAGGCGGTCTCGCCGGCGCTCGACGTCGACGATCCCGTCCAGACGGCCTATCATCTCGAAGTCTCGTCGCCGGGCATCGACCGGCCGCTGGTGCGCGCCAGCGATTTCGAGCGCTGGGCCGGCCATCTGACCAAGATCGATACGAGCGAGCCGGTTGCCGGCCGCAAGCGCTTCCGTGGTATCCTGCGCGGTGCCGCCGGCCAGGATGCGCTGCTGACGCGCGACGACGCCAAGAGCGAGGAAGAGCGCGACGTCGCGATTCCGATGCGAGCGATCGCCGAAGCTCGCCTCGTGCTCACGGATGCGCTCATCACCGAGGCGCTGCGCCGCGGAAAGTCCGGCCTGCCGCCGGAAATGCCGCCGGCCGAAGAGATCGCCAGCCCGAAGAAGGGCCGAGGAAAATCGCTGGGGCCGCGGCCGAAGAAGGCCGACACGCAGGCCCCGCACGAAAACGATAACGAAGAGGAGTGAGCGTCATGGTCGTCAGCGCCAACCGGCTCGAACTGCTGCAGATCGCCGACGCGGTCGCCCGCGAGAAGTCGATCGACCGCCAGATCGTCGTCGACGCCATGCAGGACGCCATCGCCAAGGCGGCCCGCTCGCGCTACGGCATCGAGACGGACGTCCATGCCGAGATCAACACCAAGACCGGCGAACTGCGCCTCGCCCGCCATCTCCAGGTCGTCGAGCACGTCGAGAATCCGGCGATCGAGATCACCGTCGACGAGGCCAAGCGCCATAACCCGGCCGCCCAGGTCGGCGACGTCATCGCCGATCCGCTGCCGCCCTTCGATTTCGGCCGCATCGCCGCCCAGTCGGCCAAGCAGGTCATCGTCCAGAAGGTGCGCGAGGCCGAGCGCGACCGCCAGTACGACGAGTACAAGGATCGCATCGGCGAGATCGTCAACGGCGCGGTCAAGCGCGTCGAATACGGCAATGTCTTCGTCGATCTCGGCCGTGGCGAGGCGATCATCCGCCGCGACGAGATGATCCCGCGCGAGACCTTCAAGGTTGGCGACCGCGCCCGCGCCTATGTCTACGACGTGCGCCGCGAGCCGCGCGGCCCGCAGATCTTCCTGTCGCGCACCCATCCGCAGTTCATGGCCAAGCTCTTCGGTCAGGAAGTGCCCGAGATCTACGACGGCATCGTCGAGGTAAAGGCCGTCGCCCGCGATCCGGGCTCGCGCGCCAAGATCGCCGTGATCTCGCGTGATTCCTCGATCGATCCGGTCGGCGCCTGCGTCGGCATGCGCGGCTCGCGCGTGCAGGCCGTGGTCGGAGAGCTCCAGGGCGAGAAGATCGACATCATCCCGTGGTCGCAGGATGTCGCGACCTTCGTCGTCAACGCGCTCCAGCCGGCGGAAGTCGCCAAGGTCGTGCTCGACGAGGAGGCCGACAAGATCGAGGTCGTGGTTCCCGACGAGCAGCTTTCGCTCGCCATCGGCCGCCGCGGCCAGAACGTGCGCCTCGCCTCGCAGCTCACCGGCTGGGATATCGACATCCTGACCGAGCAGGAGGAGTCCGAGCGCCGCCAGAAGGAATTCGTGCAGCGCACCGACCTGTTCATGAATGCGCTGAACGTCGACGAGACGGTCGGCCAGCTCCTGGCCTCGGAAGGCTTCCGCAATGTCGAGGAGCTCGCCTATGTCGACCTCGCCGAGCTCGCCTCGATCGAAGGCTTCGACGAGGATACCGCCGGCGAGATTCAGAGCCGCGCCCAGGAGCATCTCGCGGCCGTTGAGGCGGAGCTGGACGAGAAGCGCCGCGCGCTCGGCGTCGAGGACGCCTTGCGCGAGGTCGACGGCGTCACCACATCGATGATGGTCGCGCTCGGCGAGAACGATGTGAAGACCGTCGAGGATCTCGCGGGCTGCGCCACGGATGATCTCGTCGGCTGGACCGAACGCAAGGACGGCGAAACCACCCGTCACGCTGGCTATCTCGACGGCTTCGATCTGTCGCGCCAGGAGGCGGAAGCGATCATCATGGCCGCCCGCATCCATGCGGGCTGGGTCGAGGCGCCGGCCGAGGAGCCTGAGGCGGAAGCCGACGAGGCGGCCGAGGCCTGAGCAGGGTTTTGGCGGTGAAGGCGGCTCGCAGCGAGGGACCGGAGCGGAGCTGCGTCGTGACGCGGACCGTGAAGGCGCCCGAGGATCTGATCCGCTTCGTCGCCGGGCCGGACGGCATTTTGGTGCCGGACCTCAGGCGCAAACTGCCCGGGCGCGGCGTCTGGGCCAGCCTCAGCCGCAGGACGGTGGCCGAGGCGATCAGGCGCAAGGCCTTCGAGCGCTCGCTCAAGGCGAAGGTCGCGGTTCCCGCCGACCTTCCGGAGATGATCGATGCGCTGATGCTGCGCGATGCGTTGCAGGCGCTGTCGATGGCCAACAAGGCGGGGCTCGTGATCGCGGGCTTCGCCAAGGTCGAGGCCCTGATCGGCTCGGGCCGCTGCGTCGGCGTCATCGCCGCCAGCGACGGCGCCGAGGACGGCAAGCGCAAGATCGGCCAGGCCGTCAGGCGGCTGGGCGCGGTGCGCGAGGCCGAAGGGCTCAAGGCCCGTGAACTGCCCGTCGTCGCGATTTTCACGGCGGCGGATTTGGAATTGGCGTTGGGGCGGGCACATGTGATACATGCCGCGCTTGCTCCGGGACCAGCGGCCGAGGGTGTCCTCTCCCGCTGGCGTCGGCTCGTCCGGTACCGGACGGACGATACCGCCGCATCCGACCAGAACGACACCGAAGACACGACCGAACCGGCAGGACCGAACGCGGAATGACCGATACCAAGAACCCGGGCGACAAGACTCTCACCGTCAACCCGCCCAAGACCCTGTCGCTGAAGCGGCCTGTCGAGCAGAGCACTGTTCGCCAGAGCTTCTCGCACGGGCGCACGAAGCAGGTCGTCGTCGAGGTCAAGCGCCGCGCCGCCGGGCACGAGGTCAAGGAACCCGTCGCGCCGCGCGCCCCGCAGGCCCCGGCTCCGCAGGCGACGCAGCCGCGCCCCGCCGCGCCTCAGCAGCCCCAGCGTCCGGCTGGCGGTATGCTCCTGCGAACCCTCTCCGACGAGGAGAAGGATGCACGTCAGCGCGCCCTTTCGGAAGCCCGCAGCAGCGAGGCCGAGGCACGCCGCATCGCCGAGGACGAGGCGCGCCAGCGCGCCGCTGCGGCCGAGCGCGAACGTCATGAGCGTGAAGCGGCCGCAGCCCGTCAGCGGCAGGAGGAAGAGCGCCGCCGTCAGGAGGACGACCAGAAGCGCCGCGTCGAGATGGCCGCCCGCCAGCGCGACGAGCAGCCGGCCCGCCCGGCCGCTCCGCCGCCGCAGGCCCGCGAGGCCGCGCCTGCGCCTCAGGCTCCCGCGCCGCAGCCCACGCAGTATTACGGCCGGCCTGCCCCGTCCGGCCCGCGCGAGTTTTCGTCGCGTCCCCCGATGCGCGATACCGGTGCCCGTCCGCCGCGGCTCGACAGCCGCCCGCCGCGCTCCGATTCGCCGCGCCCGCCGCGGCTCGACAACTCGGCCCCGGCCGAGCCGGCTGTCGCCCGCCCGGCACGCCAGGCGCCCTCGGCCAATACCACCCGCAATCGTTCCGACGATGTCGACGTCAAGGCCGCCTTCCGCCGCCCCGGCTTGAGCGCCGGGGCCGGCCGTGGTCCGGCTCCCGCCGCGCCCAAAACGCCGAAGACCACCAATGACAGGCCGCGCGGCCGCCTGACGCTCGCCACCGCCACCGGCGGCGACGAGGAGCGGACACGCTCGGTCGCCTCGTTCCGCCGGCGCGTGCAGCGCATGACCGGCCACCGGGCTTCCGACGCGCAGAAAGAGCGCGTGATGCGCGAGGTGATCATCCCCGAGACGATCACCATCCAGGAACTCGCGAACCGCATGACGGAGCGCGGCGTCGACGTCATCCGCCTGCTGATGAAGCAGGGCGCGATGCACAAGATCACCGACGTGATCGATGCCGACACCGCCCAGCTCATCGCCGAGGAAATGGGCCACACGGTCAAGCGCGTCGCCGAATCGGACGTCGAGGAAGGTCTGTTCGATACGCCGGATACCGACGAGACCCTGGAGTCGCGGCCGTCGGTCGTGACCATCATGGGCCATGTCGACCACGGCAAGACCTCGCTGCTTGATGCGATCCGCAAGACCAAGGTCGTCACAGGCGAGGCCGGCGGCATCACCCAGCATATCGGCGCCTATCAGGTGACGACGCCGCTGGGCTCGCAGGTGACCTTCATCGACACGCCCGGCCACGCCGCCTTCACGGCGATGCGCGCCCGCGGCGCCAAGGTGACGGATATCGTCGTGCTGGTCGTGGCGGCCGATGACGGCGTCATGCCGCAGACCGCCGAGGCGATCAATCACGCCAAGGCGGCCGGCGTTCCGCTGATCGTCGCGATCAACAAGGTCGACAAGGCCGATTCCAACCCCGACCGGGTCCGCGCTGAACTGCTTCAGTACGAGATCCAGGTCGAGACGCTGGGCGGCGAGACGCTCGAGGTCGAGGTCTCCGCCAAGACCGGGCACAACCTCGACAAGCTGCTGGAGGCGATCTCGCTGCAGGCCGAGCTGCTCGATCTCAAGGCCAATCCGCATCGCCCCGCCGAAGGCACGGTGATCGAGGCCAAGCTCGATCGCGGCCGCGGCCCGGTCGCGACCGTGCTCGTCCAGCGCGGCACGCTGCGCACCGGCGACATCGTCGTGGCCGGCGCCGAATGGGGCCGCGTCCGTGCGCTCATCGCCGATACCGGCGCGCAGGTGAAGGAGGCTCCGCCCTCCATGCCGGTCGAGGTTCTCGGCTTCAACGGCACGCCCGAGGCCGGCGACCGCGTCGCGGTGGTCGAGTCCGAGGCCCGCGCCCGCGAGATCACCGATTACCGCGAGCGTCAGCGTCGCGACCGCCTCGCCGCCCGCGGCGCGGCTTCGGGCGCCGGCCGCTCGCTCGCCGAGATGATGCGCGAGCTCAAGGAGGGCGCCGGCCGCAAGGAATTCCCGCTCGTCGTCAAGGGTGACGTGCAGGGCTCCGTCGAGGCCATCGTCGGCGCGCTCGAGAAAGTCGGCAACGACGAGGTGCGGGCTCGCGTCCTCTCCTCGGGCGTCGGCGCGATCACCGAGTCGGATATCACGCTGGCCCAGGCTTCGGGCGCGGTCGTGGTCGGCTTCAACGTCCGCGCGCACAAGGAAGCGCGCGAGGCGGCGGAGCGTGCCGGCGTCGAGATCCGCTACTACAACATCATCTACAACCTCATGGACGACGTGAAGGACGCGATGTCGGGCCTGCTGGCGCCGACCCTGCGCGAGACTATGCTCGGCAACGCCTCGATCCTCGAGATCTTCAACGTCTCGAAGGTCGGCAAGATCGCCGGCTGCCGCGTCACCGACGGCACGATCGAGCGCGGCGCCAATGTCCGCCTGATCCGCGACAACGTCGTGGTTCACGAGGGCAAGCTCGGCCAGCTCAAGCGCTTCAAGGACGACGCCAAGGAAGTCGTGGCCGGCCAGGAATGCGGCATGTCCTTCGAGAATTACCAGGACATGCGTGTCGGCGACGTGATCGAGTGCTATCGCGTCGAGGAGATCAAGCGCAGCCTCTGAGCTGCGCTGCCTGAAACAGCGCGTCATGGCCGGGCCTTCGGGACCGGCCATCTCGTGACGAGAAGAGCGCGTCCAGCGCCTGATCATCCTGAGACGGCGGGCCTGGCCCGCCGGGACGTTTGGTCCGGTCCGATCCCGGAGAAACGAGAACCATGGCTAAACCTGCAAAACCCTCAGGCCCCTCCCAGCGGCAATTGCGCGTCGGCGAACTGATCCGCCATGCGCTGGCCGAAATGCTCGCACGGGGCGACATCCATGACGACGTGCTGGCGAAGCATGTCGTGACCGTGCCGGAGGTGCGCCTCTCGCCGGACCTCAAGCTCGCGACCTGCTACATCATGCCGCTCGGCGGGCTGGACATCGCCCCGGTGCTCAAGGCGCTCGATGCCAACAAGCGCTATCTGCGCGGCGAGATCGCCCATCGCGTCAACCTGAAATACGCGCCGGACCTTCGTTTCCGCGCCGATGAGAGCTTCGCCGAGGCCGAGCGCATCGACGCGCTGCTCGACACCGAGGCCGTACGCCGCGACACCCAGGTCCAACGCCTCAGGATCGACCAGGACCACGAAGACCAAGACCCCGAAACTGACCGTCGTGACGATGACCGCTGAGAACCCATCCGAAGCCGCCCCGAATCAGGACGTTGCGCCGGCGCCGCGTCCGAAGAAGCGCGACGTCCATGGCTGGGTCATCCTCGACAAGCCGATCGGCATGACCTCGACCCATGCGGTCAGCGTCGTGAAGCGCGCCTTCGGCGCCAAGAAGGCCGGCCATGCCGGCACGCTCGACCCGCTCGCCTCCGGCCTGCTGCCGATCGCCTTGGGCGAGGCGACCAAGACGGTCCCCTTCGTCATGGACGGCCGCAAGGCCTATCAGTTCACCGTCGCCTGGGGCACGCAGACCAATACCGACGACACCGAGGGCAGCGTCATCGCGACCTCGGACAAGCGCCCTGACGAGGCCGCGATCGCGGCCCTGCTGCCGCGCTTCACCGGCACCATCCTGCAGACGCCGCCCAAGTTCTCCGCGATCAAGATTGCCGGCGAGCGCGCCTATGACCTCGCCCGCGACGGCGAGGAGGTCGAGCTTGAGGCGCGCCCCGTCGAGATCGACGCGCTGCGCATCGTCAGCCATGACGGCGCCACCACCACCTTCGAGGCCGAATGTGGCAAGGGCACCTATGTCCGCGCCATCGCCCGCGATCTCGGCCTGGAGCTCGGCTGTCTCGGCCATGTCGCGCATCTGCGCCGGACCCGCGTCGGCCCCTTCACCGTGGCCGAGGCCGCGAGCGTCGAGACCCTGCGCGAGAGCCCGGAGAGCGCGCTGACGGCTCTCCAGCCGGTCAAGGCGGCGCTGACGCTGATCCCGGAGATCGTGCTCCATCGCGACGCCGCCGCCCGCCTCAAGCGCGGCCAGAGCGCCCTGCTGCGCGGCGCCGGTGCCCCGATCGAGCTGGAGGCGGCCTACGCCACCTGCGCCGGCACGCTGGTCTCGACGGGCTCGGTCCAGAACGGCGAATTCGTCCCCCACCGCGTCTTCAATCTCTGAGAGCGGATGGGCGAAAGCCGCAGGAAGCAACGGTTCGGGGGCCTCGCCCAGGATGGCAGGCTCGTGCTCTGGCGCATCGGCTGCGTCTTCGGGATCGTCGCCGTCATCCTCGCGACGGCCTGCTATTTCACCTACAGCCATAACCGGAAGCTTCTGGCGCGGGCCGATCGCGCCGATGGCACCGTGATCGAACTGCGGCATGGCGGTGGGGATTCCACCTATCGTCCGGTCGTGAGTTTCCGCACGGCCGGAGGCCGGTCCGTCACCTTCGTGACGTCATGGGGCACGAAACCGCCCGCCTATCGCAAAGGCGATCAGGTGTCCGTCCTCTATGACGCTGCTGCGCCTGAAAAGGCCGAGATCGAAGGTTTCCTCTCCCAATGGCTGGGAACCCTGATCCTTGCCGGCCTGGCGAGCGTCTTCGCCCTGCTCTCGGCGGTCCTGATGATCGTGGCCAAGCGCGGCTGAGCGGCGGAGGCCGTTTGGAAAATGGGAGCCCTCACCCTGAGGAGGCATGTCGGTAGAAATGGCGTCTCGAAGGATGATCCAGATGGTTCCGGAGCCTCCTGAAGCATCCTTCGAGACGGCCCTGCGGGCCTCCTCAGGATGAGGGCTCGCGGGGAATTCCCCGTGTCTCAGGCCGCGCGCTTCAGCCCGTCGCGCGCCCAGATCGCGCCGAGCGCCGCTACCAGCGCGTCGATATCGGCGTCGGAATGGAAGGGCGAGGGCGTGATCCGCAGGCGCTCGGTACCGCGCGGCACGGTGGGGTAGTTGATCGGCTGGACATAGATGTCGAAGCGGGCGAGCAATTCGTCGCTGATCGCCTTGCAGGCCTTTGCCTCGCCGACCATCACCGGCACGATATGGCTGGGATTGGCGAGATGCGGGATGCCGGCGGCGTCGAGCCTGGCCCGCAAGGCCGCGACACGGTCCTGCTGGCGCTCGCGCTCGACGGAGCTGTCCTTGAGATGCCGGATCGCCGCGATCGCGCCCGCCGCCACCGCCGGCGGCAGCGAGCTGGAGAAGATGAAGCCGGAGGCGAAGCTGCGGATGAAGTCGCAGAGCGCTGCCGAGCCGGTGATATAGCCGCCGATCACGCCATAGGACTTCGCCAGCGTGCCCTGGATCAGGGTCAGCCGGTCGGTCAGGCCCTCGCGCTCCGAGATGCCGCCGCCGCGCGCGCCGTAGAGCCCGACGGCATGGACCTCGTCGATATAGGTCATTGCGCCGAACTCGTCGGCGATGTCGCAGAATTCGCGGATCGGGGCGATATCGCCATCCATCGAATAGACCGACTCGAAGGCGATCAGCTTCGGCCGGTCCGGATCGAGCGCCGCGAGCTTGCGGCGCAGATCGGCGGGGTCGTTATGGGCGAAGATATGCTTCTCGGCCCGCGAGTGGCGGATACCCTCGATCATCGAGGCATGGTTCAGCCCGTCGGTCAGCACGATGCAGCCGGGAATGCGCGCGGCCAGCGTCGAGAGCGAGGCCCAGTTCGAGACATAGCCGGAATTGAAGATCAGCGCGGCTTCCTTGCCGTGCAGGTCGGCCAGCTCGCGCTCCAGCAGGACATGGTAATGGTTGGTGCCGCCGATATTGCGGGTGCCGCCGGCGCCGGCGCCGCTGCCGTCGAGCGCCTGATGCATCGCGGCGAGCACCTTGGGATGCTGGCCCATGCCGAGATAGTCGTTCGAGCACCAGACGGTGACGTCGCGCGGGCCGCCTTCGCCATGATAGGTCGCGAGCGGAAAGCGGCCGGCCTGGCGCTCCAGGTCGGCGAAGACGCGATAGCGGCCTTCGCTGCGCAATCCGTCGAGTTCCCGGCGGAAGAAGTTCTCGAAATCCATTCCAGCCTCCTGCGGCGCGCCTCTCCTAGGCCTTTCGGGCCGATTTCGGAATGGCGCGCGGTGTCGCGGCTGGAATCGTTCTACTGTGAGTGCCCGGCCAGTTCCAGAATCGTTTCGATGAGGACGCGGATGGCGATGCCGGCATCGGCCTCGGTCATGTTCTCCAAGGGCGAGTGGCTGATGCCCTTCTCGTTGCGCACGAAGAGCATGGCGACGGGCGCGACCGTCGCGATCGCCATGGCGTCATGCCCGGCGCCGGAGGGCAGGCGGCGGCCGGCGAGATTGCTCCCGGCGCGGGCGATGCCGGCGGCGAAGGCATCCTGCAGCCGGGGTTCCATCGGCACGGCCGCGGCCCTGGCATAAGGGATGATCTCCAGCCCGACGCCGCGACGCTCGGCGATCTCGCCGAAGCTCTTGCGGATCTCGGCATCCATGGCCGCGAGCGTCTCATCCTTGGGCGCACGGAAATCGATGGTGAATTCGGCCGCGCCGGGGACGACATTGGTCGCGCCGGGGTCAGGCCTGAGCACGCCGACCGTGCCGACCGCAAGCTCATGCGCGCCCGCGATCTGCTCCAGCGCCAGCGCCATCTCGGCCGCCGCGGTCAGCGCGTCCTTGCGCAACGCCATCGGCACGGTGCCGGCATGTCCCGCCTCGCCCGCGACGCGCACGCGGGCGCGACTCTGCGCGTTGATGGCGGTGACGATGCCGACCGGCTCGTTCTCCGCCTCCAGCACTGGCCCCTGCTCGATATGGACTTCGAGATAGGCCTGGATCGAGCCGGGCTTGCGCGCCAGCGCCGGAATTCCGGCCGGATTGCCGCCGAAGGCGACGAGGGCCTCGCCGAGCTTCACGCCCTCGCTGTCGCGCGCCTCCAGCCAGGCCGGGTCATAGGCGCCGGCCAAGGCCTCGGAGGTCGAGAGATGCGTGGGAAAGCGGACATTCTCCTCGTCGCCGAAGCCGATCACTTCGAGCGGGAAGGGCAGGTTGATCCCGGCATCGCGCAGGGCCTGGGCCGCCAGGATACCGGCGACGACGCCGAGATTGCCGTCGAAACGCCCGCCATCCTTGACCGTGTCGATATGCGAGCCGATCAGCACGGCAGGCAGACCCGGCACGCTGCCTTCGCGCCGGCCCTGCACCGAGCCGGCGGCATCGATGAAGGCGGTCAGCCCCGCCACCTCCATCGCACCCTTGACCCATTCCGCCGCCTGCTTGTGCGCGGCCGAGAGATAGAGCCGCGTCAGCTTACCGGGCTCGTCGCTGAAGCGGTTGAGGCCGGCCAGCGCGGCGAAGGCGCGGGCACCGAGGACGGCGGCGGAGGGGAGCGTCTGCATCATGCCGCCAAGCTAGATCAGGGTTGCGAAAACTGCGACGGGCAATTTCGCCAAGCAGCTTCTCCGTGGCGGCGTTTTTGCGTGCCGTGTTTGATGAAACGCCGCCGTCATGGTCGGGCTTGTCCCGACCATCCACGTCTTCATCGATGCCATGCGGCGTTCAAGACGTGGATGCTCGCCACAAGGGCGAGCATGATGAACTGGAGCGCATCTTGTTTCATGGCTTCCGGGCACAGGCCTGCAGCCTGCCCCGGAATGACAGGGCAACTCTCGATCCAGCGGCTTCAATAAGTCGCGCGGCCACCCGAGAGGTCGAACACGCCGGCCGTGGTGAAGCTGTTCTCGGCAGAAGCGAGGAAGGCGACCATCGCGGCCACCTCGTCGGGCAGCAGGAAGCGCCCGCGCGGGATCTTCGCCAGCATGTAGCCGATATGCTCCTCGCTCATCTGGTCGAAGATGCGGGTGCGCGCCGCCGCCGGCGTGATGCAGTTCACCGCGATGTCTTTGTCGGCGAGCTCCTTGCCCAGCGACTTGGTCAGCGCGATCACCGCCGCCTTCGAGGCGGAATAGGCGGAGGCGTTGGGGTTGCCTTCCTTGCCGGCGATCGAGGCGACCAGGACGATGCGCCCGTAATTGCGCTTGACCATGCCGGGGATCACCGAGCGGCAGCAATGCAGCGTGCCGTCGACATTGAGCTTCATGACCCGGGCCCAGTCCTCCAGCGGATATTCCCAGGTCTTGTGGTTGGGCCCGGCGATGCCGGCGCTGGTGACGAGGATATCGATGCTGCCATGCCGGGCTTCCAGCGCGTCGCTGGCCTTCTGCACGGCCTCGGCATCGGTCACGTCGACGCCGACGCCGACCGCGCCATGGCCGATCTCGTTGGCGGCCTTGGCTGCGAGCGCGGCGTCCACGTCCCAGATCGCGACGGTCGCGCCGCTCTGCGCGAAACGCTCGGCGACGGCGCGGCCGATGCCTTGCGCTCCACCGGTGACGATGGCGACGCGCTTCTTTAAATCGATTTGGTTCATGCTCAGCCCTCCCGAACGTCTTATGCGAATCACCCTAACCGGCCGGCGGAGGAGCGGCCAGATGGCATCGACGCTTCGGTGAGATGCGCAAGGCCGCCATGCGTTTCGTTAAGGATGATGGCAAAAAGATCGGGAGCCGATGGCCTCCGCGGCGTGCCGGATCGGGGCGGTTTGGATCAGGCCTGTATCGCGGTGGGACGGCGTTCCGGAGAGGGTGGCGCGGTGGTCCGGACAATCGTTCCGGTTCGGTACAAGGCCTTGTTGCTGCAAGAGGATTGCCATTAACGCGGCTTCGCGGATCGCGGGAACAACCCGTTCACCTTTCAGCCGGCTTTGCCTTGACCCGGCCCCTGAAACGGCAAAGACAATCACGGCATTCGCAATGGGCCGCCATGCCCCCGACCGAGAGCACCGTGCCCGCAACCGCCTCCATCACGATCGCCAGCGAAGCCGGGGGCCGCAAGCGCCACGGCTATGCCAAGCGCGATATCGGCGGCATCGGCATCGCCGTGATGGAACGTGAGGCGGCACTTGCCGAGGTCACCGATGCGGTGCTGACCGGCGGCCATATGAAGCTTGCCTTCTGCAACGCCAATCTCGTCAACGTCGCTGCGGGCAACGCCGCCCTGCAGCGCAGCCTTTCGACCTTTCTCGTGCTGGCCGACGGGATCGGCGTCGATCTCGGGAGCTGGATGCTCTACGGCAAGGCCTTCCCGGCCAATCTCAACGGCACGGATTTCTTCCCCGCGCTCTTCGCCCGCGCCGGGCGGCCGATGCGGGTTGCCCTGCTCGGTGGCCGGCCCGGAGTCGCAGATCGGGCCGTGGCCAATCTGACGCAACGCTATCCGATGCATCAGTTCAGTGTCGTCTCGCACGGCTATTTCACCGACGACGACGAAACCGTTCTTCTCGGCAAGTTGAGGATCCAGCGCCCGGACCTGCTTCTGGTGGCGATGGGCAATCCGCTGCAGGAGCGCTTCATCGCCGACAAGCTCGGGCCGCAGCATTGCTCGGTCGCAGCCGGCGTCGGCGCGCTGTTCGACTTTTTCGCCGACGAGGTGCCGCGCGCGCCCGAGCTGGTGCGCCAGATCAGGCTCGAATGGATGTATCGGCTCTGGCTCGAACCGCGCCGTCTCTGGCGGCGCTATGTCCTCGGAAATCCCGCTTTCCTGATGCGCATGGCCCGGCAATATGCCATGGGCGGCAGACGGAGCGGGTGAGTCACCGATAGTGAGCGAAACCTTTGCCCTGGCGACGCCGAGCTACAGGGGCGATGTCGAGCGTTGCCGGCTGCTTTGCGCCAGCGTCGATCGCTTCGTCAGCGGCCATGCGATCCATTATCTCCTGGTCGAGGATCGCGACGTCCCGCTCTTCCGCGATCTCGAAGGGCCGTGCCGCCGCATCCTGCCGGAATCGCAATTGCTGCCGGGCTGGCTCAGATCGCGGCCCGATCCGCTGAGCTTCGGCAAGCGCCGGCTCTGGACCGGGGTGCAGGCGCTGGCGCGCGGCATCCCGCCGCTGCGCGGCTGGCATGCGCAGCAGCTCCGGAAATTCGCAGTGGCCCGGGCGAGCAGCGAGGACGTGATCCTCTTCGCCGATTCCGACATGCTGTTCGTGCGGCCCTTCGACCTGACCAGCCTGTCGGATGACGGCGCGATCCGGCTCTACCGCAAGCCCGATGCGATCACCGCCGACATGGCGCGCCACATTCCCTGGTGTACCCATGCCGCGACGCTGCTCGGGCTCGACGCGCCCTCGTTCCCGAGCCCGGACTACATCAACAATCTGGTGAGCTGGCGCCGCGACCATGTCCTTGCCCTGCTCGACCATGTCGAGAGCATCAGTGGCCGCGACTGGGTCTCCGCCATCGCCCGCGAGCGCCAGTTCTCGGAATATGTGATCTACGGCTATTTCGTCGAACGCGTGCTCGGGCTCGAGGCTGCAGGCCACTGGCCGGACACGCGCGAGCTCTGCAAGGTCTACTGGTTCAGCGAGGATGTCGCCGGGATGGATCGGCTCGCCTCCTTCGAGGAGGTGCTGGAGCCCTGGCAGGTCGCCGTCGGCGTTCAGTCCTTCATCGGAGAGCCGCTGGAGCGCATCCGCGCCCTGTTCGAGCGGCAGGCCTCAGCGTAGCGGCCTGCGCTCCTGCGCCAGCAGCGTGTAGGTGAAGCCGGCCGAGGCGAGATAGACCGCTCCGAAGACGAGGTTCATCCAGGCGGCCCAGCTTGCGGCTTCCGGGAAGCGCGTCATCACCAGCGAGATCAACCCGGCCTTGATCGCCGTCAGCAGGCAGAGCAGTGCGATGCGCGAGCCGGTGCGCTCGCGCGCATAGAGCAGTTCGGCGTGGTACTCGACGAGATTGCGCAAGGCCGGGACCAGCAGCATCGGCGCGAACAGATAGGCCGCTTCCGAGACATTGCGTCCGAGCAGGTTCGGGAAGGGCTTGAGCGCGACGATGACGGCGACGAGCCCGCCGATCGAGACCAGCGCGATGCCCGCCTCGTAAGCCGCGAGCCGCCTGAAGCCGCCGACGCCGCGATCCTTCATGATCTTCTGCACGAGCATCTGGTTGAAACTGCGCACCGGCATGGCGGTGAGGTCGATCACCCTGAGCGCGATGGCGTAGAGGCCTGCAGTGCGCTCGCCGGCGAGGCCGAGCACCAAGAGCTTGTCGAGCTCGGACTGGACGTAGAACACGATGTCCGCCGCGCCGGCGAAGACCGCATCGGCCATCCGGCGCGGATAGAGGTGGCGCACGAAGCGCCAGCGCGCCCTCGGCAGGAAGGCGAGGAGGGCGATCGCCGCGCTCGCCATCGTCGCCCCGCAATAGGCGAAGGCCCAGATCTCCAGGCTGGCATGGCCGAAACCGGCGAAGAGCAGGGCCGCGACCGTCCGCAGGGCGGAGCCGATGATGACCAGCAGCGCCGCCTGCCGGAATCGGCGCAGTCCGTTATTGACGATGGCGACGACCTCGACGAGCCGCCAGCCCAGCACCTCCGCGACGATGATCACGGTGAAGGGCAGGAGCGCGAGGCGCTCCGCGAACAGCAGCAGATAGGCGCCACCGGCCGCCGCGACGATCAATGGCAGCGACAGGGCCGCGAGGCCCGCGAAACCCGAGAGATAGGCGCCGAGCAGGCGCGGCTTGACCGTGGCGACGCGATAGAGCGGCGAGATGAAGCCGAAGGCCAGCAGCCGCGATAGAATGAGCCCGGTCGAGGACGCCGTGGCGAACAGACCGAATTCGCCGAGGGTCAACGTATTCGCAACGATGAGGAAGTAGACAAGGGAGATCACGAGCCGGCCGGCGGAGCCGCTCAGGATGGTGAGGTAGGCGAAGATGGTGGCGCGATCCGGCAGCATGACCCGTTTCCGCGGCGGCTGGCCCGGCGCGTGCCTTAGCGTTTCAACATGACGAATCCCTCTTAGCCCAGAGGCGTTGAACGACCCTAAACGACACGGAAGCGTCCCGATTGACCGACCAGAAACCCGAAACGGACCGGAATGAGGCCCTGCCGGCGCGCCGCGATGTGCTGCGCGGTGCCTCCGCTTGCCTGATGGCCGGCGCATTGGGGGGCGGAAGTTCGGCTCTTGCGGCCGTCAGGCCGATCCCCTTCGGCTCTGCGGCGGAGATCGGCGCTTTCCGCGACGACCCACGTTATCGCGACGCGCTGAAGCGCTATTGCGACGTCATTGTCCCCATGAACGACCTGAAATGGGAGGCGCTGCGGCACGACCAGCCGCGCTTCGATTTTTCCGGCGCCGACGAGCTCGTGGCCTTCGCACAGGTGAACAGGAAGGCGCTGCGCGGCCATACCCTGCTCTGGGGCGAGGCCCTGCCCAACTGGGCGAGGGAGATGACGACGCGGGCCGAGGCCGAGCGTGAGCTGGTCAACCACATCGAGATCGTCGTCGACCGCTACAAGGGCAAGATCGCGACCTGGGACGTGGTCAACGAGGTCATCAAATACGATCCTCTCGAAGGCGGGCCCTGGCGCGACACCATCTGGCAGCGCCTGCTCGGGCCGGAGCATGTCGACATCGCCTTCCGCACCGCGGCGCGGGTCGATCCCAAGGCCCGGCTCGTCCTGAACGATTTCCATTTCGAGGAGCCGGTTCCCGGCGCTGCCGCGCGTCGCAAGGTCGCGCTCGATATCTGCCGGCGCCTGAAGGACAAGGGCATCCCGGTCCACGGCGTCGGCATGCAGGCCCATCTCTATGCCGACAAGGGCATCGATGTGGACGGTCTGCAGCGCTTCATGCGCGATCTCGACGAGCTCGGCCTCGATGTCGAGATCACCGAGCTCGACGTCATCGACTGGAAGCTTCCGGCCGACGCAGCGAAGCGCGACAAGACCGCCGCCGCCCTGGTCGGGACGTTCCTCGACGCTGTCGTCTCGGCCAAGCGGCCGAAGGCGATCGTCACCTGGGGGCTGACCGACCGCTATTCCTGGGTCCACGAAACGTTCCCGCGCAAGGACAGTGCCCGCGCCCGGCCGCTGCCGCTCGATGCCGACTACCGGCAGAAGCCGATGATGGCCGTGCTCGAGCGCTATCGGCGCGGGCTGGCGTAATGCGGAATGGTGAAGCGTAGCGTCATGTTCACGACCGAGCCGGCTGCGAACGAAGCACAGGACAGGCGGGGCCGCCGCGAGCGGACGGCATCGCCCCTGCCTGCCCATCTCGCCCGGCTCGCCGATCCCGTCTGGATCGTCGGGACGCTCTGGGCGCGGCGTGGTTTCGTCCTGCTCATGGCGCTGCTCGGTCTCGCGCTCGCGATCCTCGCCGCGCTGCTGATGACGCCGAAATACGTCTCGACCGCGCAGCTCTTCATCGATCCGCGCGACCTGCGCGTGCTCCAGAACGACGTTTCGCCCAATACCGTCGGCAGCGATCCCACCTCGATCACCGGCTATCTCGAAAGCCAGGCGCGCGTGATCGCCTCCGACAGCATCAAGTCGCGCGTCGTCGAGCGCCTGAACCTCGACCGCGATCCCGATTTCGGCGGTGCCTCGGCCGGATTCCTCGCTCGGCTGATGGGCGCCGATACCGGCCCCTCGCCTAAGGCGACGCTCTATGCGCTGGCGGCGCTCGACCGCACGGTCGCGGTGCGCCGCGGCGAGCGCACCTTCGTCATCGACATCTCCGCGACGGCGCAGGATCCGGACAAGGCGGCGAAGATCGCGAATGCGCTGGCCGAGGCCTATCTGGAGGATCAGGCGGCCGTGCGTGCCGAAGCGGCGCAGCGCGCGACCGCAGCCCTGACCGGCCGGCTGGAGGAATTGCGCAACCGCCTGCGCATCGCCGAGGAGAAGGCGGAGAAATACAAGGAAGCCAACAATATCGTCGGCGTCGGCGGCCGTTCGCTCAGTGAGGAGCAGCTCTCCCTCAACAGTGCCCAGCTCGTCGCGGCCCGGACCCGCTCGACCGAGGCCAAGGCCAAATACGACCAGATCACCGCGACGCGTGCGTCCAATATCGAGGCGGGCGCCATTCCGGAGGCTGTCGCGTCCAACACCATGACCGCCCTGCGTGCCCAGCTTGGCGCGGCGCTGGCGCGTGAGGCCGATCTCGTCTCCTCGCTCGGCGCCCGCCATCCGTCGCTCGCCTCGGCGCAGTCGCAGGTGCGCGATGCGCGCCGCCAGATCGCCGACGAACTCGCCCGCATCGCCCGTGCCGCCAAAGCCGAATACGACCGCGCGGTCGAGGCCGAGCGCCAGCTCGCCCGCCGCGTCGACCAGCTCACCGCTGGTCAATACGCCGTCGGCCGCGCCTCCGTGCAGTTGCGCGAGCTCGAACGCGAGGTCGAATCCTCCCGCGCCATCTATGATGCCTTCCTCAGGCGCGCCCGCGAGACCGGCGAGCTCGGCGGCATCGACACCACCAATGCCCGCATCATCAGCCCGGCCATGCCGCCGCTCGAAAAGAGCGGCATGAGCCGGCGGACGCTCGCCATGCTCGGCGCCTTCGGCGGTGGCGCCGCCGGCATGCTGCTGGCGCTTGGCCTGGCCTTGTTCGCGGTGCCTCGCCCGTCGGCCGCCTCCGAGCCGCCTCCGCGCAAGCCGTTCTGGCGCCGCGCGCCGCGCCCGATCGCCACCGAAACCTCCGAGAGCGCGCGGCCGGCATCCCCGTCGCCATCGCCTGCCGCTCCCCCGCCGCAGCCTGCAGCGATTCGGCCGGAACCGGCGCCGCCGGCTGCTTCCACCGGCCTGGGGCCGGCGGGCTGGCGGCGGCTCATGGCGATTCAGGGTGGGCAGGCGGAGCGCGCCGCGCGCCGCCCCCAGCCCCCAGCCGAACCCGCGCCGGAACCGCTGCGCCGTTCCGTTCCCGCCACGCTTCCGCAAGACGCCTCGGCACCTGTCGCCCAACCAAAGGCTCCGGCTGCGCTCGGCACGATCCCGCCGGTGCGCCACCGCCGCTGGCGCCGTAATGCTGCGGAAGCGCGTTCGGTCTTCCAGGGGCAGGCGCATCTGGTCGATGTCATCGACAAGCCGCAATCCGCCTTCGCCGCTGCCATCGCCGCCATCCGCCTCGAACTGGCCAGGGCGGCCGGGGGGGAGCAGCGCCGCCGCATCCTCGTCCTCGGCCTCGAGCCGCAGGCGGGCGCGACCACGCTCGCCCTCAACCTCGCGCTGGACGCAGCCCTGTCCGGCCTGCCGGCGCTGCTCGTCGATGCCGGTGACGGCGCTCACGGCCTGACCCCGGTCTTCGCTGCCGATGCGCCGCTCGGGCTTGGCGACGTGCTGGCCGGGCGCGCGGCGCTGGCGCGTGCCATCCTCAAGGACGAAGGCACCGGCCTGACCTTCCTGCCGTTGGCCGGAAGCCCACCGCCGGCAGGGCACGGCTCACTGCGGACAGGCCCGTTCGCGGCTGCGCATCGCTTCGGGCCGATGATCGTCGATGGCGGCAGCCTGCCGATCGCCGGGCTGATCGGGCGTTTCGCCGAGGCGGTCGACGACATCGTTCTGGTCGCGCGCGACGGGGGCGCCGCCAAGGCAGCGGCCGAGCGCTGGCAGGCAGAGCTCGGGCCGCACGCGAACAAGCTGCGCGGCCTCGTGATCAACGCGGCCTGAACCGTCATTGCTTCGCTACGCTCGCAATGACCGGTTGAGGGAGCGAGGGCGACCCTAGTTCTTCTCGGGCTTGCGATACTGCTCGTTGGCGCCGGTGAATTCCGAGGTCAACCGGCCGATCGCGACCTGCAGGTGATACAGGCCGATCAGCCCCGAACGCGTGCGCAGGCCGAGCGCGATGCCTCGCGGTATCGCGACGGCCAGCAAGGCGAGCGATTTCGCGAGCACGCGGATCCGGCCGGCGAAGCCGGGATGTTCGCGCCTTTGAATCAGGGTCGAGAGGGCGCCGTTGCGCAGGCCGCGCGCGTGGATCCAGGCGAATTCGCTGCGCCGGGCCGGCATCGTCTCACGCTGTGCCGCCTCCTGCACCCACCAGAAGCGGAAGCCGGCGGCTTTCGCGCGGGTGAAGAAATCCGTGTCGCCGCCGCCGGTGAAATCGAAGCTTTCGTCGAGGAAGGGAAAGCCCAGCTTTTCCAGCACGCTGCGCCGGATCAGGTAGTTGGCGCTGGAATAGAGCATCGGCACCGGCCCGGACGCGCCGTAATGCGACTGGAATACCGGGTGCGCGGAGAGCCAGGCGCGCGAGGCGTCAGTGAAGACGGGTGTCACCGAGCCGCCGAACAAGTCGGCCGGCGCCGTGCGGGCCGCCCGGAGGAAAGCATCGAGCCAGCCGGGCTCGGCCTCCTCGTCGTCATCGATGCCGAGCACCTGTTCCAACGCGGGAAAGCGCGTCAGCGCGCAGCGCCAGGCGGCATTATAGGCCTTGCAGTTGCCCTGGCGCGGCTCGACGATGACGAAGCCCTTGAACAGGCCAGCGGCATGCAGGGCGCTGGCTCGGGCCGCGCCGGCGCGCTCTGCGCCTTCGTTCTCGACCACGATCACCGCGAAATCATGCCCGCCCTTCTGGCCGGCGAGCGAGCGCAATGTCGCTTCCAGCATGTCCGGGCGCTTGAAGGTCGGGACGCAGACGACGCTCGCGACCCCGGCTAGTTCCTCAGGCGCGGAGCATGCCGCCACCTCGAAGCTTTCGGGGTTGCCGAAAGCCGGCGCGACGGAGCGGGTTCGCTCGTCGCTCGTCGCGCGTCCGGTTGTCTGACGGGCCGTGGTCATCGGTCTGCAAGCTAGGCTGCGGCAACTTAAGGTTCGGTGTTCGCCGCTATCGAAAGAGCGACCAACGCCGCCAGCACCTGTTGATCATAGCCGGCGCTGCAGCTTGACCTGCCCGGGCAATGGGAGGAGTGGAATACCATCTTCCCACGAGCTCTCTCCTTGCGCCTCGCTTTCCTGACCTCGCTCATCCCCGTTGCCCGGCCCGATACCGGCTTCGAGATCGCCAATGCGGCGATCCTCTCGGCGTTGCGCGAGGCGGTGCACGACGTCACCGCGATCGGCTTCCTGCGCCCCGGCGATGCGCCGGCCGAGCCGGATCAGGCGGTCGTCGTCGCCGAGGCCGATATCGAGAATGTCGTGGTGTCCCGGGCGCAGAAGCTGCGCTGGCTTGCCGCCGCGATCAGGCTCCGGCTGCCCGTGGCCTGCGCGAAGCTCAGGCTCGCCGGTGCGGGCCGCTTCGTCGAGACGGTGCGGGCGCAGGGACCCTTCGATGCGCTGGTGCTGAATTCCGTGATGCTGCCCGGCGCCTTTCCCGAATTGCTGCGGATCGCGCCCTGCATTCTGGTCGAGCACAATATCGAGCATGTTTCGGCCTGCCAGAATGCCGAGCATGCCGAGAATCCAGTCCTGCGCCGGCTTTACGGTCGCGAGGCCCGGTTGCTCGAACGGCTGGAGCGGCGGCTCTGGGACGAGGCGCGCTTCGTCTGGACGCTGGCCGAGGAAGACCGTGCGGCGCTCGGTCCGGCCTATCGCGAGAAATCCTGTGCCCTGCCGCTGGTCTCCGGAAGCCCGGCTGCTGCCCCGCCCGATGATCTCGGCGAGGCTCCGGCCTTCGATATCGGCCTGATCGGCACCTGGACCTGGGGTCCCAATCTGATCGGCCTCGAATGGTTCCTGCGTGAGGTCTGTCCGCTCCTGCCGGACGATATCCGCATTGCGGTCGCTGGCCGGGTGCCGCCCGCGCTGCGGACGCCGCTTGCCGTGACGCTGGTCGGGCGCGTGCCCTCGGCCGAGCATTTCCTGCGCTCCTGCCGGCTTATCGCCCTGTCGAGCCGGGCCGGAACCGGCGTGCAGCTCAAGACGATCGAGGCGATGCAGCTCGGCCTGCCGGCCGTGGCTACGGCCCTGTCCTGCCGGGGTTTCACCGAGCTGCCGGCCAATTTCACCCGCGCCGACACGGCGGAGGATTTCGCCCGTGCCCTGACGGAGCGTGTCGCGGCGATCCGCGCAGGAGACCGGCAGCGCATCGACGGCGCCGCCTTCATGGCGAGCCAGCGCAGTGCGTTGGCGGACGGGCTCGCGCGCGGCCTCGCCAGCGCTATCGGCTGAGGGCGATTATTCCGCCGCGGCCTTGCTGTTTCGCCGGCCGATCAGGCCGAAGATCGGCCCGGCCGAGACCATCACCAGGAAGACGCGGATGATGTGGTGGGCCGCGACGAAGGCGACCTCGGTATGGAGCGCCAGCGCGATCAGGCTCATCTCGGCGAGGCCGCCGGGCGAATAGGCCAGGATCAGCGGGACATGGCCGTGCACGGAGACCAGCGCGACGAGCCAGGCGAAGCCCAGCGTCAGGGCCAGCAGGATCGCGGTCGAGCCGACCGAGAGCAGGAGCACGCGCAGGATGATGCGCGGCGGCGTGCCGACGAAGCGGCAGCCGATCGTCACGCCGAGTACGAGCTGCGCCGCATTGACGATCTCCGAGGGCGGCATCGCGGCGCTCAAGCCCGCGACATGAACGATCGCGCTGACCAGCATCGGGCCGAGCAGGTATTTCGCCGGCATCCTGAGCCAGTGCCCGACGATCACGCCCACGATGCCGCAGCCGATCAGCCAGAGCTCGGAGCCGAGCGGCGTCTGCGTGATGGATGGGCCGGCGACGCGCCCGCCGCTCACCGTGACGCCGCCGATCCACTGCACGATGAAGGGCAGCGTCATCACGACGAGCAGGATGCGGGCCGAATGGATCAGCGCGATGATGCGGGCATCGCCGCCCTTCTCTTCGCCGACCGTGACCATCTCGATCAGGCCGCCCGGCATGCCCGAGAAGAAGGCGGTGACCGGGTCGAACCCGGCGACGCGGCGGAAATAGCTGACGCAGCACAGCCCGCAGGCGACCATGAACAGCACGAGCCCGATCAGCGTCGGCAGCCAGTTCGGCAGTTGCGCGACGACCTCGGGCTTGAAGGAGGCGCCGAGCATCACGCCGATCACCGCCGTCATCGGGGGGCGGATCACCGCCGGTGCGGCGACGGGCAGGCTGATCAGGGCGGCAAAGGTGCAGAACACCATCGAGCCCAGCATCCAGGGCAGAGGCAGCCTGGCCTGCACGAAGAGCCAGCCGCCGAGCCCGCCGAGCACCAGCGCCAGGGCGAAGCGGCGATAGGGAAAGCGGCTGGGCGCCAGCGCCTTCAGGCCGCCGACGAAATCATCGAGCAGGATCTTCATCGGCCCGGCCCGTTGCGTCGGGCGCGTGAAGCGGTTTGGGCGGCACGTGGCCGGGGCGAGGGGCGGTCTTGAGACGTCAAGCGGCAGGTCCCTTTCGGATTCCTCCTAGAGGCTGTTCGGGCCGTTGCACAGCCCGTGCCGGGTATGCCGCCCCTGCGCGTCGCGCGGCCGGGACAACGCGGCCATGCCGCATTGTCATTGGCCGAATTGCCGCGTTTCCTCAATGATTTGCGGCAGGGATGAAATGCCCGGCCGTTGAGCGGCCGCCGACCACTGGTTGAGGGTGATGAGCGAGGAGCGGCAGTCCGGCCGGCAGGGTCGGCCGGGGTTCGAGGGCGATGCCCCCTGGCACGAGCCGGCTGCGTCCGCGCCTCCCGAGCCGGGTCTCGCCCGTCCTGTCCCGATCGTCGAGCCCGAACCGCCCGGCGGCCCCGGGCCGGGCCGGATCGGCTGGCTCGAAACCCGCCGGCAGCGGCTGCGCTACTGGTGGCGCGGCGCCAGCCCGAACCTGCGCGGCTCGGTCTTCATGGTCTCGGCGATGCTGGTCTATGCCGTGATGGTCGCCGGCATCAAGCATGTCGGCCAGGGCATCCCGCTCGTCCAGATCCTGCTGATCCGGCAGGTGATCATGACCGCGATCCTGCTGCTCTTCGCCGCCGGCAGCCTGCGCCTGGCCCTGCATACCGACCGGCTCGGCCTGCAGATCTTCCGCAGCGTGGTCACGCTGCTCTCCATGCTCTGCGGCTTCACGGCCATCGTCAAAATTCCGCTCGCGCAGGCGACTGCGATCGGCTTCAGCCAGGTGCTGTTCGTCACCATCGCGGCGGTGCTCTTTCTCAAGGAGGTGGTCGACGGCCGGCGCTGGGCCGCCACCGTGATCGGCTTCGTCGGCGTGCTGATCATGCTGCGTCCGAGCTCGGAGGGGCTCGACATCTACGCCTTGCTCGCGGTCGCCGGCGCGATCTGCGGCGCCGCCATCACGGTCAGCGTTCGCAAGCTTGCCGCGAGCGAGCGCACCGATACGATCCTGCTCTACCAGGGCCATGGTGCTGATCGTGCTATTGGCCGTGCCGACCTTGCTCTGGTGGCAGCCGCCGACGCCCGATCAATGGTTCTGGCTGATCACGCTCAGCCTGTTCGGCACGGCCGGGCAGTGGCTGATCACCCGCGCCTATCAGGTTGGCGAGGCGGCGGCGCTGGCGCCGCTCGATTTCAGCCGCCTGCTGCTGGCGAGCTTCACCGGCTTCGTCTTCTTCGCCGAGATTCCCAGGCTGACGACCTGGATCGGTGCCGCCATCGTCATCGGCGCGACGCTCTATACGATCCGCAAGAACGCTCGTGTCAACGCGCCGCCGGCGGCCGCAGCCTGAGCGGAAACCGGCTCGGGATTGCGCCGGCCCCATCCCCGACGCTATGAATCGGCGCACGCCTCTCCCGCGTGCGGCCGCCGGCCCTGCTCTGCGGCACGATAGCCAGAGGCCCGGTCATGCGCATCGAAAATGATCCGAAGCTCGATTTCCGCGACGTGCTGATCCGTCCGAAGCGCTCGACGCTGGGCAGCCGCGCCGAGGTCGATGTCGAGCGCTCCTTCCGCTTCGCCCATACTGGCGAGGAGTGGAAGGGATTCCCGCTGATCGCCGCCAATATGGACGTTGTCGGCACCATGGCGATGGCCCGCGCGCTGCTGAGGCACGGCGCCATGGTCGCCCTGCACAAGCATTATGGCGCCGAGGAGCTGATCGCCTTCTTCCGCGAGCCCGGCTCCGCCAATGCCTTCTACTCGCTGGGCACCACGGATTCCGACCATGACAAGTTGAAGGCGGTTCACGCTCAGTCGCCGATCACGAAGATCTGCCTCGACGTCGCCAACGGCTATACCGAGAAATTCGTCGACACGGTCAAGGCGACGCGCGCCGCCTTCCCCGACGCCGCGATCATGGCCGGTAATGTCGTGACCGGCGACATGACCGAGGCGCTGATCCTGGCCGGCGCCGATATCGTCAAGGTCGGCATCGGGCCGGGCTCGGTCTGCACCACCCGCAAGATGACCGGCGTCGGCTATCCCCAGCTCTCGGCCATCATCGAATGCGCCGATGCCGCCCATGGCCTGAAGGGCTTCGTCTGCGGCGATGGCGGGCTCACCGTGCCGGGCGACGTCGCCAAGGCCTATGGCGGCGGCGCCGATTTCGTGATGATGGGCGGCATGCTCGCCGGCCATGACGAATGCGAGGGCGAAATCCGCTACGAGGAGCGCGACGGCGAGAAGGTGCCGGTCGCGATGACCTTCTACGGCATGTCCTCGGACACGGCGATGAACAAGTATTCCGGCGGCGTCGCCAAGTACCGGGCCTCAGAGGGCAAGACCGTCGAGGTGCCCTATCGCGGCCCGGTCGAGGGCACGATGCAGGAATTGATGGGCGGCGTCCGCTCGGCCATGACCTATATCGGCGCCGTCCGGCTGAAGGAGATGCCGAAGCGCACCACCTTCATCATGGTCGGCAGCCAGCTCAACACGATCTTCGGCAACTGACGCGGATTGGCATTTCCGCCGCTACCGCTTTCGGTACGCCTGTTGCATAGTCGGTCTCCAACACAGAAAGCCCATGACGGCTTCGGGGAGACGGATATGACGACCTTCAGGATTTTGGGTGCGGCGGCTTTCCTTGCTGCAGGGGTTTCGATGGCGCAGGCGCAGCAATTGGCGCCGAGCCCGACGCTCGACGCCATCAAGGCGCGCGGCAATCTCGAATGCGGCGTGCATCTCGGCCTGCCCGGCTTTTCCTTCGCCAATGACAAGGGCGAGTGGAGCGGCCTCGACGTCGATTACTGCAAGGCGCTGGCCGCCGCGGTGCTCGGCGATGCCGGCAAGGTGAAGTTCACGCCGACCTCGGTGCAGCAGCGCTGGCCCATCCTGCAGTCCGGCCAGGTCGACCTGCTCTCGCGCAACTCGACCATCACCTTCTCGCGCAACGCCACGCTCGGGCTGAATTTCCAGGGCATCAATTTCTACGAGGGCCAGACCTTCATCGTCCGCAAGTCGGCCAATGCCAAGACGGCCGCCGATCTCGACGGCGCCTCGGTCTGCGTCGCCGCCGGCTCGACCGAGGAGAAGAACGCCGCCGACTGGTTCCGCGAACGCAACCTCAAGACCACCATCACCAATTTCCAGAAGAACGACGACGCCATCGCCGCCTATGACGCCGGTCGCTGCGACGCCTATACCGCCGGCGTCGGCGCCCTCGCCGGCCAGCGCGCCAAGCTCAAGAACCCGGAAGAGCATGTCATCCTGACCCAGCCGATCTCGAACGATCCGCAGGGGCCGGTGACGCGCTGGGGCGACGAGCGCTGGCAGCTCATCGTGCGCTGGGTGCTGAACGGCATGATCGCGGCCGAGGCGCTCGGCGTCACCTCCAAGAACGTCGACGAGATGAAGGCGAACTCCAAGAACTCGGAAGTCCGCCGCCTGCTCGGCGCCGAGGGCGGCTTCGGCGCGATGATGGGGCTGTCGAACGACTGGATGTACAACGCCATCAAGCAGGTCGGGAATTACGGCGAGAGCTACGAGCGCACCGTCGGCATGGGTTCCCCGCTGAAGCTCGAACGCGGCCAGAACCAGCTCTGGCTCAAGGGCGGCCTGCTCTTCACCCCGCCCTTCCAGTGAGAGCGGGTTAAGGCTCGTCATGGCCGGGCTTGACCCGGCCATCTCGGAATCCAGCCCAAGCGTCACGAGATTCCCGGGTCAAGCCCGGGAATGACGTCCGCGAACCTCGGTCGAGGTGGTCGTGAGCAGCTTTCTATCCTTCATCAACGACAAGCGCGTGCGGGACTGGTTCTACCAGATCGCCCTGATCCTGCTGCTGGTGGGCTTGACCGTGTTCTTCGTGCGCAATGCCTCGGAGAACATGGTCAAGGCCGGCATCGCCTCTGGCTTTGACTTCCTCTGGCGGACATCGGGCATCGAGGTGCCCTTCGTGCTGACCGGGTACACCCAGTCCGACGATATCTTCGCACTGTTCTGGGTCGGCGTCGCCAATACCATGCTGGTGACCGTGATCGCGATCGTGCTGGCGACCGTGCTCGGCTTCGCCATCGGCATCGCGCGCCTGTCCTCGCACTGGCTGCTCTCGACCATCGCTGGCGCCTATATCGAGTTCGTCCGCAACATCCCGCTGCTGTTCTTCGTGCTGTTCTGGTATTTCGGCGTCATCGCCGCCCTGCCGCAGCCGCGCCAGAGCATCGGCCTGTTCGGCGTCGCGTTCCTCAACAATCGCGGCCTCACCATGCCGCTGCCGGATGCGCCCGGCAATTTCCGCTGGGCGGCGCTGGCGATCTTCGCCTCCTGGCTCGGCTACTGGCTGGCCAGCGCCTGGGCGCGCCGCCGCAAGGACCGCACCGGCCAGGATGCGCCATTGCTCGCCATCGGCATCGGCCTGATCGTGGTCGTCCCGGCGCTCGCCATCGCCTGGGCCAGCCTCGCCACGCGCTGGGACATTCCCGTGCTGCGCGGCTTCAACTATCGCGGCGGCTTCGTCGTCATCCCTGAATTCGTCGCGCTGCTCGCCGCGCTCGTCACCTATACCGCCGGATTCATCGCCGAGATCGTGCGCGGCGGCATCGAATCCGTGGCGAGGGGCCAGACCGAGGCAGCCTCGGCACTGGGCCTGCGCCCCGGCCGAACCTTGAGCCTCGTCGTCATCCCGCAGGCCTTGCGTGTGATGACCCCGCCATTGACCAACCAGTATCTGAACGTGCTCAAGAACTCGTCCTTCGGCGCGGCGATCGCCTATCCCGACGTGGTCAGCCTGTTCATGGGCTCGGCGCTCAACAATACCGGCCAGGCGATCGAGATCATCGCGATGACGCTCGCGGTCTATCTCGTCATCGGCCTCGCGGTCTCCGCGCTGATGAACTGGTACAACGCGCGTATCGCGCTGGTGACGCGATGACCCGCACCTCCGCCCTCTCGATCTGGCGCGAGCGCCTCTTCGCCACGCCCTTCACCGGCTTCACCTCGATGGTGCTGGTCGTCCTGATGGCATGGATCGCGATACCGCTGATCCGCTGGGCCGTGATCGACGCGACCTGGGTCGGTTCGACGCGGGCCGATTGCGCGCCCGGCGGCGCCTGCTGGGTCTTCATCCGGGCCCGCTTCGGCCAGTTCATGTACGGGCTCTACCCGGTCGACCAGCGCTGGCGCGTCGATATCGCCGGGCTTCTGGTCCTGGCGGGCGTGCTCTCGGTGGTCTTCGCGCCGCAGCGCTTCAAACTGAATCTCACACTGGCGCTGCTGGTCGTCCTGCCGCCGCTCGGCATCTGGCTGCTCTCCGGCGGCTTCGGCCTGGCTTATGTCGAGACGCGCGAATGGGGCGGGCTGATGCTCACCCTGTTCATCTCGATCTATTCCAGCCTGATCGCGATCCCGCTCGGCATCCTCTTCGCGCTGGGCCGGCAATCGGAACTCCGGATCATCCGCCTGATCAGCGTGATCTTCATCGAGTTCTGGCGCGGCGTGCCGATCATCGCCGTGATCTTCCTCGCCTCGCTCCTGCTGCCGCTGATCCTGCCCGGCGGCATCGGCATCGACCGTCTGGCGCGCGCCGTCATCGGGCTCGGCTTCGTCATCGCAGCCTATATGGCGGAAGCGGTGCGCGGCGGCCTGCAGGCCCTGCCCAAGGGCCAGCGCGAGGCCGCGACCGCGCTCGGTCTCAGCTACTGGAAGGCGACGGGCCTGATCGTGCTGCCGCAGGCGCTGCGCATCTCGCTGCCGGCGATGACCAACGAGTTCATTGCGCTGATCAAGAACACGACGCTGGTGCTGGTCGTCTCGATCCTCGACCTGCTCGGCATCGCCCAGGCCTCGCTGGCCGATCCCAACTGGGTCGGCATGAACATGGAGGCCTATGTCTTCTCGGGGGCGATCTACTGGCTGATCTGTTTCGCGCTCTCGCGCTGGAGCCGCTCGCTGGAGAAGAAAAGGCGGTTGTGACACCACCGTCATTCTCGGGCGGAGCGAAGCGCAGACCCGGGAATCTCTTTCCGGAGGAGGCTCTGGCGTCTCCTGGTCATGAGATGCTCGGTCAAGCCCGAGCATGACGGAACTTTCGACCGTCCAACAAAAAAACCGGCCGAAAGGCCGGTTTTTGCTATCGATGTTCCGAAACCTCTCAGGCCCGGGCCTTGCTCCGGTCGCGCCGGCGATCGGCGGCGGGCTGGTAGGCGATGCGGGCATGGTGGCTGCAATAGGGCAGGCCGGTCTGCGAGCGGGCGCCGCAGAAGCGGAAATCCGGGCTCGTCGGGTCGCCCATCGGCCAGCGGCACATATACTCGCGCAGATCCATGATGGTGACGCGCTCCGAGAACGGGATCACCACATCCTCGGACAGCGCAGGCGCGGCTTCGACCTCGCTCTCCGCCTCGGGTGCGAAATCCGGCGCCAGCGCATGGGCGCCGCGCGTCGGGGCCGGCGTCGCGCCGGCCATCGGGTGGCTCGGCGAGCGGGCCGGGGCCTTGCGCGGGGCGCTGTTGCGCGGCGCGGCGGGCTGTGCCGCGCTCTTGGCCCGGCCCGAGAGGCCGAGACGATGGACCTTGCCGATCACCGCATTGCGCGTGACGTTACCCAGCTCGGCGGCGATCTGGCTGGCGCTCAGCCCGTCGCTCCAGAGCTTTTTGAGCTGCTCGACGCGCTCGTCCGTCCATGCTCCGGCTTCGTTCATCCGCATCACCTGTCTTGTCCGGCCGGCCCCTCGCGGGTCCTGCCTTTAAGGGCGCTTCGTGACGGAATCCGGGACCGGCGGCTCTGTCGCAGGGACAAAGCCGTTGCTGCCGCAACAGACGGTACAGGAGGCGCCGCACGAAATGTCGTATCTGACGAAGCCGACCATACAAGCTGCGGTGACTCGCGAACAAGAGTCGGCGAATCCCAATTAGGCTTTTCCCCAGACGATTCGCGATTACGCGGTCAAGCGAATCCTTTCGGCAACACTGTCCCAGCGGCATTCAATTGACAGTCGCGGCCGCCTTAAGCATATTTATCCACAAGGTGACGCCGCCCCGCTCGGGCGGCGCTTATGTTTGGCGGATCAAGGTTCCGACGATGCGGATGACGGCGCGACGAGAGGTCAGGAGCTGGGTGCGACGATAACGTCGCCGCCGGGTCGTATCATGGCTGCATCATGCAGCGCTCATCCCCGGATCGTCGTTATCAATCCAGCGCCAATCCGATCTCACCCCGTCCCCTTCGCGAGGATCTTCGTATCATGGCTCCCGCCCCTGTTTCCGCCAGCCAGTCCGTGCTCGTCCCGACCTATGCCCGCGCCCCCGTCGCCTTCGAGCGCGGCGAAGGCCCCTGGGCGATCACGGCCGACGGCACGCGCTATCTCGATTTCGGCGCCGGCATCGCGGTCAACGCGCTCGGCCACGCCCATCCGCATCTCGTCAAGACGCTGACCGAGCAGGCCGGCAAGATCTGGCACACCTCGAATCTCTATGGCGCGCCGGATGGCGAGCGGCTCGCCCGCCGGCTCTGCGAGGCGACTTTCGCAAGCCGAGTCTTCTTCACCAATTCGGGCGCCGAAGCGAACGAGTGCGCCATCAAGATGGCGCGGAAATACCACGCCGCGAAGGGCCATCCCGAGCGCTACCGCATCATCACCTTCGAGGGCGCCTTCCACGGCCGGACGCTGGCGACCATCGCCGCCGGCGGCCAGCAGAAATATATCGACGGCTTCGGCCCCAAGGTCGACGGCTTCGATCAGGTGCCTTTCGACGACGAGAAGGCCCTGCGGGCCGCGATCACGCCGGAAACCGCCGCGCTGATGATCGAGCCGATCCAGGGCGAGGGCGGCCTGCGCTCCGTGCCGGCCCGCTTCCTCAAGCTGCTGCGCGAGCTCTGCGACGAGCAGGGCCTGATGCTGATCTTCGACGAGATTCAGACCGGCGTCGGCCGCACCGGCAAGTTCTTCGCCCATGAGATGTACGGCGTCTCGCCGGACATCATGTCGATCGCCAAGGGCATCGGCGGCGGCTTCCCGATGGGCGCCTGCCTCGCGACCGAGGAGGCGGCCTCCGGGATGACGCTCGGCACCCATGGCACGACCTTCGGCGGCAACCCGCTCGCCATGGCGGTCGGCAATGCCGTGCTCGACGTCGTGCTGGAGCCGGGCTTCATCGAGCGCGTCGGTCAGATCGCGCTTCGGCTCAAGCAGTCGCTGGCCGAGCTCAAGGACAAGCATCCCGGCATCATCGCCGAGATCCGCGGCGAGGGCCTGATGCTCGGCCTCAAGCTGCACACGCTGAACACCGATTTCGTCAACGAGGCGCGCGCTCACGGCCTGCTCGTCGTCGGCGCCGGCGACAATGTCGTGCGCCTGCTGCCGCCGCTGATCATCACCGAGGCCGATGTTGCGGAAGCGGTGTCGCGTCTCGACAAGACGGCCAGCGCGATCGAGGCCACGCTCAAGCGCCCGGCCGCCGAATAAGTTCACCCGCAAGACCCACACTAGCGAAGCGTAAGGAAGCGCCCGTGACGCGCCATTTCCTCGATCTCTCCGATTTCTCCGGCAGCGAGCTGCGCGCGATCCTGCGCACGGGCGAGGAGATCAAGGCGCGACGCCGTACCCCCGCCGCGGCGGGCGACCGCCTGCTCGAAGGCAAGGTCGTCGCGACCATCTTCGAGCAGCCGAGCCTGCGCACCCGCGTCTCCTTCGATGTCGGCATCCGTGAGCTCGGCGGCTCGCCGATGATGGTCGCCGGCCATGAGATCGAGCTCGGCGAGCGCGAGACCATCGCGGACACTGCCCGCGTACTCTCGCGCTATGTCGATGCGATCATGATCCGCATCCTCGACCACGACTCGCTGGTCGAGATGGCGAAATACGCCACCGTCCCGGTGATCAACGGCCTGACCAAGCGCCAGCATCCCTGCCAGGTCATGGCCGATGTCATGACCTTCGAGCAGCGCAAGGGCGCGATCGAGGGCAAGCGCATCGCCTGGACCGGCGACACCAACAATGTGCTGACCTCCTGGGTCCATGCCGCCGGCCGGCTCGATTTCGAGCTCGCCGTCGCGACGCCCGAGGAGCTGGCGCCGCCGCCGGCCCTGATGACCTGGGCGAAGAAGCAGGGCGCGAAGATCACGCTCACCAATCGGCCCGAGGAAGCGGTCGAGGGCGCCGATTGCGTCATCACCGATTGCTGGGTCTCGATGGGCGACGAGGAAGGCACCCGCCACAACCTGCTGCGGCCCTATCAGGTCGACGACAGGCTGATGCAGCGCGCCGAGAAGGACGCGATCTTCATGCACTGCCTGCCGGCGTCGCGCGGCGAGGAGGTCACGGACGCGATCATGGACGGCCCGCAATCGGCCGTCTTCGACGAGGCCGAGAACCGCCTGCACGCGCAGAAGGGCATTCTGGCCTGGTGCTTCGGCGGAGTCGCGGCCTGATGGCCGTGGACGAGACCATGAGCACCGCCGGGCTCGACGATCGGGTCATCCCCTTCGCCGTGCCCGATCTCGACGTGCGCGGCCGCATCGTGCGGCTGGGCGCCTCGATCGACACGATCCTCGATCGCCACGGCTATCCCGAGCCCGTCTCGCGCGTGCTGGGCGAGGCGGCGGCGCTCACCGTCCTGCTCGGCACGGCGCTCAAGTTCGAGGGCCGCTTCCAGCTCCAGACCAAGAGCGACGGGGCCATCCCGATGATGGTCGTCGATTTCAACGCGCCCGACAACTTCCGCGCCGTCGCCCATATCGACGAGGCCAAGCTCGTCGAGGCGATCGCGCTCGACAAGGTCTCGACCGGGGAACTGCTCGGCGAGGGCCATCTCGCCATGACCGTCGACCAGGGCTCGGCCACGACGCGCTACCAGGGTATCGTCGCGCTCAAGGGCCAGAGCCTCGAAGAGGCCGCGCACCAGTATTTCCGCCAGTCCGAGCAGATCCCGACGCGGGTCAGGCTCGGCGTCGGCACGGTCACCACCGGCGGGCGCCCGCAATGGCGCGCCGGCGGCATCCTCGTGCAGTTCATGCCGCATTCGCCGGACCGCCTGCGCGCGGCCGACATGCATCCCGGCGATGCGCCCGAGGGGCATGAGATCCTCGCCAACCCCGATCCGGACGGCATCGCCGACGATGCCTGGATGGAGGCCCGCTCGCTGGTCGAGACGGTCGAGGATCACGAACTGCTCGACCCGACGCTGGAAAGCGAGCGGCTGCTCTATCGTCTGTTCCACGAGCGCGGCGCCCGGGTCTTCGAGCCGGTCACCGTGCACGAGGCCTGCCGCTGCTCGCGCGAACGCGTGCTCTCGATGCTGCGCGGCTTCGCGCCCGAGGATCGCAAGGCGATGATCGCCGATGACGGCAAGCTCGGCGTCACTTGCGAATTCTGCTCGCGGCGCTATTCCTTCGACCCGGCCGAGGTCGAAGAGGGGCAGACGGCGGGGCAGTAGAGGCATTGGAACTGCGGGGAACCCCTCTCCTGTAAGGAGAGGGGTAGGGGTGAGGTGTCGGCCCCTGGACCAGCAAAACGCAGCCTCACCGCAGCGACCACCTCACAGCAAGCACGGTGAGCGGCCGACCCCTCACCCTGCCCTCTCCCTACGGGAGAGGGTTCCCCGCGCTCTTATTGTCGCGCTTGGTGCGATCGAGGTGCGGCGGGCTGAGACAAATGCCAGCCTCTACCCCGCCTGGCACTCCGCCATCAGCTTGCGCATGAAAGCCTCGCCGGCTGCCAGTTGCTCCAGCGTGATGTACTCGTCCGGCTGATGCGCCTGGTCGATCGAGCCGGGGCCGCAGACCACGGTCGGAAGTCCCGCCTGCTGGAAATGCCCGGCTTCGGTCGCATAGGCGACGGCGATCGTGTGGTTGCGGCCGGAGAGCCGCATCGCGAGCCGCTCGGCCTCCGAGCCCGGATCGGGCGCCAATCCCGGCACGTCCGAGGTCATCTGCGTCTCGATCGCCGCGCTCGGCGCGGTCGAGCGCATCCGCGCCAGCACGTTGTCGGCCGTCTTCGCGAAGCGAGCCGGGCCGGCTTCGGGATCGGAACTCGGCACCGTCCGGATCTCCCAGAGGATCTCGCTGCGATCGGCCAGGATGTTGCGGGCGATGCCGCCATGGAAGGTGCCGATATGGACGGTGTCATAGGGCGGATCGAAGCGGCCGCTCGTATCCGGCCGCTGCTTGGCGTCCTCGGCCATCTGGTCGAGTTCGGCGGCGAGCAGCGCCCCGGCATGGACGGCGCTGGCGCCGAGTTGCGGCTTGGAGGAATGCGCCGCGAAGCCCTTCACCACGGTCTGGAAGGTTCGCACGCCCTTATGGGCGTCGCAGATGTCGAGCATGGTCGGCTCGCCGACGATGACCGCACGGGGCCGCGGCAGGGTCTTGCCCATGGCATTGATCCCGTCGACCACGCCGAGGCAGGTCACCTCCTCGTCATAGGACAGGAAGAGGTGGATCGGCGTCTTCAGGTTCGCCGCCAGGAAATCCGGCACCAGCGCCAGCCCGAGCGCGAGGAATGCCTTCATGTCGACGGCGCCGCGGCCATAGGCCTTGCCGTCCGCGACATGCAGCGTGAACGGGTCGCGGCTCCAGGCTTGCCCCGCCACCGGCACGACATCGGTATGGCCGGAGAGCACGATGCCGCCGCGATCCTGCGGACCCACCGTCGCGAACAGGGCGGCCTTGTCGCCGGTCGCGTTCGGGAAGCGCAGGGACGAGACGCCCCAGCCGGCGAGATAGTCCTCGACGAAGTCGAGCAGGGCGAGATTGGACTTGTCGCTCACCGTGTCGAAGGAAACGAGGCGGGCGAGCATTTCGAGCGGCGTAAAGCGCTGCCCGGCTGGAGCGGAGGCGGTCAATGCAGAACCTTCTTCACATAGGGGGAATCGAGCGGGAAGAGCGGCACCTCGACGTCGAAGACCGTGCCGTTCTCGTCCTGCATGGCGTAGAAGCCGTGCATCGAGCCGTCGGGCGTCGTCAGCGGGCAGCCCGAGGTGTAGTTGAAGCTCTCGCCCGGCCGCAGCACCGGCTGCTTGCCGACCACGCCTTCGCCGCGCACCTCATGGACCTCGCCGCGCCCGTCGGTGATGAACCAGTGCCGGGTCATCAACTGCACGGTCTGCGTCGAAAGGTTCACGATCTCGATCGCATAGGCCCAGAAATAGCGGCCCTGCGCATGCGAGGATTCCGCATCCATGAAACGAGGCGCCGCGGTCACGCGCACGCCATGCGTCTGGGACTGATACATCGAAGGCTCCGCTTCGGCCGGTCGCGGCTTTGCCGCCGTGATGTGTTATCGGCCAGCCGGCGCCAGCGTCAATGCGGGGATGCGGCGATTCTGGCGTGGACAACCCCCTGGCCTGCGCATGCCCCGCATCCGTCATGCTTGGCCTTCAGGGCCTCGTTCGCTAGCTATGACCGATTGTCCCCTGCGGAACGCGCATGCTGACCTTCAAGCCCGGCATCCAGCCCGACAGCTCCATCCGCGCCTTCATCGAGGCCGGCGCGATCACGCTCGCACGGCCCCCGGCCGAAGGGCAGATCCAGCCGGCGAGCCTCGACCTGCGCCTGGGCGCGCGGGCCTATCGCGTCCGCGCCTCGTTCCTGCCCGGTCCCGACCGCACGGTGCGCAGCCGGATCGAGGACCTCTCGCTGCACGAGATCGATTTGACGCAAGGCGCGGTGCTTGAGACGGACTGCGTCTACATTGCGGAATTGATGGAAGGCCTGCGCCTGCCCAGGGGCCTGCGCGCCGCCGCCAACCCGAAGAGTTCGACCGGCCGGCTCGATGTCTTCACCCGCGTCATCACCGATCGCGCCCGCGAGTTCGATCTGGTCGAGGACGGCTATGACGGCCCGCTCTTCATCGAGATCTCGCCGCGCACCTTCCCGATTCTGGTCCGCTCCGGCTCGCGCCTCTCGCAGATCCGCTTCCGCGCCGGCGAAACCCGCCTCGACGACCGCGCGCTCGGCGAAATCCACTTGCGCGAGACGCTGGTCAGCGCGGCCGAGCCCTCTTTCCAGGGCGGCGTCGCCGTCAGCGTCGATCTTTCCGGCTTCGACGGGCTGCTCGGCTATCGCGGCAAGCACCATACGGCGTTGATCGACGTCGACCGCGTCGGCGCCTATCGCGCCGCCGATTTCTGGGAGCCGATCCACGATGACGGCTCGGGCAGCATGATCCTCGATCCCGGCCAGTTCTACATCCTGGCCTCCAAGGAAGCGGTGCATGTCCCGCCGGATTATGCCGCCGAGATGACGCCATTCGACGCGCTGGTCGGCGAATTCCGCGTCCATTATGCCGGTTTCTTCGACCCTGGCTTTGGCCACCGCGCCGCCGGCGGCCAGGGTGCCCGCGCCGTGCTCGAGGTCCGTTCGCGCGACGTGCCCTTCATCATCGAGGACGGCCAGATCGTCGGCCGCCTCGTCTATGAGACCATGGCGGCCCGCCCGGAGGCGCTCTATGGCGCCGATCTCAAGTCGAACTATCAGGGACAGGCCCTGAAGCTCTCCAAGCATTTCAAGGGTTGAGCGGGCACTGCGCTCGTCCTCTCGCGATCGCCCGCGATTCCCGGATGACACCTGGGCCCGGACCCGCTATGAACGCGGGCCTGCCGCGCGTTGCTTCGCCAGCGTGAAGGGCATGCGGGCGTAGTTCAGTGGTAGAACGTCAGCTTCCCAAGCTGAATGTCGTCGGTTCGATCCCGATCGCCCGCTCCAAAAATCTCTTGGAACGTCAGCCTGTTACGACGGCCTACCGCTGATCTAGCGTTCCCCATGTTCCCCAACGCGTTCCCCATGGTTTGTTCAGGCCTCGTTCTCGGCCGCGCGATGCGCGACTCTGGCCTTCGCAACGCGCCGGCTCTTTCCGACCGCGCCGCGTGAGTACCGGACAGTTGTCGAGGCTTGCGCGTGCCCGACTGATCCGCGGATCGTATCGAGATCGGCGCCCGCATCCTCGGCCTCGGTGATCGCACCGGCGCGCGCGTCCGCGTTCCACACCGCGTCCGGGATGCCAGCTTCGCGCGCGATGACGCGCCAGTCGCGGGCATAGGCGAACTCGGCATAGGGACGGCCGGCCGACTCATCGACGATCAGGGCGCCGAGCCGTTGATCGGCCGGGATCTGCGCCAGCAGCGACATGACGATCGGGAACTCCTTGAGATCGTGCGAGACGAGCGCGCCGGTCTTCGTCGTTTCCTTGCAGATCACCAGATCCTTGCCGAGATCGGCCCAGGTGAGGCCGTTCGACCAGCGTCGCCAGCCCTTGCCTCGACGGCCGCGCAGTACGATCCCGGATGGCTCCTCGTCAGCGGAGACGGGCAGCCACTCGCCGATCACGTCCTTCTGGCGCATGCCAGATTCGAACTGAAGCGCGGTACCGAGCGCGAGGGACATCCGACCCGCGGCGACAGCCCTCGGAACGAAGGCCTCGACGTGAGACAGTTCGAGTTTCGAGCGGCGGCGCTTCGGTCCCTTGAACTCCGTCGAGGTCAGGATCGTGAGCAGGCGAACGCAATCACCCTGCGCCAACTCGGCCGCGATGCCATAGCGCAGCATCTCCCGGATCATCTTCATGATCTTGCAGGCGCGATCGATACGCTCTGGCCCGCCTGGCTTCTTCGGCTGCCTCGCTGCGTCATACCATCGACGGAAGTCTTTCAGACCGAGCGCGGAGAGGGCGCGGCTTCCGAAGGCCTTCTCGATGGTACCGACAACGTGCAGTTGCGACCGACGGGTGTTCCACTTCCATTCCTTGACGGGGCTTTCGTCGTCGATTTGGAAGCGTCGGGCGAGGGCGCCTAGCGTGCCGTCGAAGGTCTTGTAATCCTGCTTCTGGCCACTCGACCAAGCAAGCATTTCAGCCTGGAAGCGTAGGCATGCGGCCGAAACCAGGGGAAGATCCGCTGGGGTATCGGCATAGTGCAGGCGCACCGTTTCAGGGCTGTAGCCGGCTTTGACGATATCTGCCCGCGCCACCCAATAAAGCGCGGAGCCTGACGCTCGCCTTCGCCGTTTCAACCCCGGCGTGGGGTAGTTGCTATCTGAGGACATCGAGATTCTCCATTCCGTCCAAGGCGGACGGGCTAGAGGTTGCGATGCCGTAGCGGCGATTGAAATAGGCGAGGAGTGCCGGCCAGTATCGGCCGCCCATAATCGGGTCGACCTTCGGCATGCCGTCGCGCTCCAGCACCGCGGCCTTCGCGCGCCACTCGCTCGGCTCCTGGTTGAGCCTCCGGGCGATTTCCGCCTCGGAGGGAAACAGCCCGGCGCTATGCTTGCTCGACGTGCGCACCATGCTGCTACCGGTCCGCGCGAAGCCGCTCGAAGAGATCCTGTAGACGTTCGATGGAGCGTCGGCGGTCGAATCCCCGAAGAACGAGGCGGTCTATGATCGCCTTCACGAGATGTGGCATTTGCGGCAGCTGCGCCAGGCTCAGCGTGAGGCAGGCCTCGAGGCATGCCGATGCGAGATCAGCCCGCTCCGGCGTGCGCTCGGCAATCAGCCGCTCGCGATATTTTCGCTGATATTCCCTCTGCCTTTTCAGGCGCCGGCGCCAGCGGCGGGCGTCTTCTGGATCATGGAAGGTCATGCCACGGGCCTCCTTGGTCCCGTTAGGCCCCATGATCCCGAAAACGACGAAAGTCAGAACTGGAGAAAAAACGCGCACAATTGACGACGCCTCGCGTGAGCTCAGCGCGTTTTTTTCCCTTACGTTTTCATGGAAGGGCACCGTGAGTTCACGAAGGAAGCTCACGGGGTTAGCGAACGCCGATGCGAAGGAGGCGGCGATCATGGTCATTCCGCCCCTTGCCAGCCGGTATTGAGGCCGCTGACGCTGCCATTGATGCGCGGATTGATCTTCGGGGAAGTCGAGAAGTTGAGCATCGCCTGTATCCGCGCGATCTGCGGTGCGATCGCTCCGGGCACCGCGGCGAGTTCGGCCTCAAGCGCTTCCTTGAACTGACGACCGGCGTTGCGGCCGGCTTCGCCCATCGCGCCTACATCGGTGCTCACGTTCTTGAGTGACATGCTGGGGGCCATCGCTTTGTCACGCGCGCCCTGGACCTCGGCAATCTTCAGATTCAGCTCATTCGACGCAGCGACCAACATATTGATCGCGTTGATCTGCTCCTTCAGTGCCGAGATCTGCCGATCGATCGCACTGACTTCATCGGACGAGCGCGTGGAGTTTGCGTCCGCCAGGTGCGGCGGCAAAATCTCGTTTCCGGCCGCGGCATCGTCGGAAAGCTTTTTTCGCTTCGCAGCGAGCGTGGCGAGCTCGGCTTCCAGTCGAGCTCGCTTATCGTCAATCTCCTGGCGCTGAAGGAATTCCTTCCGCGCGTCGATCAAGCGGCGGCTATCCGGGCCATAGTCGCCCTTCGGATCGCCACGCATCTCCTGCACCGCGATGACATCGGCGTTGTAGTGGGTCGCCCACTCGTTGACGCGGTTGACGGTCGGGTTCTTTCCCTCCTCAATCCGCTTGATCGCCTCCTCAGCCGGGAGAACGATGTGCTTCGCTAGAACACCGCCTACCTGCACCGCGCGGTTCTCGACCGCGGAGAACATGCGGTCGATCTGAGCACGGGCATCGTTCGTGACGCGCGTGAGATCGCGTGCGACAGACCCGGGCGCCAGCTTCAAAATTGCCTCGACCATCTTCTGCCACTCGCCCCGATAGGTGCGAAGGGCCAGCACGCCGCGCTTGAACTCTTGATCTTTGACGATCTCGCCGATCTTTGCGTTGTCGCCCTTGGTGGCCATGTCGATTAGGCGTTCGAACGTCTCGATGACGTTTCCGCCGGATTTGCGCGTCTGCTCCAGAGCTTTCGATGAATCGATCCCAAATTTCTTGAAATTCTTCCGCGTCTCGTCGCTATCCATCTTCATCAGGATGTTGTTGAGCGACGTGAATGCTTCCTCGGGACTACCCGAGCCCTTGCGCATGACCTGCAGGATCGAAACCAGCTCTGCCAGCCCCTTTGTGCCGGTGAAGCCCACCGCAGAGGCTGCGGGTGCCAGGCTGGGTAGGTATCGAGCCATGTCGGGGAGCTCAAACTGCCCGGCCTTTCCGCCCTCCGACATGATGTCGAATGCCTTTTGCATCTGGGCGCCGGCGATCTTGAAATTGCTCGCAACAGCATCGGCCGACTTCGCGATATCGGCGACCTCCGATCCCGTGGCGGCAGCCGTGCGAGCGACACTGGGCAGAAACTCCAAGCTTTCCTTGAGCGACCTGCCTTGCGCAACCAGAACTCCGAGACCGCCGGTCACCTTGCCGGACGACTGCGCGGTCTCGTAAGCGATACCTTCGATCTCCTTGCGGACGCCGCCGAGCTCATCAGCCGATGTGTTCGCGGTCAGACCGATACGGGTGATCTCGCGATCGACATCAGCAAATTGCTTGTATGACGCTGCAAGCGCGGCCGGTCCGCCGAGCGTGACGAGCTGGCTGCGGCCTGCCGCCAGCATGCGCCCTTGGGCGGCAGCGACGGCAGCGGAGGTGCGCTGCTGAAACGCCATGGCGCGCGCAGCCGTGGAATTGAATGCCGCGCTTGCCTTCGTCTGCATCGCCCGGAACTGCGAGAGTTCCGCAGCGGCCTTCGCGAGGCCTGGCTTCAACTTGCTTTGTGCCGTGAGTACAGCTTCAGCTCGAACGACCGTCACCATGTCAGGCCCCCTTGGAATAGCTGAAGCGGATGGTGGTGATGGGGGACCGCGAGAGCGCCGCAAGGCGACGCTCCACGTCGGCGATAGCGGCTGCGAGATCGGCGTCCGACTTGTGTTCGACGACGCGCCGCGTCTCGCCGCTGACGAATTCGACCCTCGCCGCGCCGGTGGCACGGGCGTTCCGGAGCTTGGAGAGCTGGGCCTGGAGCTCGGCGAGGGTTTCCATCGTCAGGCTCCCGCGTTGGTGTACCAGCCGCGGTGATCGACGAAGCCGGCGCCGAAATCGACGCGCGCCTTCACCTGGACACCGTCGACCTCGAAGCCTGCTTTGGTCTCGATGACGACGCCCTCCTCACCTTCCAGATAGGCGTATTCGAGCCCGTCGACGGTGGCTGGATCGGCCGAGACGTACCAGCGATTGCCGGTCAGGCGGGCGTCCACCGCGATCGCGAGCTTGCCGGCGAAGGGGTTCGTGTCCTCCGCCTTGGCTGGGTTCAGCACCGTGAGCAGTTGCTCGACCTCGGTCTCCTTGTCGGGACCGACGAGGATATAGCGGGGCGAAATATCGATCGCTTCGCCGGTCAGGCCGACCTGCTTGCGCAACGCGCTGCGAGCGATCGACAAGGAACCAACCGAGATTGCCGAGCCCGAGGTAGCCTTGTTCCCGTGATCGGCGTGGAACAGCGGCTTGCCGTCCGACATGGTCGGACCGTTGCCGCTGCTGGAAACAAGCAGATCGACGAGGATCTGCGCCTCCGTCGCGGCAGCGGCCTGGCCGAGGCGGCGGGCGAGGTCGGTGAAGGCACCGAGGTCGTCGTTCACGATCGCCGTCCGCGAGATCGAGAAGATACGGCCCCAGGTCGAGAGCTTGTAGCTCTCCTTCGCCTCGTCGAAGGTGCCCTGCTCGAATTCGCCGCCTTCAACGACTTGCTTCAGCCGCGGCCCTTCCGAGATCTGCAGGCGATGCTTCGTGCGGAAGTCGCGCGCCGTGGTCTTCCGGCCCAGAAGCTTCAGGCCGGAGGGAGCCGCGCGATACGATTCACGCAACGTCCGACCAACGGCATCACCCAGGATCAGCGGAAAATCGCTCGTCGCATGCATGGCACGCTCGACGATCGTCGCTGCCGAAAGCCCGGTGGTTGCCATGCCTCGCAGTCGGAGGCTCTCGCGCGCGATATCGAGCGTGCTGAGACCGAAGAACTGGCGCGCCGGTTCCGAGAGCTGATGACCCGGATTGTGCCGGGCATAGAGCGCCTCACCGACTTGGCGAACCCGCAGCTCCGGGTCGGAGTGATCCGTGCCGATGCTGATCGAGGTGTTGCGAACCTGACCTGCCGGCGCAGCACGCTGGGACATGGCAGCGAATGCCGCCTGACGCGCGTTGTCGGCGGTCGCATTGCCGTCGATCTGCGAGTCGACCCAGGCCTGATCGAGGCCGGAGAGGCGGGCGATCGAGCGGATCTCGCCATTGACCGCGGCGCGGTCGACGATGGTGTTGGCGGCCTCGGCCCGTTCCTGGGTCGACGCCGCGGCGTTGGCCGGCGGGGACGCCGGCGTGCTGACCGGCGTTTCGACCGGTGCGGGGATAACCGTCATGCTGTGGCTCCTCAAGCCAGCAGAGCGGTCGGCGGGGATGGTGACGAGCGATGCCTCCAGCACGTCGAGGCGCGTCGCGATCATTTCGCGGCGCTTCGTCGAGGGATTGGTTCGCTCGCGCTGTTCGCGCGTGATGTAACCAATGGAGACGCCGAGCGTGTGCCCGTCCGCGATCTCCGCGGCGATCCGCTGGGAAAGGGGATGGTGGCGGGACAGCCTGATGCGGCCATGCAGTTCCCCGCCGACAGCTCTGAGAGTGTCGACACTGCCAAGCCGGGCATCAATGCTGTCCCGCCGATGGCTGTCCAGAAGAGGGATCTGGACAGGCCATGACTGATTTTCGAACGACAGAAACTCGGAATATTCGCCGCGCGCGTCATAGCGCGTCACGCCCGCGCCCGGCGTTGCGAGCGTGGCATCGACCGTCCAGGTCTCCGCGTTCCAGCTCGTTGCGGCCTGGGGCAAGGCGCGAGTGATGATGGCTTCTTCCGCCATGGGCTCGGAGACCGCGATGGGCGTGACGGCGTTCATGCGCTCTCCCTTTCGATGGTGCGCGGACGGTTAGTCGTGAATTCGAGCCCGAGGCCCTGCGCTCGGGCGTTATCGGTAGCGATCTCGGCATCGAGCTGCTCGATGTCATAGCCACGGGCGGCCACGGCCTGCCGACGGCTCATCAGGCCGGCGCCGATCGCTGCAATCTCCGCTTCGGCATCCTTGAGCGGATCGACCCAGTCGAAGCGCGGCGTGATCCACTTCGCGGCTTCGAAGTCGGCGGGATTGTTGAAATAGCCGGCCATATCCGGGCTGCCGGCGAGCGCCCGCTGCAGCAGCCAATTCCGCCAGATGGGCCGGCAGAACTGGAAAACGATCACGCTGTGCTGGATAGCCTCGACGCGGCGGCGCCACTCGACGAGCCCGGCGCGCAGGCTCGAATAATTCGCCTGGCTCAGATCTCCGGACAGAACATGCGAAGGGACGCCGAGACCGGCAGCAACCTCGTCCCGGGTCACTTTCAGGAAATCGATAGCCTCTGCGCCGATGGGCGCTGCCTCGCTGAAGCGGACATCATGGCCGGGCGGAATAACCTGCATCGTGCCTGGCTCGAGGCCTGCCTGCAGAACAGGACCGTTCTGCTCTCCGAAGAAGCCGCCTGCGTCGCCATTCGGCGCTACTACGAAGCCGGTCAGCAGCGATGCGACGAGCTGGCGCTGAAGCTGCGCGTCGATCGCGCGGTCGAAATCAGCCATACGCAGCAACACTGGGGCGAACCACGACAGGCCGCGAACCTGGCCCGGGAAGATAGGGCGGAACATATGGATGCAGCGATCCGCAGGCACGCGCACGATTTCGTAGGAAATCGCCAGCGGCATCCCTGGCTGATCCCGTCGGATGTGGAACGCGATCTTCCGGCCGGCGGGGTCGAACTCGACGCCCTGGACGATCCGGCCGCCAGCCGCCGTGGCCTGCGTCAGGTTGCGGTCGACCTGCTCCGGGTCGATCTGCCGAATCTGCCCATTTGGCAAGATCAGTGCGAAAGCCTCACCACTGACGACCATGGAACGCGCCATAGTGGCCTGGAGGCCATAGAAATCCGTCAGCCCGTCTGCGTCTGCCTCATCGGTCCAGCCCTCGAAAGTTTGTGCGACACCCGGCCGACGCGCCTGAACCTTGAGGCCGGTTCCGACCAGAGCGCTCGTCCAGGCTTCGGCTCCGCTGGCGGCATGGCCATTGTTGGCGACCAGGCCGCGACCACGGCGAGCGAGCGTGCCGCCGCTCGCCAGCATCGAAGCGATGGCGCTGGGCATGTCAGCGAAGCCGGACCAGCGGCGACCGGCGCCGGCACCTTCGAAGGATCGCAGCACGGGCACCTTGCCGGAGCGGCCGAGCAGTTTCTGAGCGAAGGCGGGCAGCTTCATCGCGTCGCCTCCACCACGAAGGGGCGCATCAGTTCAACCAAGCGTTTACCGCTCTCCTCCGCAGCGCTGACCGCAGCAAAGAGCCGTTCGTATTCGGCCAGCGCGGCAGCTTGCGTGAGGGCGTCGACGCCACTGAACACCTGCGGCTCGACCTTCATGTCGATGACAGGCAGGCGCAGCACAAAGGCGTCGGGCTGCCGTTGACCGAGATGTCGACGCGGAAAGATGACGACGCTCATCGGGCGAGCTCCTTCCGAGAAACGGCACGGTCGATCGCGCTTTGGAGGTAGGGGACCGCCTTCTGCAGGCGAAGAAGCTCATCGAGAGAGCAGCGGTCGAGCCGCCAGGCCGGCCAGCAATGGTCATTGTAGAAGCGGCGCCAGAAGGGCGAGACGCGATCATGCCGCTCGCCGGCTGTGGTCGCGGCGTCAGCGGCGAGCTCAATATGTTTCTGATTTGAGTTCGTTTTGTTCTCGCGGAAGGCTGCCGCCGGATTGTGCTCTCCCATCTCAACCATCCTGCCGTGCGAATTCTGCGCCGATGGCACGCAGCAATGGAGCGTCGATGCGGGTGGTTCTCCGAAAGGACTGGGGAGCAGAAGAGGTTAGCTCGTTCGTGTGGTCGGCAAAATTAAGCGTAGCAGCGAATATGCGACGCCCGCCCATCGGGCCAGGCCCGATCACATCAAGATCGACTAGTGCTCGAAACGACAACGGCTCGAACTCGATGTATGTATTCCGATAGGCGTGCGCGAACCAATCTGGGTTGTCTGAGGCCTTTTGGATCAAGTCCGCCAGGACATCCACGAACGAAGCATCCTCCCGCTTGAACACAGCGAATTCAGGACCGGCATCCTCGTTCTGACGGGCGTGCTTGAGGTCCATATTTCGCATGGCTTCGGCGCGAGCGATCGTGCGTTCCGCGTAGAGTGCCGGCGCGTCGCTGAGAATCATCACGATGAGATTGGCCACCTGCCGATGTGTCGCGCGTGGCGAATTTGGAGATCGGGTCTCACGGACGAACAGCCCGACCTCGCGCAAACGTCGCGCTTTCAAGGCCAACTCCGTCGTGTCGATCCCAGTCTCCGCGTGCAGCATCGCTATGAGGTTCCCTGCTCTCATAATTAATGTATCCGATGCATCTATCTTTATAGCGAACGGGACGGCCCGTCAAGGATTGACGTATCAGATACAACAATCGACCTTCAAACGCAAATTGCTCTTTTTCAACAGGGCCTTGCGTAAAAGGACAAGCTAAGCGACGGTTGGCGTTGCGAAAATAATTGTGAGCTCATCATCCGTCGGCGGAAGGCCCATCTGTATCTGCCGAAGGATGAACGCGTTCTTCGCGGCAACCTCGGCCATGGTGGTCGGCTGACGGGCGAATATCTCCCCGCGAATGTCCCACTGGTGCTGTTCGGCGCGCTGCCACAGGTCTTCGGCCGTCTTCAGTCCGCAGAGGCGTTCGGCTTCAGTGCGCGCAGCTTCAAGGCGCCTGAGCTCTGCCAGCAGGCTCTCGCGCCGTTCCCTGAGCCTCGGAGCAAACTCGGCCTGCAGCCTGTCGCTTTCCCAGGCTTCGATCCACCTGTCGAACTTGGTGCTCACCTCATGCGGGTATCTGAAGCACTGTTCACCATCGTAGACTTCGACCTTGGGGAGATCGGCAGTGTCGTGGATGCGGTCCGCTTCGCTGGATAGGGCTTCAGCCTGTTCTCGCGCGAGGTGCCAATCCGCGATCAGCTCATCCATGCGGGAATATTCGGGAGTTGCGGAGACTGCCGGTGCAACGGCTGCGCTGGCGGCGACGGCGAGGCAGGCGCGGCGGCTGATCACGTTAGCCTTCATGGCTGGTCTCCTCGCTCGCCGTTGCCGGAAAGAGCTCGGCCAAGCGCTGATAGACGTCGCGCCACTGGTTGGACCTCGGGTCGACGAGGTGGTCGATTCCGTCCCGCGCAGCGTCGAGACCCGCAGCATCAACCATCACCGTCAAAGCGGAAGTCATGAGACGATTGATCGCCCGCTCGTCTTCAGGACGCGGGGTCTCTTCCATGGTTGCCCAAGCGAAAAACTTGACGGCGGCCGCTAACTGGACGGCTGCGCCAGCCAGAGAACTCGCGGGAGATGTAGCGAGTGCGCGGATCAAGGCCTCTTCCCGATCGAAGGCATGATCGAGGGAAGCCTTGATCACCCCAGCTCCCGGGGCATTTGTGGCCTCGATCGCCGCGATCTCCTCCTCGGCGCGAACTATGTCGGCACCGGCGCGGGCGATCGCTCGGCCGAGGTTCAGATGGAAGTCGGCTTCGATGTTTTCGGGCAAGCCGGTAACGGCTGCCGCAGCGCTTGCGCGGGGCATTAGTTGATCCTCCTAGGGTCTTGTGCTACTTTCACTTGTGACGTTAGCACAAGGATTATAGCTTGTGAAGCCTGCACAAGTGAGGATGGCGAGAGCTGCGCTAAATTGGAGCCTGGCCGATTTGGCTAGCGCCGCAGGCGTTCACCGCAACACGATTTCGAACTTTGAGACTGGCAAGTATGCCGGCGATCAGGAAAAGCTCGCTGCTGTGCGAGCCGCTCTCGAGGCTGCAGGAGTCGAGTTCATTCCTGAGAATGGCGGCGGAGCCGGCGTTAGGCTGGCTAAGAGACCTGTAGAATAGCTGAAACAGAACAAGCGGTACGGACTAGCCGTACCGCTACGATCAAAAATGGGGCCAAATCTGTCAGGCGAGCCTGACGAGATCCTCCGCAATCGACACGATCATCTTCCGATCGTTGTCGATCTCCTCTCCGTCCAGAATGAGCTGCTTCCGGGTCAATATCGCCCTGGCCTTGGCCTGAGCGCCGGCAATTGTTGCGGGCTTCGATCCTGCCAAGATGTCCATCAACTCGTGAAATCTCGCTACCGCACGGCTGTGGCGAGCCTCGATTTCCGCCCTGCCGGTTGCTACCTTGTCGCGCTCGCAGGCGGCCTGCCAATGATCGAACGCAGCAACGATCTCATCGGCGCGCTTCTGGGCGGCAGGATCGGGAACCATGACGGTCTCGCCGTCATCGGTCCTGGCCCGCCTCACCATCGGGTTGGATCGAAATTGATCGATCGCACCGCGATACCACATGAGCCCGTCGTGGCGCCGGCATGAAGGCAGCGATCTTGGATCTTGGGGGCGGACGAACATAGCCTCGGGTGCCTCCGGACCCGGGTGAGCCTCCTCGGCTTCCGCCATAGCCTCGTAGATTTGCTCGAAACCCAGTTCCAGCGCTTCGAACTCGACAGTCAGCGCGATCAGCTCGGCATCGGGATTGCTGGTCATGATTGCCTGCGCTGCAGCCAGGTTCGAAGTTGGAGCGGGCGTGGCGCTGGCAAGAATATCGTGAGCGACGGTAACGGTCATGGCGGCCTCCTTGGCATGGACTGACGCCAGAGGCCTGCAGATCGGCGAGAGGCGCAATTGCTCAGCCGAAACCCTCCTCGCAATGCCCGGAAACCGCCCCCGCAATTCACACAGCAAAGAGACGCGGGCCGGAGCCCGCGCCTCCCTGTTTTGCCGTCAGGCGGCGGGCGGGACTTCGGCGAACCGCTTTCCCGTCTTGATCTCGCTGATCCGCCCGGGGTTCACGTCGAAATCAGCCGCGATCCGGTTCAGGAACTCACCCCGAAGGATGCGGTTCTTGATGATCGCGGCGTCGCTCGCGGTGAGACGACGGGAGGGAGAGCGAGAGCCGCCACGCGGCTTGCGACGATCAGCCATGGTGGGTACTCCGTGGTTGGCTGATTGGCCGAACCATCTTGCGCACGTCACCCAAATCAGCGTATCGCTACACTGTGGTGGGTACCACGCGGCCGGCGCAGGCTCAGACAGCGCCGACACCGCTTCAATTCAAACGGTCCGGGGTTGCAGCCCTGGACCGTTCGTTTTTTACGAAGCGATCAACCGTCCAAATCGGCTGATTCTGGCAATCTCGTCAATGGGTTCTGGCTTCCGGGCGTGCTTGCGCACGGATTGTCCACATAGACATCAGGATCGTCGAGTCAGATCACGTCAGCAAAGGCGCGCAGCTCCGCCACCAATTGCGGTAAAGCTTGAGCCTCAAGTATATCGAGATACTGGGCTGCCGTCGTCGGAGGGTTCTTCAGCCTTGCGCGTATTGTGCTCGCGGCGATGACAACCGCAGCCTGATCAAGCCCGAACTGCTGATGAAGAAAATCGTCCGGGTGGATGATGTCGAGCCCATACCGCCGCACAACCTCGGCCGGAAAATCCTTCAGGTTAAAGGTTACGATGCCATCTGCACCGGTGCGGATCGCTGCGGCGAGCACATGGCGATCATCGGGATCGGGCAGCTCGATCGCGGCGATTAGATCTTCATAGTCTTCGACAATGCAGCCCAGCACCGCATCATTCATCTTCTCACGCGTACGAACGAGCCGAGCCGGATCGAGCTCAGGGCGTTTTGCCAGCAGGTTCCGGATCCATTCGTCATGGATACGGTCGGTCCAGCGCGCGCGAAAAATCCCGCTCCCGGCGAGCTCCAGTAGGAAGTCTCGCAAGGGAGCGGGATAGAGGACGCAGGCGTCCAGGATGACCGTATAGCCTGCGACCCTAATAGCCCATCTCCAGTTCCTGAGCCTCGGCAGCTAAGGCGTCGAGAGCTTCTCGGCGCCTTGCGTCCTGGGTAGCCTTGAAAGCCTCCAGATCCGTGAACCTAATCCGGCGGTGCGTGCCGACCTTGGTATGTGGAAGACGGCCTTCCTCGATAAGCTTCACCACATGCGGGCGAGAAACATTGAGGTATTCCGCCGCCTGCCGGGTGGTCAGTTCAGCATGTAGCGGGATCAGTGTGACGGCGTTGCCGTCAGCGGTCTCCGTCAGGATGTGCTTCAGCAAATCGACGACGCCAGTCGGCAGCGGCAGCTCCGCACCATCGTCGAGCCGAATACGCAAGGGGCCGCCACGATGGCGGGCAAGCGTGCGGCTAGCCTCCGTCGCCATCTCTGCATCAGCGCGAGATGGGACCAAGGTGCCGGGGCGTTCTTTCAGCATGGCATATCTCCCTCTCCGAAGAGACATATGCGCACAGCCGCGACTAAACGCAATAAACGAAACGGGGCGTGAGTCAATCTGTCGCATGCTGTTTGCTGTGGTTTAGCGGCCCATCCATCGGGATTTAATAATTGAGGGCCTGTGGGGTAGCAGGCTCTTCTCGGCGCCGCCACCTTGACGCGCGCAGGCTTCGCTGATCCGCGATGCAGAATCGCTGAGCGAGAAGCCCGCTGCGCCAAGGCCAGCTAGCGCAGCTAGCGCGTAAATCCGGCAGTCGAGTGGCTCGTTCCTGACACCGCGGTCGACCACCCACTCGATCCGCGGCACGCCGCGGCTGTATTTTCTGATCGGCGGTTCCGCCAGCAGGCCAGCGAACCACGACGGATCGCGGTCGCTCGGGAAATGGCATGCGCCCGGGCCGGGCTCCGACAAGCGCAGGCGGGCCAGGAGCTGATGCTTCAGCCCATCCACGCCGATGATGTGCAGCGGTGTCGTCGTGGCCTTCCGCGGCTTTGGCGGGCGCCGGGGCCAGGCAGGCACGCCAGCCCCGCCCTTGCCCTTCACGGCCCATACATGGCGGTTCAGCCGTGCGGCAGAATAGGCCATGACCTGGCTGGTGCGGTGGCCGCCGGAATCGACCGCCACGGCCATCACCGGCAAATCCGGCACGGCGCGCGGATGGGCGAAGCGCCTGCCGATGATCCTGTCCAGCGCGTTCCATGGCTCAGGGCCGGCCGGATCGCCGTGGATGATCTGGTAGTCGATGGACCAGCTCTCTTCGTTCCGACCCCAGCCGACGAGCTCGACCTCGATCCGATTATCCTGCACGTCAACGCCGGCGGTAATCACCGCGACGCCGTCCGGCAGTAGCTCGGTCCAAAGTTGATCCAGATCCTCGGCGCGGGCCTGAAGCTGCTCGGCAGGAAGCGGCGCCGTCTCGCGATCCTCGAAGGGCTCGCCCAGCTTGAGGTTAACCCATGTCTTGAGACGGGTTGGATCGTCCTTGCTGGCGAGGAAATCGACAGCGATCTGCCCCCAACTCTCGAAAGGGCTGTAGAGCGCGGAGAGGTGATAGCCGGCTGCCTTCCCGGGACCGGCCGCCTCGGCCTCCCAGCGGCCGGCGGCGAGCAGCGCGGGCTTCTGATGCTCCTCGATAACGCCTCCGCATTCCCGGCAGGCGTAGAAGGCGCGCGCCGGCTCGTCCTCGGGCCAAGTCACGCCGCGCCACTCCAGCGGCTGAAAGGCGGCGCAGTGCGGGCATGGCACATGATAGCGACGGCGGTCGCTTTCCAGCCAGGCGCGCTCGATGCGACTGACACCGGCGATGGTCGGGGTCGAAATCATCACGATCTTGCGGCGGCCGCGGAACGTCACGGTGCGCTGGATCGCAAGCGAGACGGGGTCGCCCTCCTCGTCGACATCCATCGGGAAGGCGTCGACCTCGTCGAGGACGAGATAGCGCGCAGCGGTCGATCGCAGGGCCGTCGCGCTGTTGGCGCCGGTCATCATGAGCGAGCCGCCCGGAAATTCCTTCTGCGAGATCGTGTTGCCCGGCTCCTTTGCCTTCGGCTGGACGATCTTCGCGCGAATCGCAGGCGTGCCGGCGATGAGGGGCTCGATGCGGATGCGGGAGTTCCGGCGCACCATGTCGATCGATGGCCAGACGGCGAGGATTGATCCAGGCGCGTGGTCGATCCAGTAGCCTATCGCGTTCAACGCGGCTTCCGTACCGCCGGTCTGGGAGCCCTTCATGAACACGACCTGCTCCGTCGGCGTGCTGATCGACAGCTGGTCCATGATCTCGCGGAGATAAGGCACGCGATCGGTCCGCCACGGACCAGGCTCCGCGTTCTCGGACGGGAGCATTCTGCTGCGATCGGCCCATTCGGAAACCGTCATCGCAGGCGGGGTCGAGAGGCCGCGCCGCCAGGCCTCATCGACGAGGGCGAACGTTTCGGTCGCGAGATCCATCATGCCTCGAGCCTTTCGATCTTGATCTCGGCCAGGCTGGCGAGGTGCTCGCGAACCAACCGATCCAGCTCGCCAGCGATGACGGCGATGTCCCCGCCGGTCGCCGCGGCTATCCCCGGTCCAACCCGATTGACCCAGGCAATCCAGCTATCCCGTTCCATGCGGGCGCGGCTCTCGACGACGCGCAGCGCTACACGACGGTCGATGAGGTTCCCGGCGAGCTTGGCGGCCTTCAGCTCGGCCGTCACAGCATCCGCTGCATCGCGTCTGGCGCGAGAACTACCTGCAGGCGCCGACGCCGTGCTGCCGGGCAGGATAGCGCGCCGGCGGGCGGGGTCGGTATTCGCTTCGACCCAGGCGACGCCCTCCTTGACCGCGATCGTGCCATTCGGCTGAACCGGCAACCCGGCTTCGATCAACTGTGACACGCGGCCGGGCGTCACGCCGATCATCTCGGCAAAGCCCTTCTTCGAAACGGCCGGGGCCGGAGCGGGGACGAAGTCAGCGAACAATCCGTTCTGCGTTGGGTGCATGGCTCGGACCGTCCTCAAGTCCGGACTTTAGCGTCTAAAACGCCAGTCACTGGCAAACCCTCGCGGCCCGCCTGTCCCGCTAAATTGGCGGGAACAGGGACCCGTGACCGCGCAACAATGTTGCGCGACACGACCCGCAGCTCGTTCGCAATCTCCGACCGCTCGATGAAGAACGCTTCCGGGTCACGATGCGACACGCTCAGCCGCTCGATCTGAGCCGCCAACTGCGCCAGCCTTCCGGCCTGCTCCGCTGCCACACCGCTCGAACGCTCCTGCCCCACCCTTACGGCCCCCCTAAAGGGGGGCCTATAGGGAGGTGGGGCAAGTTCGGTTTGCCCCAGCGCCACACCCTGCCCCGCCACACCTTTGAAGGTTGGGCAATGTGCCTTCATGGTCCCTCTCCCGGTTCGACGAAGTCCCTCATCATCCGCTTTTGGTCCTGGCGCTTGACGACTTTCAGCCAGCGCTCTGCGATCCATTTCTGGACGAGCAGCTTCATGGCGCTGCGGACGGATTTCTCCTCGATGTCCTGGCCAAGCGCCTCTGCGATCGCATGCCCGACCCAGTTCTTTGCCTGCTGGTCGAGGCGCCATTCGCCCTGCGCAATGCGAGCCAGGGCTGCGCGAACGTCATCGACAGTCACCTCCTCGTTTGGGTCAGGCCATCTCCACGGCGTGACGACCGCAACCTCGTCGCCGCGGCCTTCGTTGCCCCCATTGTCGAGCGGTACGCCGATCAGCTTGAACCACCTCGCCCCCTCTGCTGGCGGCGCCAGGTTGGCCTTCACGTCGTCGATGCGGACATGGGAGCGCGGCTGCTCAACCTTGGCCTTCTCGGCGTCTTCCTTCGACATCTGATTGAGCGTGCGGGCGCTGCGGACCGCAGCGAGCAGAGCGCTGGCACCTCGAGCATCGTCCGCCGTCACGTCGCCGCTGCCGCCCACGCCCATCTTGCGGGCGTGGTGGACGAACTCGATGGCGCAACTCGTCTCATCCGCGATCTGCGCCCAGCGCTTGCAGATGGCCGCGATATGCCCGTTGTCGTTCTCGGAAGCCTCGTGGCTCGACACGAATGGATCGATGATCACCACGTCGATGCCGTGCTCGTGGATCGTTTCGATCAGCTCCTGCTTGGTCGCATCGTTCAGCGTCAGGCCGCGGGGTGAGCCTTTTGCGATGCTGATTTCTGTTTCGCGGCCGGTGTCGATGAACAGGCGGCCTTCGAAGTCGGCTGGCGGGATCAGATAGTGCTTGCAGATCGCGGCGATGCGACGCTGCGTCTCGTCGATCGGATCTTCGCCATTCCAGTACCAGACGTTCAGCGGAGCCGGCGGCTCGATACCGAGCAGGCCGCGCCCGCTGGCCATCGCCAGAGCCTCCGTCAAGGCCAGCGAGGACTTTCCAACGCCACCAGGGGAGATCGTCGCCGAAAGGTACTTCCGCGTTATGTGGGTGCCGTACAGGAAACGCCGCGGCGGGATGGCGCTCGGCGCGATCCATTTGAACGGCGTTGCCATGATCGGCTTGCGCTTCGGCGGCGCCTCATCGACCGGCGGCCCGAGCTGAAAACCGTCATCAACGCGGGGGTTGAATGCGTTCTCGACCATCTCGGCGATACGCCGATGCGGGTCCTTGAACTGCGCCTCCGCGCCATGGATTATGGCGCGGAGCTTCTCAGCAGAGAGGTCATCAGTATCGAGATCGGCCTCACTCATTCGTCGCAGTTCCAAAACTGCGATGGGGAATGGGGCTCAACTAGATCAAGGGCTTCGCACCGCTTCCCAAGCTGAATGTCGTCGGTTCGATCCCGATCGCCCGCTCCAAATTCCTTGAAAAGCTGGATCCGTCGGGCCTTCCTGATGCGAAGCCCGATTTGACTGTGCCCTTGCGCGAGGCTCCGGTCACAGCTTGACGACCAGCGCCGAGAACGCATCGACGGTGTCGCTTAGGGCCTGCGCGGTCTCCTGGATCCGCGTGGCGATTTCGGCCACGGAGACGGCCTGGTCGAGCGCGCCCTCCGAGCCTGCCGTGACGATCGCCGTCGCCTGCGTCACCGCTTCGGCGGCGATCACGGCGTCGCCTAGCGCGATGACGATCTTGCCGAGCGCATCGGCCTGCTGGTCGGAGGCGGCCAGGATGGTTTCGGCCGAATCGATCACCGAATGCGCCGCCGTTTCGATCTCATGTGAGGCGGCGATCGATTCCCTGGCTGCCGCGCGGATTTCCTCGACCTGCTTGATGATGAGCTCGGCGGCCTGATTGGTTCGGCCGGACAGGAGCTTCACTTCGCGCGCGACCACGGAGAAGCCGGTTCCGAGCTGGCCGGCCCGTGCTGCTTCGATCGTCGCGTTGAGCGCGACGAGATTGGTTTGCCGCGCGATGTCTCGGATCAGGTTCGTGCCCTTGTCGACCTCGTCCAGGAGATGGACCAGCTTCTGTTTGATGAGGACGGACCGGCGTACGTTCTCTGCCGCGACCTGGACGAAGCCTGAGGTGTGGTCGGCACCAGCCCGGATCGACGAAACCGCCTCGGTCATGCGGTGCGATTCCTCGTCGACATGCTTCAGGCCGAGTCTGGCGCGGTCGACCATCCCCGGGAATTCCGCCACGCCGGACCGGGATGTCCGGGATAGCGTCGTCAACCGGTCGGCGCTGCCATTCATCTGGCCGATCGAGGCAGACAGCGAGGACAAGGCCGTTTTCACATCCCCGTGGAAGACCTGGACGCGGCTTTCCAGTGCCAGCCGCATTGCCTCCTCGCGTGCCGCGTGCCGGCGTTCCGCTTCGCGCAGCGCGGCGATCTCGGTTTCCGCCCGCACGCGATCGAGGAAGCGCTGCGCGACCGAGCGCACGAGCAGTAGCGAGAGCGCCAGGAAGATCAGGTCCACGGCGACGTACAGCACCAGCATGTCGCCCTTGAGGAAGACCAGGTGCGTCAGTCGCCCGGCCCAGAGCGTCGCCAGGAAGGCGGCTGCGGCGGCAGGCATGATCGCCATGGTGAAGACGCCGACGCAGGATAGGCAGGTGATCGTGATGCCGATGATCCCGTCGAGCCGCGGCGCCGCGCCGGGATTGAAGGCGACGGCCAGAGCCGCCCAGGGCAGCGCGAGCAGGCAGGAATCACGGATGATGCGCACCGTGAAACGCGGCGAGGGAGGCTCGGTTTGCTGGGTACGGGCTCTCAGGAGACTCATGCGCCGGATGCCGAACCCCGACAGCGCCACGACGACGGGTGCCCAGATGAGTGGAAAGAGCCACCAGCCCGACCAGAGCAGCACCGCCGAGATCGTCAGCGAGAACACCATATTGGCGCCGAGAATCGTCGGCAGCGCTTCGCCGTAGCGCACGGCCTGCGCCTGTCGCAGCCGCGCCCGCTCCTCCGCGGCGATCGCCAGGCCACAGCTCGCCTCGAGCCATGCGCTCAGGCGCAGCAGGGTTCGGGATGGGAAGCCGAATTTGTCTGATCGCGCAGTCACTGAGACGCGGGCCCTTCCGGATACGCGCGGCGCTCAGCCGTGACATGCCGGCGCGGCTTCGCCCGTCATGACCGGTTGGGTCTTCGCCCCCTCGATCACGACCGGCGTCCAGCCGCGCTCGGATGATTGCAGCCAGTCGGCGATGTTCTGGAAGACGATGCGCTGCATCGGCTGGATCGGTTGCCCGCTCTGCTCGGAGATCGCCATGATCCGGCCGAGCTCATCGGCGAAATCGCGCCGGATCTCGCCGCCCAGGCGATTCTCCAGATGTTTGAACAGGATGCCGAACAGGCTGATCTGGGCGCTGGCCAGCCCGGCGATGCAATTGCTGAAGTCGTCCTGGTTCAAGGTCTTGTCCTCGGATCGTTCGGTCGTCGGGCGATGGCAGCGTTTCCCAGGCCGGGACGCTGCGGCGGAGCCGTTCAGAACTCGGCCCAGTCGTCGTGGCCGTTGATCGCGCGCAGCACCTTGCGCTGCAGCCGCGCCGGGGCCGTCGGGGCGAGCTCGGCCTCGCCCGGCGCCGGTCTGGCGAAGGCGGCCGGTTCAGTTTTTCTGTTCAGCCGCTCCAGCGGAATCTGGAAGGAGGTGACGAGGGACTGGAGCCGCTTCGCCGAACCTTCGAGTGTGCCGGCGACGGCATGGCTCTGCTCGACCATCGTGGCGTTCTGCTGCGTCATCTCGTCGAGATGAGCCACCACCTTGGCCACCTCCTCGATTCCGTTCGCCTGCTCCTGCGAGGCGATCGAGATATCCGCGAGCGCGTTGGAGACCTGCTGTGAGGACTGGACGATCTCGGTCAGCGCGGCGCCGGCGTCCTGAACCAGCTTCACGCCGGCGGCGACCTCCTCGCCCGAATCCGTGATCAGCTTCTTGATGTCATTGGCCGAATCGCTGGAGCGCTGCGCGAGTGCCCTGACTTCCGACGCGACCACCGCGAAGCCGCGGCCCGCCTCGCCGGCCCGGGCCGCCTCGACGGCCGCGTTGAGGGCGAGCAGGTTGGTCTGGAAGGCGATCGTGTCGATGACGTTGATGATGTCGGCGATATTGGCTGAGGCGCGCTCGATGCGCTCCATCGCCGCGATCGCCGCGGTGACGATGTCGCCGCCGCGATGGGCGATGGCATTGGCCTTCTCGCCGAGCACCGTCGCGTCCTGCGCCCGCGCCGCGCTCTGCTTGACGGAAGCCGCGAGCTCCTCGGTCGTGGCGGCGGTCTCCTCGAGGCTGCTGGCCTGCTCTTCGGTCCGCTGCGCGAGGTTGCGGCTGTCCTGGTTGATCGTCGAGGAGCCGGCCGTCAGCGTCCCGGAGATCTCGGCCGTCGTGGTCACGACGTCGCAGAGCGTCTCGATCAGCGCGTTCACGCCCTCGCAGAGATTGCGCAGGTCGCCGGCCTTGCCGGCCATCTCGATGCGTGGATTGAGATTTTTCTGCTTGGCGGCGGCGACGACCTGCTGGGTCTCGGTGACGGTGAGCTGCAGGGCCTCCTGCTCGCGGCGGCGTTCCGTGATGTCGGAGGCGAATTTCACCACCTTGTAGGGCCGCCCGGCGGAATCGAGGATCGGATTATAGGTCGCCTGGATCCAGATCCGGCGTCCGCCCCTGCCGATGCGCAGATACTCGCCCTCGTCGTATTCGCCGCGGCCGAGCTTGGCCCAGAACCGCTTGTATTCGTCGGACTGATGCTGTTCGGGCGCGATGAACAGGCGATGATGCTGGCCCTTGATCTCGTCGAGGCGATAGCCGACGGCATTCAGGAAGTTCTCGTTGGCATCGAGCACGATGCCGTCGAGATTGAATTCGATCACCGCCTGCGACTTGCGGATCGCGGCGATCTGCGCTTCCGAATTGGCGATTTCGGCCTTCTGGGCGGTGATGTCGGTCGCGAATTTGACGATTTTGGTGGGCTTGCCGTCGCGGCCGAGCACGGGCGCGTAGACCGCCTGGAGCCAGAGCGGCGCGCCGTCCTTGCTGAAGCGCAGGAATTGCCCCTCCTGCGGCTCTCCCTGACGCAGCGCGCTCCAGAACGCCTTGTAGGCCGGCGCGTAGGCCTCGTCCCTGCGCAGGAAGATCGCATGGGGGTGCCCGACGATCTCTTCGAGCTTGTAGCCGGTCGCCGCGAGGAAATTGTCGTTGGCGGACAGAACCTTGCCCGTGATGTCGAACTCGATCACGGCCTGCGAGCGATGGATCGCCTCGATCTGGGCCGCAGCATTGTCCTTGGTGAAGAGGTTGAAGGCCATTGTCCGTCCCCGACGCGATGTGACGCAGGGAAGAAAGCTCTAACCAAGTTAAATAACGAGCGGAGGCTCTTAAGGAAGCGATTAAGGGCTTGTTAGCCGCACTTAACAGCGCGAAGAAAATTTACGAATCGTGGGCGAAATTTGCATGATCCTGGGGGCGTTTGTTTCAAAACCGGTTCATTTTCATGATATCTGAGGACAAGCCGCGTTAACATGTTAACCGATATTAACGAGTTCTTAATGGAGCTCGAGCAGGTTTGTTGTCGTTTGATAACTATAAGATACTACGGATTGATCTCGTCAGGAATTTCTATTCTGCCGGATAAGGTGAAATGCTGAGCGCAGCGCTCTGGGAAGAAGAAGATTTCGCGCAACTGAAGGTTGAGATTTCAACCTTGAGCAGCAACATGCCCGCATCTGTGCGCGCTATGGTGGCGAGCACCGTCAAGCACTTCGCTGGCGATCTGGTCGACGAACTCTGGGGCGACCTCGCGCGCCATGTCAGAGTCCAGGCTCTGTTCGACAACGAGAGCCTCGCGCGGCGCTTCCGGGGCGCCCTGTCGCAGTGGCTGGTCGAGATCTTCCCGCGGGAGCCGCTCGACCCGACGCTTTTCCTCATGCGTCAGTCCGAGATCGGGGCGACCCATGCCCGCATCCAGATTTCGACCTCGCTGAGCATGCTCGCGGCGCGGGCCTTCAAGCGCGGCATCTGCAGCAATCTCAAGCATACCCGGCTGTCGCGGGACGAATTCGCCCAGGCCGCGCTCTACGTCTCCGGCGTCATCGACATCGCGACGGCGGCGATCATGGCTGCCCATATCAGCGGGCTCGACCGCAACCTGCGCGCGGAGGAAGCGCTGCGCCAGGTGTCGATCGATCACGATTTTCGGGCCGAGCGGGAAAAGCAGAAGGCTTCGCTCGCCGAATGGGCGCAGGCCGTGTTCTTCGGCTCCCATATCGCCGGCGAAGCGGGCGGCGTCCTGCCGTTGAGCCGTTCCGAGTTCGGCCTGTGGTTCTCGCACCGGGCGAATCTGCTGTTCGGCCGGACCGCGGAATATGCCTCGATCGCGCGGCTCGTCGATCAGGCCGATGCCCATATCCGGCAGCTCCACGCCGGCACTGACGCGGCCGGCAGCCAGGAGCGCTTGCGCGAGATCAGGCAGATCGTCGCTCAGATCAACAATCTCCTGAGCGCCCAGTTCAGCCATTCCCTCGACATGGGCGGTGCCCGGGATCCGCTCTCGCGTCTGCTCAACCGCCGTTTCCTGCGGGCGGCGATCTCCCGCGAGATCGCACTGCGCCGCCGCACGAGCCGCCCGTTCTCGATGATCATGCTCGAGATCTCCCAGTTCGACACGTTGCGGGCCCGCCTCGGCGAGGCCGGCGCCGACACCGTCGTGCAGCAGACAGCCGCGATGCTGCTCAATGCGGTGCGGTCGAGCGACACCGTGTTCAGCATGGGCCGGGAGACCTTCCTGATCATCCGCGTCGGGACGGATGCCAGGGAGGCGGCGGCCTTCGCCCGCGGGATCGTCGGGAGTTATGCGGCGACGCATTTCTCGATCGACGGCCAGACGGTTCTCAAGAACACGTTGAATGTCGGCGTCATCGAATATGACGGCCATCCCGATCCGCGCCGTCTTGTCGACCAGGTCGCCAATGCCCTGCGCAACGAGAAGGTCGGGAAGTGACCGATCCGGGCAGGCTTCTGCGGTCTCGATCCTGATCCGACCGTAATTCCGCTCCCGCCGGGGATCGAATCCGCGTTTCGCGGGTTGATCGGCCATGCCGCCGATTCGGCCGAAGGAGCAGGATATGATGACGATCAGGCAGACCACCACCACCATCGCCGCCGTGCTGATGCTGGCCGCGCCGGCCGTGGCGCAGCAGCGCTCCCTCGGCCCGTCGACGGGAACCGTCCGCATCGAGCAGGTTCAGGCCGGCTTCATCGCCTCCGGCGAGGCCGGCGGCGGGACCCTGCGCTACAAGGGGCGCTCCTATCCCATCACGGTCGGCGGGTTGGGCATCGGCTCGATCGGCGCCTCGCGTTCTGTCGCCTCCGGCACGGTCTACGGGCTGCGCCGCGTCTCCGATTTCGCCGGACCTTACGTTCAGCTCAAGGAAGGCTGGGCCGTCGGTGCTGCCGGCCGGGGTACAACTTGGCTGCGCAATGACAAGGGTGTGACGCTGAGGCTCGCCACCCGCCGCCAGGGACTCCAGCTCCAGCTCGGCGCCGATGGCGTGCTGATCGGCTTCCGAAACTAGAGCATTTCGAGCGAAGTGGACACCGCTCCGCGCGTATAAGGTCGGCTGGCCTCTAGGCTTTTGCGCCGCCTCGACTATGGTGCGGGCACTTTGGACAACTTGCTCCGCCCCCTGATCATCTGTGCCACCGCCGCCGTTCTGGCGGCGGTGCTGTGCGTGGCCTTGCGTCCGCTCCTGCTGCGCTACGCGCTGGCGCGGCCGAATGCCCGGTCCAGCCACAGGATTCCGACCCCGCAGGGTGGAGGCATCGCCGTCCTCGCCGGCGCCTTCCTGGCGCTCGGCGCCTCGCTCTGGCTCGCTCCGGTCGAAAGCGAAGCGGCGCGCGCAGTGATCGTGCTCGGCCTGGCCGTGACCGGGCTCGGCATCGTCGGCGCATGGGATGATATCCGGCCGCTGCCGGCAAGCATCCGGCTGGTGCTGCAGGCAGTCTGCGTCGGTTTCGTGCTGTTCCGCGCCGCGCCCGAGTTGCGTCTGTTCCCGGAATTCCTGCCTCTGTCTGTCGAGCGTGCATTCGCGCTTCTGGCAGGGGTGTGGTTCGTCAACCTCGTCAATTTCATGGATGGGCTCGACTGGATCACGGTCGCCGGCATGGTGCCGCTGGCCGCGACGCTGGCACTCGCCGGGATGACGGGGACGATCGATCCCGTCACCGGCTGGCTCGCGGCGGCGCTCTGCGGCGGCCTTCTTGGATTCGCGCCCTTCAACCGGCCGGTGGCGCGTCTCTTTCTCGGCGATGTCGGCTCGCTGCCGATCGGGCTCGTCACGGCCTATCTGCTTTATCGGCTCGCCGGCACCGGCGCTTTCGCCGCCGCGCTGATCCTGCCGTTCTACCATATCGCCGACGCGACGATCACGCTGCTGCGCCGCCTTGCCCGTGGCGAGAAGGTCTGGGAAGCGCATCGCTTGCATTTCTACCAGCAGGCCACGACCAACGGTTTCGGCGTCATGGCGGTTGTCGGCCGCGTCGCCCTGCTCAATTTCGCGCTGGCAGTAATCGCGGGCGCGTCGCTGCTCTGGCCGGCTCTTCCCGTCCAGTTCGCTTGCCTGGCCATTGCGGGTTTGCTCACCGGCCTGCTGCTCCGCCGCTTCGCTGCCGGCCCGCGACATGGCTGAGGGCTGCGTCCTCATCACCGGAGCGAGCGGCTTCGTCGGGCCGCATGTCGTCGCGAGCCTGATCGAAGCAGGCTATCGCCCGCGCCTCGCCCAACGCCGTGCGCAGGCCGTTCCTGCCGGGGTGGAAGCCGTCTTGACCGGGGATTTCACGGCGCCCGTCGACTGGCAGGCCGCTCTGGAGGGCGTCGACCATGTCGTTCACATGGCCGGCCTCGCCCATGCCGGGCCGGGGCTCGACGAGGCGCTCTACCGCCGCATCAATACGGAAGCGACGCTGGAGCTCGCCCGCGCCGCGGAAGCGGCCGGGGTGCGGCGCTTCGTCTATCTGTCCTCGATCAAGGCGCTGACCGACGCCTTCGATGGCCCGCCGCTGACCGAAGAGATGCAGCCGATGCCCGGCGACCCCTATGGCCGCTCGAAGCTTGCGGCGGAACAAGGGCTGGCCGCACTCGATCTCGACTGGGTCGCGTTGCGCCCGGTGCTGATCTACGGCCCGGGCGTGAAGGCCAACATGGCCGCGCTTCTCAAGCTGGCGCGCTTGCCCGTGCCGCTGCCCTTCGGTGGGCTGAAGGGGCCGCGCTCGCTGCTGGCCGTCGAAAACCTCGCCAGCGCCATCCTGTTCGCGCTGACCCCGGCCTGCCCGGCCCGGCAGAGCTATGCGCTGTCGGATCCCGAGCCGATCAGCGTGTCCGGGATGCTCGCGGCGATGCGTTCCGGGCTGGGGCGTGGCCCCGGACTCCTGCCCGTGCCCGAGGCCTGGTTGCGTCGGCTGGCGCGTCTTGCAGGCCGTGAGGAGACCTTCCTCAAGCTGTCGGGAAGCCTCGTCGCCCGGCCGGAGCGCCTGCTCACCGCTGGCTGGCGGCCGCAGGTTGAGACGACGGCAGCGCTGGCACGGCTGGCCGCGTCGAATCGCGCCGGCTGAAATCCGGAATCGCCTCGTCGAGCACGGCATTGGCCGCGGCCTGGTCGTTGGTCTTCACGGCGGCCTGGAGCTGCGCCAGCCATTCCTCGATCCGGGCGCGGCCGGCGAAGATCGGCTTGGCGGCCATCACGCCGTCGAGCCCGGTTTCGGCCATCGGTTCGTCATGGGCGAACAGGATCTCATGCAGCCGCTCGCCCGGCCGGACACCCGAGACGACGATCTCGATATCCTCGCCCGGCTCGAAGCCGGCGAGGCGTATCATCCGCTCGGCCAGGTCCATGATCCGCATCGGCTGGCCCATTTTCAGCACGTAGACGGCGGCGCGCTCGGTCTCGGCGCCGCTTTCGCGGGCGTGGGAAGCCGCGGTCAGCACGAGGTCGCAAGCCTCGCGGATCGTCATGAAATAGCGGATCATCTCCGGGCTGGTCACCGTAACCGGGCCACCGCGGGCGATCTGCGCCTTGAACTTCGGCACCACCGAGCCGGCCGAGCCCAGCACATTGCCGAAGCGCACCGCGACCAGCCGGATGCCGGAATCGGCGGCGACGAGCTCGGCATCGCGCGATTGCGCGTAGATCTCGGCGAAGCGCTTGGTCGCGCCCAGCATCGAGACGGGCTCGATCGCCTTGTCGGTCGAAATCATCACGAAGGTCCGGGCGCCGGCCGCGACGGCGGCGTCCATGACGTTCACCGAGCCGAAGATATTGGTCTTGATGCCCTCGCTCCAGTCGGCCTCCAGATAGGGCACATGCTTCAGCGCCGCCGCATGGACGACGATATCGGGCTTGAAACCGGCGAAGAGAGGCATGATTCGCTCACGATCGCGCACATCGGCCAGCACGCCCGAGACGGCGGTCTGCGCCGCCTGCACCGAGAGCTGTTCGCTGATCTGGAACAGGGCCGGTTCGGAGCTTTCGACGACGAGAAGCTCGGCCGCACCGAAGGCGGCGCAGCGAAGGCAGATCTCCGAGCCGATCGAGCCGCCGCCGCCGGTGACGATGACGCGCTTGCCTTTGAGGAAGGAGCCGAGCCGCTCGCGATCGATCGCGACGGTCGAGCGCACCAGCAGGTCCTCGATCTCGAGCGGCGCGATCTCCGTGTCGCGAATGCCCTCGCCGAGTGCTTCGATGCGCGAGATCGGCAGGGCGAGCTTGCGCGTCTGGGCCAGCCATTTTTCCGGCTCCGCTTCCGGCAGCAGGGCGGAGGGCGTGGCCACGATCCGCCGATAGGCTTCGCCGCGCTCGACCGCTTCGCCCGCGATCCGCTCGATATCCCCGAGCAGCCCGAGCACCGGCACGCCGCGGATCGTCTGGCCGAGATCGTCCGGCCGCGGCGACAGGATCCCGGTTGGGCGCAGTCGCCGCATCGTGCCGGCCTCCATGGCGCGGATCACCATCTCGACCTCGACGCCGCGCCCGAGCAGCAGCGCCGGCAGGCTGGACTCGCGCCCGGTCGTGGTGCGCGAGCGTGCATATTTCAGGTAGCGATAGCCGAGGCGCGGGCCGCCGAGCAGCGAGACCTGCACGAGCCAGTACAGCGCGATCGAGATCTTGCCGAAATAGAAGGCCCCGTAGAAATTCGGTGCGACCAGGACGTAGTCGACCGCGAGCAGCGAGACCGTCAGGACGGAGACTGCCTTGACGATGTTCGACAGGTCCGGCAGCGAGGCGAAGCGCCATTTCGAGCGGTAGAGCGAGAAGAACCAGTAGACCAGCCCGGCATAGGCCACGAAGAAGGGCAGGAACTGCGGCAGATAGCGCAGGTGCTCTTCGAGCTGCGCACCCTCGAAGCGGACGATGAAGACGAGCCAGATCGCCAGCGCCGTGACCAGAAGGTCGTGCAGGACGATGGCGAGCTTCTTGAGATTCTGTTTCGGGAGGATGGCCATGCCCGGGCGGTATCCCGCTCCCTCTGCGGCTTGTCAACGCGCTGGAGCATCGGCCTGAAAAGGTGAACGCGGTTTTCGGGAAAGCCGATGCGAAATCGGAAACCTGGAGTATCGGGCCGAATGTTCGCTTCGATGCTCCGGCGGAGGCCGTCTAGCGACTTTGCGGCCTCGCTTCCAGCGCGCTGAGCACGAAGGCGATCATCTCGTCCGGCGTCGGCCCTGGGATGCACTCGCATTGCGTGATCAGCAGCGGGTGCATGAAGCGGATCATCGCGGTGCGGATGCAGCCCGTGGCGTGCGCCGGTTCCATCGGCCGGAACTCGCCCCGCGCGATGCCGTCGGCGACGACGCGGCGCAGCACGATGTCGAAGCGCTCGATATGGGCGATGATCGCGTCCCAGCTCTCCTCCATCGCGGCGCAGACCATTTCCTGCATCCGGGCATGGCCGGCAAAGCGCGCGGCGTTGAGGCGGTAGGAGGTGGCGAGGATGTCGCGCAGGCGCTCGGCGGCGGGCCGGTCCTCGTCCGCGATGGCGGCGATCGCCTCTTCCTGCTCGCGCTTGTAGCGCTCCAGCACGGCCTCGTTGATCGACTTCTTGGAATCGAAGAAGCGATAGACGTTGGCTGGGCTCATGCGCAGGGATTTGGCGATGTCCGCCACGGTCGTCTTCTGATACCCGATATCGCGGAAGAAGCGCTCGGCGGTGTCGACGATGATCTGCCTGGTATCGCGTTCGGGGTTGCTCACGGCGTCGCCGGCTGGGTTGTTTCAAACGAAAGCGGTGAAGAATTGATCGTTATGACGAATTTCGTCATTCGTCAACGTAATGGCGAATAAAGACTTTTGCCTTGATGTGCATCAATCTTCCCCCAGGATCACGGTAGGGGAACGGATCACGGGCACCGATGTTCCGCAGGCGGCTTACCTCTGGGAAACACGGCGCCGGGCGAGATCGAGCAGCGCTTCCGTGTCGAAATGACCATCCAGATGCGCGGCAAGCGCATCCAGCGTCGCCTCGATCGCATCGTCGTAGAGCAGTTCCGACGCGCCTCTCGCGCCATCGATGGCGGCCAGCCATGCGCCGCGCACCGCGTCCGAAGCAAAGACGCCATGCAGATAGCTGCCGGCGACCCGGCCGTCCGGGCTCGCCGCTCCCTCCGCCCGGCCCTCGACGCGGAACGGCGCGCGGGCGGTATCGGCGCCTTCGGTGCGGCCGAGATGGATCTCGTAGGCACGGCCCTCGGCCGAACTGGCCGCATCGATGAAGCCGACCTCGCGCACGGTCTTGTCGGCGTCGAGCGTGGTCTCGACATCGAGCAGGCCGAGGCCCGGCGCCGCCCCCGGTGGCCCTTCCAGCCCGAGCGGGTCGCGCACCACGCTGCCGAGCATCTGGTAGCCGCCGCAGAGCCCGAGGACACGTCCGCCCCTGCGGCGATGGGCCAGGATGTCGATATCCCAGCCTTCTCGCCGCAATGCCGCGAGGTCGCGCAGCGTCGTCTTCGAGCCCGGCAGGATGACGAGATCGGCATCGCCCGGCAGCGGCTGCCCCGGCCCGATCATGGCGAGGTCGACGTCCCGCTCCAGCTTGAGCGGATCGAGATCGTCGAAATTCGCGATGCCCGGCAGCACCGGCACGGCGATCCTGATCCGGGCTCCGGCCTTGCGTCCGGAGCGGATGTCGAGCCCGTCCTCGGCCGGCAGGCGCACCGCATCGGCAAACCAGGGCACGACGCCGAGGCAGGGCCAGCCGGTGGCTTCCGCAATGGTCGCGACGCCGGGCGTGAACAGGTCGACATTGCCCCGGAAGCGATTGATCGCGAAGGCGCGGATCATCGCCCTGTCTTCAGCATCGAGAACCGCGTGCGTGCCGACCAGGCTGGCGATCACGCCACCGCGGTCGATATCGCCGACCAGCACGGCCGGGACGTTCGCCGCGCGGGCGAAGCCGAGATTGGCGATGTCGCGGGCTCGCAGGTTGGTCTCGGCCGGCGATCCCGCGCCCTCGACGATGACGAGATCGGCGCCTTCGCTCAGGCGCGCGAAGCTTTCGAGCACCTGCGGCATGAAATCCCCGCGCCGTGCGAAATCGCGCGAGGACAAGCGGCCGGCGACGCGGCCCTGCAGGATGATCTGGCTGCCTTGCTCGCCCTCCGGCTTGAGCAGCACGGGGTTCATGTCGGGATGCGCAGCGGTCCGGGCGGCGCGGGCCTGCAGGGCCTGTGCCCGGCCGATCTCGCCGGCGCCGGTGGCCGCGGCATTGTTCGACATGTTCTGTGGTTTGAACGGCCGCACTTCCAGGCCGCGATTCGCGAAGAGCCGGCATAAGCCCGCGACGATCAGCGACTTGCCGACATTGGAGCCGGTGCCGAGGATCATGATCGCGGGGACGGGGGAGCGGGCCATGCGTCTGCTTAGAGCCTGTGGGATTTCGAGGGAAGCACGCCGTCATTCCGAGGCTTCGCGTCGGCGAAGGGCCCGGAATTCATGAATGACCTGCCTGTCATTCTGCGCGACCCGCGTGTCATGGTCGGACTTGTCCCGACCATCCCCGTCGTCGCTGGTCGAAGCTCGCGTTCGAGACGTGGATGCTCGCCACAAGGGCGAGCATGACGGGAACATCGGGTGTCGTGCTGCGGCCGCTCGATGGGAGAGCGGCAATCTTCAGGCAAGGGCTGTGGGAGAACTTGGCGCGGATTTCGCGGGGCGGGAGATGGCTTGCATCATCCTGACAAGGTTTGCCGGCCTTCTGCGGCATCCTGCTGCGCCAAAGGGGCGAAGTCGCAACAGGCGTCCGTCGAAGGCCGGCTGACCTGTATAAACACTGAATGCTGACGAATGTCAACATTCATCATTCGCTATTTTTTGACGCCCTCGCCAGATCGCTTTTCCATTGGATGCGCCGGCCCGTCCGGCATGCTAAAGCCGCGGCTCCCGCCTTTGCCGAGCCGATCCGTCGCGATGAACCCGATCCTCTCCGCCCTTCCCACCACCGTCTTCGAGGTGATGTCGCAGCTCGCCCGCGAGACCGGCGCGGTCAATCTCGGGCAAGGCTTTCCGGACGATCCCGGCCCGCTCGACGTCCGCCGGAAGGCGGCCGAGGCCGTGGTCGACGGCTGGAACCAGTACCCGCCGATGATGGGCCTGCCGGAGCTGCGCGAGGCGACGGCGAAACACTACAGGCATTGGCAGGGGCTCGATCTCGATCCTAACAGCGAAATCATGGTGACCTCGGGCGCGACCGAGGCGATCGCCGGCGCGCTGATGGCCCTGATCACGCCCGGCGACGAGGTCGTGCTGTTCGAGCCGATGTACGACGCCTATCTGCCGCTGGTGCGGCGCGCCGGCGGCATCCCGAAATTCGTGACCCTGACCCCGCCGCATTTCGGCCTGACCGAGGAAGCGCTGGCAAAGGCCTTCTCGCCGAAGACCAGGGTCGTGCTGTTCAACAATCCGCTGAACCCGACCGCGACGATCTTCGGCAAGGCCGATCTCGACCTGCTCGCCGATTTCTGCGTCCGGCACGATGCGATCGCCATCTGCGACGAGGTCTGGGAGCATGTCGTCTTCGACGGGCACCGCCATGCCTCGGTGCTCGGGCGCCCCGACATGCGCGAGCGCACCGTCAAGATTTCGTCCGCAGGCAAGATCTTCTCGCTGACCGGCTGGAAGGTCGGGCTGGTGATGGCCGCGCCTGCGCTCATGCGCGTGCTGTCCAAGGCGCATCAGTTCCTGACATTCACCACGCCGCCGAACCTGCAGGCCGCCGTCGCCTTCGGTCTCGGCAAGGATGACGGCTACTACGAGGGCATGCGCGCCGAATTCCAGCGCTCGCGCGACCGCTTCGCCGCCGGCCTGCACGATCTCGGCTTCGCGGTGCTGCCGAGCGCCGGAACCTATTTCCTCAATGTCGACATCGCCCCGCTCGGCGAGAGCGACGACGTCGATTTCTGCCGCAGGCTGGTGACCGAGAACGGCGTCGCAGCGATCCCCGTCAGCGCCTTCTATGCCGAGGGTGCGGTCAGGAATGTCGTGCGCTTCTGCTTCGCCAAGCGCGATGCGACACTGGATGCCGCGCTGGAGCGGCTGGCGGCGCGCCGCCGGCGCTGAAGCGGCTTCAGCCCGCGATCAGCTTCGCGGCGGCAGCTCCCGCGGACCCGAGCCGCCTCTGCAGGTCGGCCGCGACGGTGCCGCCATTCGCCGCCTTGAGGGCGGTCTGGGTCGCCGCCATCAACTGGGCGAGGGCCTGCTGTGCCAGCGCCTTGTCCTTGTTGCGGCGTGCGAGCTGCAGCTTGGCCTCGGCCTGGTTGGCCGATGTCTGCGCCCAGAGCAGCGGCGCGCGTTCGACGCGATGTTCCTCCAGCGCGGCGGCGAAGGCGGCGATCGCCTCCTCGATCACGACGGGTTCGCTGTAGCGCTCGCCCATCGCCGCGAGAACACCGCCCATCTGATCCTGGAGCGCGGCCCAGCGCATCGGGTCGCGGCTGCGGTCGGTCGCCTGTGAAACCCGATTGAGCCCGTTGAAGGCACGTTCGAGCAGGGAGAGGTCGCTGCGGCGCCCGCCGAGCGTTGCGCGCGCACGCGAGATCATGTGCTCGGCCTCGAGCCAGCGGTCCTCGTCGTCGCTGCGTTTCCAGACCGCGAGCGCGGTGGCATAGGTCGCGACCGCCTCCTCGAGCAGGTTGTCGTCCTTCTGCGCAACGCCGAGGTTCACCGCGAGCTTGCCGAAGCGCAACTTCAGCGCACGCCAGAGCGCCGGCGCCTCGTCATGGCGCAGATCCTCGAGCCCGGCCCGGCAGTGCTTGAGGGCTTCCTCGAGCAGTCTGGCGTCGCCAGTGAGAGTGGCGAGCTTGTCGAGCGTGGCGGCGAGCGCCTCCTGAGCCTCGGCAAAGGCGACGGTATCGGCCAGGCTATCCAGACCTTCCAGCAGTCGCCGCAGCGCGGGGATGGCCGCGTCATAGCCGTCGCGTCCGCCGAAATCCTCGCTGATCCGGGCCAGGGCCTTCGCGTGGTCCAGGGCGGCGTCGCGGCTGCGGTCGACATCGGCAAGGCCGATCAGGGCAGACGCCTCGCCATAGCGGGCGGCGGCTTGGCGATAGGCTTCCGCTGTCGTGCGCAGGAAACTGATGGCCGCGCGATCGGCGCGGTTCTCGCCGATCAGCAGCCGGCTTGCGGGCGGCAGCGCGGAGAGGTCGGTGGAGCCGCCGATGGCGTGCAATTCGGCCTGGGCGAGCGCCTTGTCGGCTTCGGCGAAACGCCCGTTGGCGATGGCGCCTGCAGCCTCGCTGCGCAGGCGCTGAATCTCCGGATTTCCCAGAGGCACCGCGAGACGCTTCGTGAGCGTGAGAAAATCCGTGGCCTTGCGGTCGAGCAGGTTTTCGTCGGGCTGGGTGGAGCCGGGGCGACGCAGCCAATCCCCGATCATCGCCGCCAGCGCCAGCGGCGCGATGCCACGGCGCCCCGCGACACGCGCGAGGAGCGGAGCGATCTGGTCGGTCTGGCTGATGGTCGCCTCCCGCTCCGGTCCGGTGACGGGGATCGCCGCGTGTCCCGATGGAGGCGCGGCGATCCGGGACGGTTTACTTCGCGGCGATGACCGCGATCTCGACTGTGTACTGCGGCGCGGCGAGCTTCGCCTCGACCGTGGCGCGGCCCGGCGTGGCCCCGGCGACGACCCACTTGTCCCAGACGGCGTTCATCTCGGCGAAGGTCGAGATGTCGGAAAGCCAGATATTGACCATCAGCAGCTTCGACTTGTCGGTGCCGGCCTCGGCCAGGATGCCGTCGATGATGCCGAGGATGTCGGCGGTCTGCTCGCCGACGCTCTTGCCGGCGGCGTTGGCCGCGACCTGGCCGGCCAGATAGACGGTGTTGCCGTGAACCACGGCCTTGGACATGCGCGGGCCGACGCCGATACGCTGAATGCTCATAGTCTGATCTCCTTGAACGGACGCTTCGCTGGTAGCCCGCCCCGGCCGGTTTCGCAAATCATATGAGCCTGACCCAACGGAAGTTTTCGGGAAAGCCCTCGGCTGGGCCGGCATAGTCAGGCGAGGCTCGTCCAACCCGCCCAGAGCGCGGCATAGCGCCCGGTCTTGCCGATCAGGACGAGCAGGGCGAAGCGCCAGAACGGGTAGTTCAGCGTTCCCGCGACGAAGGTCAGGGGATCGCCGATGATCGGAACCCAGGCCAGCAGCAGGGAGGGCCAGCCGAACCGGGCGAAGAAGCCTTGCGCCTGCGCGAAGCGCACCGGATCGGGCCGCAGCCGCGCCGGCAGCCTGTCGATGCCGTGGCGCGCGATCATCAGCCCGAGCCACCAGTTGAGGATCGAGCCCGCGGTGTTGGCGAGGCTCGCGGTCAGGAAGAGTGCGAGCGGATCGGCGCTCCCCGCCGTCAGCAGGCCGACGAACACGGCTTCCGATTGCGCCGGCAGCAGGGTTGCGGCGACGAAGGCCGCGAGAGCCATCGCGCCGAGCGATGCGAGGGCTTCCATGGATCAGTCGCCGGCCGTCATTGCGAGGGCTTCGCTGCGCTCGCAATGAAGGAGCTGAGGGCGCGAAGCCAGATCACAGCCGCCGCAGCGCGACCTGCTGGATGCGGTGGCTCGCGCCCTTGGTCAGGATCAGGCTGGCGCGCTGGCGCGTCGGCAGGATGTTCTCCTGCAGGTTCGGCAGGTTGATCCCGGTCCAGAGCTTCTCGGCGATGGCGAGCGCCTCCTCCTCGCCGATCTCCGCATATTTGCGGAAGAACGAGCGCGGATCGCGGAACGCCGTCTGGCGCAAGGTCATGAAGCGGTTGACGTACCAGCGGTGCAGGTCGTTCTCGTCGGCATCGAGATAGACCGAGAAGTCGAAATAGTCGGAGACGAAGGGGATGACCGTGCCGTCCTTCGGCATCCGGCTCGGCTGGAGGACGTTGAGTCCTTCGAGGATCAGGATGTCCGGCCGCTCGACCGTCACCGTCTCGCCGGGCACGACGTCATAGACCAGATGCGAGTAGACCGGTGCGGTCACCTGCGGCTTGCCGGCCTTGACGTCGGAGAGGAAGCGCAGGATCGCCGCGCCGTCATAGCTCTCCGGGAAGCCCTTGCGTCCCATCAGCCCGCGCCGCTCCAGCTCGGCATTGGGCAGGAGGAAGCCGTCGGTGGTGACGAGCTCGACCTTCGGCGTGTTCGGCCAGCGCGAGAGCAGGGCCTTGAGCACGCGCGCCGTGGTCGACTTGCCGACCGCGACCGAGCCGGCGACGCCGATGACATAGGGCACCTTGGCCTCTGACTCGGCCATCAGGAAGCGTTGCGTCGCCTTGAACAGCCCCTGGGTTGCCGCGACATAGAGCGAGAGCAGGCGCGACAGCGGCAGGTAGATCGCCACGATTTCGTCGAGCGAGATCGGATCGTTGAGCGATTGCAGCTTGGTGAGGTCGTCGACCGAAAGGGTCAGCGGCGCGTCGGCGCGCAAATGCGCCCACTCGTCCCGCGAGAAGGCGCGATAGGGCGAGATCAGCTCACGTTCCGGGGCAGTGGAGATCAGGCGCTGGTCCATGACGCGACCCGCAATCCAGGCTTCGAGATTCAAGGGAGGGTCATCCTGCCGGGTCCATCCTCACGCTACGCAACGCGGCCGGCAACTTACCGGGTTCTGGCCGCCTTTTCCGCCAGTCCGGAGCGGGCCGTGCGGGCCTCAAGCTGGCTCAAGACGTCCTGCAATGCAACATCGCGGGACTTGAGCACAACCAAAAGATGATAGAGCACGTCGGCGCTCTCGGCGATCAGCTCGGCCCGGTCGCCCTTCACCGCGGCGATCACGGCCTCGACCGCCTCCTCGCCGAATTTCTTGGCGGCCCGCTCGGGGCCGGCGGCCAGGAGCTTCGCCGTCCAGGATTCCTCGGGCGAGGAGGCGGCGCGCTCGGCGACGCGGGCTTCGAGATCGGAGAGGGTGAAGGTCATGCTGAACCTCTGTCATTCCGGGGCTTCGCGGAGCGAAGAACCCGGAACCCACGACCGGGTGAGACATCCGATGCCCAGTAGCGGGCGGCGCGCCCGGTCGTGGGTTCCGGGTTCACGCCTGTGGCGCGCCCCGGAATGACAAGGGAAAGGAGCCCTGTCACGTTTCAGTCCAGCCTCATCCGGAGGCCGGCTTCGGCCATATGCGCCTTGGCCTGGCCGATCGTGTAGGTGCCGAAATGGAAGATCGAGGCGGCGAGCACGGCCGAGGCATGGCCCTGCGCGACACCGGCGACGAGATCGTCGAGATCGCCGACGCCGCCCGACGCGATGACCGGAACGGAGACGGCATCCGCGATCGCCCGCGTCAGGCCGAGATCGTAGCCGACCTTGGTGCCGTCGCGATCCATCGAGGTGACCAGCAACTCCCCTGCGCCGAGCGATACGACCTCACGGGCGAAGGCGACGGCCTCGATGCCGGTGGCGTTGCGCCCGCCATGGGTGAAGATTTCCCAGCGGCCGGGCGTGGCCTGCTTGGCGTCGATGGCGACGGTGATGCACTGCGCGCCGAATTTCTCGGCCGCTTCCTTGACGAACTGGCGGTTGGTCACGGCGGCGGTGTTGATCGAGACCTTGTCGGCGCCCGCGAGCAGCAGCGCCCGGATATCCTCGACCTTGCGCACGCCGCCGCCGACGGTGAGCGGCATGAAGCAGGCCTCGGCCGTGCGGGTGACCACGTCGAACAGGATGCCGCGATCCTCATGGCTCGCGGTGATGTCCAGGAAGCAGAGCTCGTCTGCACCGGCCGCGTCATAGGCCTTGGCGGCCTCGACGGGGTCGCCGGCATCGACGAGATCGAGGAATTGCACGCCCTTGACGACGCGGCCGTCCTTGACGTCGAGGCAGGGGATGATGCGGGTCTTGAGCGTCATGCCGCCGCTCCCGCACCTGTCGCTGCCAGCCGCTTCAGCGCTGCCGCCGGATCGATGCGCCCGTCATAGAGTGCCCGGCCGGTGATCGCGCCTTCGAGGATCGCGGCGTCTGCGGCGCAGAGGCGCTCGATATCGGCCATCGAAGCCAGGCCCCCCGAGGCGATCACCGGGATCGACACGGCCTGGGCCAGCGCGATCGTCCCCTCCCAGTTGATACCCTCCAGCATGCCGTCGCGGGCGATGTCGGTGTAGATGATTGCGGCGACGCCGGCATCCTCGAAGCGCCGGCCGAGATCGGCCGCTGCCAGCGAGGAGGTCTCGGCCCAGCCTTCCACGGCCACGAAGCCGTCGCGCGCATCGATGCCGACCGCGACCCGCCCCGGAAAGGCCTTCGCCGCCTCGCGCACGAAGCCGGGATCGCGCACCGCCGCGGTGCCGATGATGACGCGGCGGATACCCTTGTCGAGCCAGCCGGCGACCGTCTTCATGTCGCGGATGCCGCCGCCGAGCTGCACCGGAAACGCCACGCGCTTCAGGATCGCCTCGACCGCGGCCGCATTCATCGGCTTGCCGGCGAAGGCGCCGTCGAGATCGACGACATGCAGCCACTGGAAGCCCTGGGCCTCGAAAGCGGCGGCCTGCGCCGCCGGGTCGTCGTTGAAGACCGTGGCCTGCGCCATGTCGCCCTGCTTCAGCCGGACGCAGCGGCCTTCCTTCAGGTCGATCGCGGGAAAGAGGATCATGGTGCCCAGCTCAGGAAATTCGTGATGAGCTTCAGCCCCAGCTTCTGGCTCTTCTCGGGGTGGAATTGCGTGCCGGCGACGTTGCCATGCGCGACCATCGCGGTCACCGGCCCGCCATGCTCGGTGAGCGCCAGCACATCCTGCGGACGCTGCGCCGCAAGCGCATAGGAATGCACGAAATAGGCGTGCAACCCCTGCGGGCCGGTCTCGATGCCGTCGAGCAGCGGGTGCTCGTCCTGCTTGTGCAGGGTGTTCCAGCCCATATGCGGGATCTTGAGGGCGTCGTCCTTCGGCTGGATCAGGGTGACGTCGCCGGGAATCCAGCCGAGGCCCTGCGTCACCGAATATTCCAGCCCGCGCGAGGCGAGGAGCTGCATGCCGACGCAGATGCCGAGGAAGGGCCGGCCCTTGCCGCGCACCACCTCTTCCAATGTCTCGACCATGCCGGGCACGGCATCGAGCCCGCGCCGGCAATCGGCGAAGGCGCCGACGCCCGGCAGCACGATGCGGTCCGCCGCGCGCACGATATCGGTGTCGCTGGTGACATGGATGGTCGAGGGGATGCCGGCCTCAGTCGCTGCCCTCTCGAAGGCTTTCGCGGCCGAATGCAGGTTGCCCGAGCCGTAATCGATGATCGCGACGCTCTGGCTCATCGGCCCCGCGCCTCCGGAAACAGGCCGATGATCGGCAGCGGGCCGCTCGGCCGCGCCGCGGCCGGCGCCGCCTCGACCTGCGGCAGCGCCGCCTCGCCGGCCAGCGCCCGCTCGAAATAGCGGCGCTCGGCCTCGGCGAGGTTGCGGGCCTCGACGACATCGGCGAGCCGCCAGCCCTGCCGGGCAAGCTTGCGCAGGACGAGATTGTTGCCCTCGACGCCGAGGAACAGCGCGATCGCCCAATAGATCAGCGAGAGTGCGCCGGCATGCAGGCCGAAGCGGCTGTTCAGCCAGATCAGCGTGCCCCAGAACAGCACGAAGAACAGCGTCGCCAGCCAGAGCCGCTTGCCCAGGAACCAAAGGCCGGTGAGCAGGAAAGCGCCCCAGGCGAAATGCTCGGGGATGAGCCGCGCCTGTTCGATCTCCTCGCGCCGGTCGCCTTCCGGCGGCGGCGTCATGACGGTGTAGAACGGCATCCGGACCTCCTACAGCGCGCCCTTGGTCGAGGGGATGCGGTCGCCCTCGCGCGGGTCGACATCGAGCGCCTGCCGCAGCGCCCGCGCCAGCCCCTTGAAGCAGCTTTCGGCGATGTGGTGAGCGTTGTCGCCATAAAGCGTCTCGACATGCAGCGTGATGCCGGCATTGATCGCGAAGGCCTGGAAGAACTCGCGCACCAGCTCGGTATCGAAGGTGCCGATCTTCTGCGCCTTGAACTCGGTGCGGAAGACCAGGAACGGCCGGCCGGAGACGTCGACGGCGACGCGCGTCAGCGTCTCGTCCATCGGCAGGTGCACGTCGGCATAACGCCGGATGCCCTTCTTGGTGCCGAGCGCCTGTTTCAGGGCCTCGCCCATGGCGATGCCGGCATCCTCGACCGAGTGATGGTCGTCGATATGGGTGTCGCCCTTCACCTTGACCGTGAGATCGATCAGCGCATGGCGGGCGAAGAGGTCGAGCATATGGTCGAAGAAGCCGACGCCGGTGGCGATCTCGGCCTTGCCGGTGCCGTCGATCAGGAGCGAGACCGCGATATCGGTCTCGTTGGTGCGGCGCTTCACTTCGCCCGAACGCATGCTGGCCTCTCAAGCCTTTAGCGGGAAACGGCCCCGCTTTAGCAGGGGTGGGCGGCGATGGCCACTGGGGCGTAAACCTAAGCCGTCATGCTCGCCCTTGTGGCGAGCATCCACGTCTTGAACACCGTGCGTAACGAAGGAAGACGTGGATGGTCGGGACAAGCCCGACCATGACAGAAAAGCCGTAGCTCAAACCTTCGCCAGCGCCTGCTCCAGATCGGCGATCAGGTCGTCAGGGTGCTCCAGCCCGACCGAGAGGCGGACCAGCCCGTCACTGACGCCCATCGCGGCGCGCACCTCCGGGGTGAAGCGCTGATGCGTCGTCGTCGCGGGATGGACGATCAGGCTCTTGGCGTCGCCGAGATTGTTCGAGATGCGGATCAGCTTGCAGGCGTCGAGCAGGCGATAGGCGCCGTCCTTGCCGCCGGGTACCTCGAAGGCGATCATCGTCGAGGGGCCGCTCATCTGGCGCTTGATGATCTCGGCCTGCGGATGGTTCGCGTGGCCGGGGAAGATCACCCTGGTCGGCTTGCTTTGCGCCGCCAGCCAGTCGGCGACCGCCGTTGCGTTCTGCGCCTGCCTGGCGACGCGCAACGGCAGCGTCTCCAGCGCTTTCAGCATCACCCAGGCGTTGAAGGGCGAGAGGATCGGCCCGGTCTGGCGCAGATAGTTCTGGATATCGGCCTCGATCAGCTCTTTCGAACCGAGGATCAGCCCGCCGAGGCAGCGGCCCTGGCCGTCGATATGCTTGGTCGCGGAATAGACCACGATATCGGCGCCGAGCTCAAGTGGGCGCTGGTAGAGCGGCGTGGCGAAGACATTGTCGACCACGAGCCTGGCCCCGGCCTCCTTCGCGATCTTCGCGATGGCGGCGATATCGAGCACTTCCAGCGTCGGGTTCGACGGCGATTCCAGGAAGAACAGTTTTGTATTGGGGCGAACAGCCTTGCGCCAGGCGCCGAGATCGGTGCCCTCGACCAGCGTCGTCTCGACGCCGTAGCGCGGCAGATGGTCCTCGATGATGTAGCGACAGGAGCCGAACAGCGCGCTCGCCGCCACGACATGGTCGCCGGCCCGCACTGGCGCCATCATGGCGGCGGTGACCGCCGCCATGCCGGTCGCCGTGGCGCGACAGGTCTCGGCGCCCTCGAAGGAGGCCATGCGGGCCTCCAGCATCGCCGTCGTCGGATTGCCGAGCCGGCCGTACTGGAAGCCCGGATCGGTGTTCAGGAAGCGGCCCTCGGCCTGCGCGGCGTTGTCGTAGACATGGCCCTGCGTCAGGTAGAGCGCCTCGGAGGTCTCGCCGAACTGCGAACGCTGGATGCCGTCATGGACGAGGCGGGTCTCAGGATGCAGCCTGGCTGCGGTATTGTCCGGTGACGGCATGGAACTCTCGCCCGTTCTTTATAACGGACGAGAGCAGTATCAGCTCCCGAGAAGTTCGTAAAGAAGAACGAAATTTTCTATCCAGGGAACATGAGCGGGAGGAAATATCTCCTGCTCAGCCCTGCCGTTCGCCGGGGCGCCCGAGCGGCCTCAGAAAACCGGTGAGGTCCGCCGTGACATGGTGGACATGGCCGGCCTCGATCGCGACCTGCTCCCAGGCTTCGCGGAACGGATCGGGCGTCTGCGGCACGATCAGCACGGTCTTCATGCCGAGATCGCTCGGCACGATCAGGTTCTTCTCGATATCCTCGAACATCGCGGCACGGCCGGGATCGACGGAGTGCTTGGCGAGGAAATTCTCGTAGGTGGCGCGCTCGGGCTTCGGCAGGAAGCCGGCATGGACGATGTCGAAGATGTCCTCGAACTGGTCGAGGATGCCAAGCTTGCCGGCGACGTTCCTGGCATGGCCGACCGAGCCATTGGTCAGGATCAGCTTGCGCCCGGGCAATGCGGCGAGCGCCGCGCCGAGCTCGGGGTTCGGTTCCAGGAATGTCAGGTCGATGTCATGGGCGAAATCGAGGAACTGATCGGGGTCGATCTGGTGCTCCTCCATCAGCCCCTTCAGCGTCGTGCCGTAGCGGTGGTAGTAATATTGCCGCAGCGCATGCGAGGACAGGCCGTCGAGCCCGAACAGTTCCTGCAGGAAGAGCGTGATGCGCTCGTTGACCTGCGGCCAGACGCGGCTCTCATGCGAATAGAGCGTGTTGTCGAGATCGAAGATCCAGTGGTCGACATGCGCGAAGCCTTCCGCCGTCAGGGGCGGGGTCGCGGCAGGTGTGTCTGCGAGTATTGTCATCGGACTCCGAGATGTGGCGAGCCGGAGTCTGCGCCGCAAGTCCTTGGCGGGGGCTTAATCGGGACGACGCTTCACGCTGTCATGGTCGGGCTTGACCCGACCATCTCGAAAACCAATGCGTGCTGGTCATGAGATTCTCGGGTCGGAGCTTCGCTCCGTCCGAGAATGACGTGCCGATCAACGCCGGATGATCGTGCCGGCGCCGGTATCGGTGAAGAGCTCGATCAGCGCCGCATGCGGCACCTTGCCGTCGAGGATGACGACGGCCTCCACGCCCTTTTCGAGCGCGTAGATACAGGTCTCGATCTTCGGGATCATGCCGCCGGAGATCGTGCCGTCGGCGATCAGGTGGCGGCACTCCTCGATCGTCAGCTCGGAGATGAGCTGCTTGTCCTTGTTGAGCACGCCCGGCACGTCGGTGAGCAGCAGCAGGCGCTTGGCGTTGAGCGCGCCGGCAATGGCGCCGGCGAAGGTGTCGGCGTTGACATTGTAGGTCTGGCCGTCGGCGGCGGCGCAGACCGGCGCCAGCACCGGGATCAGCTCGGCCTTGAGCACCGCGTCGAGCACGGTGGTATTGACCTTCTCGGGCTCGCCGACGAAGCCGAGATCGAGCACTTCCTCGATCTTGGAATCGGGATCGACCACGGTGCGCGTCACCTTGCGGGCGGTGACCATGTTGCCGTCCTTGCCGCAGAGCCCGATGGCGCGCCCGCCCTCGCGGGTGATGTAGCCGACGATCTCCTTGTTGACCGAGCCGGCCAGCACCATCTCGACGACCTCGACGGTCGCCTCGTCGGTGACGCGCAGGCCCTGCTTGAACTCGGACTGGATGCCGAGCTTCTTCAGCATCGCCGCGATCTGCGGCCCGCCGCCATGGCAGACGACGGGCTTCAGGCCGGACTGCTCGAGCAGCACGATATCCTCGGCGAAATCCTCGGCGGTGGCCGCATCGCCCATGGCGTTGCCGCCATACTTGATGACGATCACCTCCTGGTCGTAGCGCTGCATATGCGGCAGCGCCTGAACCAGCAGCTCTGCGGATTGCGACGGCGTCAGGTTGGGATGGTCGGTCATTCGGGCAGGCTCCGCGCGGCCGCAAGGACAGATGCGGGGGCTTCTAGAGCATCGGCCGGGAAAGGGAAATGCGGTTTTCGGCAGGGCCGGGCAGCGTTCAGCTGCGCTTCGCCGTCACGGCGGCGACGGCCAGCCCGAGCCAGCCGCCGAGCATGAACCAGCCGCCGGTCGGCGCCGCGCGCGGAAACAGCGCCGCGCCGCCAAAACCGCGCCGGGCGAGGTCGGCCGCGAACAGGCAGGCGCCGATGATGATCGCCGAGAGCGCGATTCGCGCCAATGCATCCTGGAGATGCCCGCCCTTGCGGGCCGCGGTGGCGCCGATGACGACCGAGGCATGGAACAGCAGCATCTGGCCGGCCGTCTGGACGTGGCCGGGATCGATCGCGACATGGGCCGCCGCCGCCAGAAGCGCGACGCCGGCGAAGCCCATCAGGGCGGCAAGGGCCAGATGGATGCGCGTCGCAGTCATGGCAGCTCAGCCGTGCTCCGCCAGCACGCGGCCGATCGCGGCACGGAATTCGGGGATACCCATGCCCGTCTCGCTGGAGGTCAGCAGGACCTCGGGGAAGGCGGCCGGGCGGCGCTTGATCTCGTCGAAGGTCGCTTCGGTCATGAACTGCTGGTCGGCCTTCTTCAGGGCGTCGCCCTTGGTCAGCACGACCTGATAGGACACGGCGGCCTTGTCGAGGGTCTCCAGCACGGCGCCGTCGACATCCTTGATGCCGTGGCGGGCGTCGATCAGCACATAGACGCGCATCAGGTTGGAGCGGCCGCGCAGGTATTCGTGGATCAGCCGGGTCCAGGCCGCGACCTTCTCCTTGCCGACGGCGGCATAGCCGTAGCCGGGCATGTCGACGATGGTCAGCCGCTCGTCATGGTCGACCTGGCGGAAGAAATTGAGCTGCTGCGTCCGGCCGGGCGTATGCGAGGTCCGCGCCAGCGCGTTGCGCCGCGTCAGCCCGTTGATCAGGCTCGACTTGCCGACATTGGAGCGCCCGGCGAAGGCGATCTCCTGGCCGACCATCGGCGGCAGGTCGTCGATCCTGGTCGAGGCCCAGACGAAATCCCACGGGCCCTCGAAGAGCTTGCGGGCGGCCTCGATCTCCTCGGCGTCATAGGGCTTGGTCGTCGATGTGGTCATGGCGCCCTGCCTACACGGCCCGACGGAGCGCGTCGATATCGGCGCCCTGGATCGCGTCGACATGACGCGCGATCCTGTCGGCGTCCCAGTCCCACCAGCGGATCGCCAGCAGCTCGGCGACGATCTCCGGCGCAAAGCGCATCTTGACGATCCGGCCGGTATTGCCGGCGACCACGGCATAAGCCGGCACGTCCTTGGTCACCTGCGCCCGCGTGCCGATGATCGCGCCATCGCCGATGGTCACGCCCGGCATGATCACCGCCTCGCGCCCGATCCAGACATCGTTGCCGATCACCATGTCGCCGCGGTTGTTCGGGCCGGGCCGCTTCAGGCTCTCGGGGTCGCCGAGGCCGAACATCTGGAAGGGGAAGGTCGAGAACCCGCCGATCGGGTGGTTGGCGCCGTTCATGATGAACTGCGCCGCCTGCGCGATCGCGACGAATTTCCCGATGATCAAGCGGTCGCCGATGAAGTCGAAATGATAGCGCACGCAGCGCGCGACGAAATGCTCCGGCCCGCGCGAGTCGTCATAGTAGCTGTAATCGCCGACCGCGATCAGCGGATGGTCGACCACCGCCTTCAGGAAGGCCGTGCCCTTCCAGCCGGGGATCGGGTGGCGCGTGCTCGGATCGGGCAATGGCATCGGGGCGGCCTTCAAAAGCGAAGGGCGGGAAACCCCGCCCTTCGATCACTCACTTCTTGTTGCTGTTGGCGGGGTTGGGCGCGCCGCCCGCGGCTGCCGGCTTTTTGCCGAACATGCCCTTGAGGTTGTCGAACAGCTCGATCTTCACCCCGTGCTTCTTCATGATGTAGCCCTGCTGGATGACCGAGAGCAGGTTGTTCCAGCTCCAGTAGATCACCAGGCCGGCCGGGAACGAGCCGAGCAGGAAGGTAAAGAACACCGGCATCCAGGTGAACATCATCTTCTGCACCGGGTCCGGCGGCTCCGGGTTCATCTTCATCTGGATGAACATCGTGATGCCCATGATGATCGGCCACAGGCCGAGATGCAGGAAGGCCGGCGGGGTGAAGGGCAGTGCGCCGAACAGGTTGAACAGGTTCGTCGGATCGGGAGCCGCGAGATCGTGGATCCAGCCGAAGAACGGCGCGTGCCGCATCTCGATGGTGATGAACAGAATCTTGTAGAGCGCGAAGAACACCGGGATCTGCAGCAGCACCGGCCAGCAGCCGGCGACCGGGTTGATCTTCTGCGTCTTGTACAGCTCCATCAGAGCCTGCTGCTGCTTCATCTTGTCGTCGGCATAGCGCTCGCGGATCGCCGTCATCTCCGGCTGCAGCGCCTTCATCTTCGCCATCGAGGCGTAGGACTTGTTGGCGAGCGGGAAGAACAGCCCCTTGAGCAGCACCGTGACGATCAGGATCGCGACGCCGAAATTGCCGATGTGCTTATAGATCCAGTCGAGCACGAAGAAGAGCGGTTTGGTGATGAAATAGAACCAGCCCCAGTCGATCAGCAGCTCGAAGCGCTTGATGCCGAGATTCTTCTCATAGCCGTCGATGGCCGCGACTTCCTTGGCGCCGGCGAAGAGCCGGGCGTTCGAGGCGGCCGTGGCGCCCGGCGCGACCGCGACGCCCTCGCCGAGGAAATCGGCCTGGTAGGTATGGCCGGTGCCGGTCTGGACCGAGGAATAGCGGCCCTCGTATTTGCGCTGCTGGTCCGGAATGACCGCGGCGGCCCAGTACTTGTCGGTGATCCCGACGAAGCCGCCGACCGCGTCCTTCCAGGTCTTGCCGGTCGTGCCCGGCGAAAGCAGCGGTTCCTTGTCGAGCTTGTCGTAGGTGTATTCCTGCAGGCCCTGCTCGCCGAGATTACCGACGAGGCCCTCGTGCAGCACGTAATAGCCCAGCGTATGCGGCTTGCCGTGCCGAACGACCTGGCCGTAGGGGAACAGCGTGACGGCGCCCGCGCCCTTGTTCTCGACCTCGTCGCGGATCGTGAACATGGCGTTGTCGTCGACGCTGACGATGCGCTTGAAGGTCAGGCCCTGGCCGTTGTCCCAGCTCAGCGTCACCGGCTTGGCCGGGGTCAGCACCTGGCTGTCGGCCGTCCAGACCGTCGTCGCATTCGGCAGCGGCACGGTCGTGCCGGGCGCCGCGACCCAGCCGAAATCGGAATAATAGGCGTTCGGCCCGCCGAGCGGCGAGAGCAGGACGATGTTCGCGCTCTTCGGGTCGACGGTCTCGCGATAAGCCTTGAGCGAGACGTCGTCGATGCGCGCACCGGTCAGCGAGAGCGAGCCGGCGATCTTGGGCGTGTCGATCTTGACGCGGGCGCTTGCGGCCAGCGCCTGCTCGCGGGTGCCGATCTGCTGCGGGGCAGCGCTGCCGGGCGCGGCGGAGCTTGCCGGCTGGCCGGGCGTGGAGGGCGCGGGAGCGGAGCCGGATGCGGCGGGAGCCTGCTGGCTCTGGGCCTGCTGGGCCTGTTGCGCGGCCTGCTTCTGCTTTTCCATCTGCGGCACGCCGTAGAAGAACTGCCAGCCGAGCAGCACGACCACGGACATGACGATCGCGAGAAGCAGATTGCGGTTGTCTTCTTTCATCATGGTCGGAAACGGATCTCGCTTGGTCCGGTAGGGGCGCTGGCGGGTCAGGCTTGCGAAGGCGTGCCGCGCTTGGAGGGCGGGCGGCGCCTGTCGGCATGCGGCTTGTGAGGCTTTGCCCGCTCGATGGCAATCGAAAGATCGGCGACGAGCGTCCTGAATCGCGCGGTCAGCACCTCGGAGCGCGCGACGATCACGAGGTCGCAGGGCCGTTCGGCCTGGCTCGTGAGCGCCTGCTTGGCCGCTTCGCGCAGGCGCCGGCGGATGCGGTTGCGCTTCACGGCATTGCCGGTCTTGCGCGAGGCGGTGAGGCCGAGCCTCAAGGCCACGGGTTCGCCGTCCTTGCGGGGCTCGTCGGGCGCGGCGTCGCGCACCTGCGCCATGAAGGCGGGCGAACGAAAACGGCGGCCGTGCTCGGCCGCCGCCAGGAATTCTTTGCGTTGCGTCAGACGGGCGAGGCGCATGGCGATTGGCCTGTCTTCCGAAACCGGCGCGCTATCGTCACGCGCCAGCGCTCGTCAGGCCGACAGGCGCTTGCGGCCGTGGGCGCGGCGAGCGGCGATGACCTTGCGGCCACCCTTGGTCGCCATGCGGGCGCGATAGCCGTGGCGGCGCTTGCGAACCAGCTTGCTGGGTTGATAGGTTCTCTTCACGGTCCGTCTCCGGGGCCTTTATGAGCACGACGGCCGCGGCTTTCCCAGGGAAAGCATGGCCAACCGAGCCTGTCATGCGATAAGGGTCGGCGCCGCCTTTCGGCTGCGCAGGTGGCGGGCTTATGACGGATGGACGACACCAAGTCAACGCCAAACTGGCGGATGTGGCACCGGCTGCGACGAAGCTTCGCGGTCTTTCGATGGCGGCTTGCGATTCTTCGAGACATCCCCGATATAGCGGGCGGGAGGTTGGCGAGGGACGTCTCACTCGCCAACCGGGTCAGGTCCGGAAGGAAGCAGCCCTAACGAGACCGAACGGGTCTTCGTCCAGCCTCCCACCTCATGCGCCCGATAAAGCGTCGGACCGAAGCACGGAGCCGGCGCGGCGCCATTGACCCTCGCCTCCCGATTGGCGAAACCATCTCCATGACCGACCCGATCGACGCCGCCTCTGCTGACGAACCGGGATTCGCCGGTTTCGATCCGGTGCCCGCGCCGCCGCCGGCTGCCAATGGCGCGCCCGCGCCCTACCGCGTGCTCGCGCGAAAATATCGCCCGGCGCATTTCGGCGACCTGATCGGCCAGGAAGCGATGGTGCGCACGCTGACCAACGCCTTCGCGGCCGGCCGCATTCCGCAAGCCTGGATGCTGACCGGCGTGCGCGGCGTTGGCAAGACCACGACAGCCCGCATCCTGGCGCGCGCGCTGAATTTCCAGACGCCGGACGGGCAGGGCGGCCCGACCACCGATCTCCGCGAATTCGGCATCCATTGCCGCGAGATCATCGAGGGCCGCCATATCGACGTGATGGAGATCGACGCCGCCTCCAACAACAGCGTCGACAATATCCGCCAGATCAACGACGCCGTGCGCTACGCGCCGGTCTCGGCCCGCTACAAAGTCTATATCGTCGACGAGGTGCACATGCTCTCGACCGGCGCCTTCAACGCCTTCCTGAAGACGCTGGAGGAGCCGCCGCCGCATGCGAAGTTCATCTTCGCGACGACGGAAATCCGCAAGGTGCCGATCACCGTGCTCTCGCGCTGCCAGCGCTTCGACCTGCGCCGCGTCGAATCCGACGTGCTGGTCGATCACCTCGCCACTATCTGTCGGGCCGAGAGCGTCGATGCCGAGCAGGAGGCATTGGCCGCCGTCGCCCGCGCCGCCGAGGGCTCGGTGCGCGACTCCCTCTCGATCCTCGACCAGGCCATCGCCCATGCGGCCGGCCGCATCACGCTCGACGATATCCGCTCGATGCTCGGCCTTGCCGACCGGGCCCGCGTCATCGACCTCTTCGAAGCCGTGATGAAGGGCGATATCGCCGCCGCGCTCGGCGAATTGCGGGCGCAATACGACGCCGGCGCCGATCCGGTCGTGGTGCTCAACGACCTCGCCGAGTTCACCCACCTGGTTACGCGCCTCAAGCTCGTGCCCGAGGCGGTGAAGGATAACAGCCTCGCCCAGGCCGAGCGCGTGCGCGGCGGCGATTTCGCCCAGCGCCTCTCGGTCCGCATCCTCGCCCGCACCTGGCAGATGCTGCTCAAGGGCATTGCCGAGGTGAAGCAGGCCGACCGGCCGGTGATGGCCGCCGAGATGGTGCTCGTCCGCCTCGCCCATGCCGCCGACCTGCCGACACCGGACGAAGCGCTGAAGATGCTGCGCGACGGCATGGGCTCCGTCCCCGCCGGCAACGGGAACGGCGGTGGCATGCCGCGCCCGCCCTCCGGCGGCGGCAATACCGCGCTCGTTGCCCGCCCGATCCTCGCCAGCGCCAATCCCGCGCCGGCTCCGGTCGCGCGTGCCGTGGCCGCGCCGATGGCGATCGTCGCGACGCTGGAGGATGTCGTCGCGCTCGCCTCGCAGCACCGGGACATCACGCTCAAGATCGCGCTGGAGCGCGATATCCGGCCTGTGCGCTTCGAGCCCGGCCGCATCGAGTTCTCGCTGGCTGAGGGCGCTTCCCGCACCCTCGCGCAGGACCTGTCCCGCCGCCTCAAGGAATGGACCGGCCAGACCTGGATGGTCGCCGTCGTCAATGAGGAGGGCGGCGCCACCATGCGGGAGCAGGCGGCGGCTGCGAAGGACCAGCGCGAGACCGATGCGGCGGCCCACCCCGCCGTCAAGGCGGTGCTGGAGCGTTTCCCCGGCGCGCGCATCGTCGATGTCCGCGATCCCCGCGCTATAGCGGCGGCCGAGGCGGCGGCGTCCATGCCGGCCGAAGACGAATACCTGCCCGATGCCGAGCCCCTGTTCGATGATTCCGAGCCGGATTTCGACGGCATCGATTTCTGACGATTCCGAGGAGGATTTTCGATGCGCGACATGATGGGCCTGATGAAGCAGGCACAGCAGATGCAGCAGAAGATGGCCGACATGCAGGCCGAACTCGACAATATCGAGGTCGAGGGCGGCGCCGGCGGCGGCATGGTCACGGTGACGATGACGGCCAAGGGCGCGCTCAAAGGCGTCAAGATCGATCCCAGCTTGATGGTGCCGGACGAGCGCGAGATCCTCGAGGACCTGATCGTCGCCGCCGCCAACGACGCCCGCACCCGCGGCGAGCGCGTCATGCAGGAGCGCATGGCCGAGATCACCAAGGGCCTGCCGATCCCGCCGGGCATGAAGCTGTTTTGATCGCGACCAGCGCCGCCCTTTGTCATTCCGGGGCTTCGCGAAGCGAAGAACCCGGAACCCACGACTGGGCTGTCCCGACCGGGGGCTCCCTTGAAAGGCTCGCCCCGTCGTGGCTTCCGGGTTCGGCCTGCGGCCGCCCCGCAATGACAAGGTAGCGCCATGTCCCGCGCCATTGCCGGTCCCGAGATCGAAAGGCTGATCCAGCTCCTGGCCAAGCTGCCGGGGCTCGGGCCGCGCTCGGCAAGGCGCGCCGCGCTGCATCTCGTCAAGAAGCGCGAGCAGTTGCTCGGCCCGCTCTCCGAGGCGATGGCGGTGGCGCGCGAGCGCATTGTCGTCTGCGCCCGCTGCGGCAATGTCGATACCAGCGACCCCTGCGGCCTCTGCACCGATCCGCGCCGTGACGACGGGCTGATCGTCGTCGTCGCCGACATCTCCGATCTCTGGGCGCTGGAGCGCTCGGGCGCGGTCTCCGGCCGCTACCATGTGCTGGGCGGCGTGCTCTCGGCGCTCGACGGCGTGCGCCCTGAGCATCTCTCGCTCGACGCACTGGTGGCGCGGGCCTCCGATCCGGTGGTGAAGGAGGTCATCCTCGCGCTCAACGCCACGGTGGACGGCCAGACCACGGCGCATTTCATCACCGATCTCCTGGCGCATCTGCCGGTCAAGGTGACCAAGCTCGCCCATGGCGTGCCTGTTGGAGGCGAGCTCGATTATCTCGACGACGGCACGCTGGCCGCCGCAATCCGCCAGCGCACGGGGTTCTGACACCTTCGCGTCATTCCCGGGCTTGATCCGAGAATCTCAGCCCGGAAGAGGTACCGGAGCCTCCGCGTCACGAGATGCTCGGGCCAAGCCCGAGCATGACGGCCAAGCCGGGGCGTCTTCAGAACTTGTAGGCGACGCTGGCGCGGGCGCTGTGGCTCGACAATTCCTGCGAGCCGGTCAGGCCCGGGAAGGCGCCGGAACTGGCGAAACGGTTCCGCCCGAAATCGGTGTAGCGGTATTCGGCGCCGAGGATCAGGTGGTCGGTGAAGGCGAAATTGACGCCGGCGCCGAGATTCCAGCCGGTCCGGGCGCTGGTCAGCCGCTCGCCGAATCCGGCACCGGGCGCAAAGACGCGCCGCTCGTATTCGGTGAAGGAGGCGCCGCCGGTGCCGTAGACCATCCAGCGGTCGAAGGCGAGGCCGAGACGCGCGCGCGCCGAAGCCTGCCAGTCCTGGCTGACGCGGCCGGAGAGGCCGATCCCATCGAAGCGGCTGCGGCTGTTCAAGGCTTCGACATCGCCCTCGATACCGAGGACGATGCCGCCGAGCTGGTAGTTGAAGCCGGCATGGGCGCCGCCGAAAGCCGAATCCGCGCCGACGCGGAAGCTGACGGGCGCGAAGGCGCCAGCGATCCGCACGCGGCTGTCACCCCAGGCATAGCCGCCCTGGACGCCCGCATAGAAGCCGGTCCAGGAATAGAACGCCGGCAGTTCCGGAGCCGGCGGCAGGGCGATCTTGCGCAGGTCGGCCGCAGAGGCCGCGCCCGACAGCAGGATCGCGAGGCCCGTCAGGCCGGTTCTGAGCAGCTTCTTCATCGGGCTTTCCGCGCCATGGGGAAGCGCCAGCCGCTTGCGGCGGCGCCCGGTCATAACGAAGCATTAAGGTTAACAATCGGCTAAGCCGCCTTCCGGATGCGGTCATGCCGGAACGATTGCGGCCGAAGCCGGTTGCCCTCAAGCTGCGATGGCAATAGCGGGCGGAGCGTGAATCCGGATATGGCTTTCCTCAAACGGGTCACGGGCGCGGCCGGGATCGGGGTCGCTCTGGGTTATCTGTCGGGGATGATCTCCGACAAGCTCGGGCGGCGCAGGCAGGAGGTCGTGCGCGGCCGGCTGGCCAGGACGCCGCTGCAGATGACATGGCTCGGCTGGAAGGACGTGCTGCTGCGCTTCATCGGCAATGTTGCCGACAATCGCCTGATTTCGCTCGCCGGCGCGGTCGCGTTCTTCACCCTGCTCTCGCTTGTGCCGGCCTTGTCCCTACTGGTCACGATCTACCGCTATTTCACCGATCCCGCGACCATCGCCGAACAGCTCGATGGGATCACGACCATGTTCCCGGAGGCCGCTCGCGAGCTGATCCATGAGCAGGCGATGCGGCTCTCGACCCAGTCGGGCGCAAGTCTGTCCCTGACCTTCTGGATCAGCCTGGGCGTCGCGATGTGGTCTGCCAACGCCGCGGTCAAGGCGATCTTCGACGCGCTCAACATCATCTATCGCGAGGGCGAGAAGCGCAGCTTCCTGAAGCTCAACGCGATCTCGCTTCTGACCACTATCAGCGGCGTCGTCCTGCTCGTCGCCGCTCTCATCGCCATCGCCAGTCTGCCGGTGGTGACCGCGCTCTTCCCCTTCCATTCCGAGCTTGAGCGCCTGATCCGGCTCGTCCGCTGGCCCTCCTTCTTCGTCATGGCGACGCTTTCGATCGCGGTTCTCTACTGGATCGGCCCGAGCCGCGAGCGGATGCGCTTCGTCTGGGTGATGCCCGGCGCCATCGCCGCCGCGCTGTTCTGGGGCGCCGCGTCCTATGCATTCTCCTGGTATGTCTCGACGCTCGGCAACTACACGGCCGCCTATGGCTCGCTCGCGACCGTCGTCGTGTTCATGACTTGGCTCTGGCTCTCGGCCACGATCGTTCTGGCCGGGGCCGAGCTCAATGCCGAGCTGGAGCACCAGACCGCCCATGACACCACGACCGGGCGGCCGAAGCCGCTCGGCGAGCGTGGCGCCACCATGGCCGACCGGGTCGGCCCGGCAAGGGCGGAGTGATGCTCGACGCGGAACATACGCGCCACGAGGATCTGCGTACCGGCAAGGGGCCGTGGCGCCCGGCTCTGCAGCGCCCCACTGGCGGGGTGCTCGAAGCCGACATCCGCTGCGATGTCGCGATCGTCGGCGGCGGCATCACGGGGGCTTTGGTTGCCGAGCACCTGACGGCGATGGGCCGTGATGTCGTCCTGATCGACCGCGAGCGCGAAGGCTTTGGCAGCACGGCGGCCTCGACCGCGATGCTGCAATGGGAGATTGACCTCAAGCTCTCGGAGCTCGCGGCGCTCTACGGCTTTGCCGCTGCGGCGGAGGTCTACCGATTGAGTTTCCAGGCCGTCGAAGGCCTGCGCCGTCTGGTCGGCGATCTCACCTTGACGTGCGGTTTCTCCCCTCGCCAGACCGTCTATTTCGCCGCGGGCGAAAGCGGCCCCCGTGAGCTTCTGGCCGAGGCCGGCCTACGCGAGCGGGCGGGCTTGCCCGGCAGCTTCGTCGAGCATGCCGCCCTGCTGGAGGCCTTCGGTTTCGACCGCGCGGCGGCCATTGTCTCGCCGGGCTCCGCCGAAGCCGATCCGCTGAGCCTCTGCCACGGGCTTCTCGGAGTCTCTGCGCAGCGTGGGGCGCGGCTGCTCCGCGACGAGGCCGTCGGCTTCGACGGCGCCGGCCGTTCGGCTGCCGTCACGCTCGCGAGCGGGCACGTGGTCGAGGCCGGCAGCGTCGTGCTCGCGACCGGCTATGCCATGCCCGATATCGTCAGCGACGACCTGCATCGCGTCGCCTCAAGCTGGGCGATCGCGACGGTGCCGCAAGCACCGCAGGCGCTCTGGTCCGGCCCCGCTCTCGTCTGGGAGGCTGCGGAGGATTATTGCTACTGCCGTACGACTGCGGATGGCCGCATCGTCTTCGGCGGCGAGGACGAGGATTTCGACGATCCCGACCGGCGCGAGGCGCTCGGCCCCGAGAAAACGAAGGCCTTGCAGGCGCGCCTGCACGCGCTGATTCCGCAAGCAAGGCTCGCTCTCGATCACGCCTGGTCCGGCGCCTTCGGTCAGACCGAGGACGGCCTGCCCCTGATCGGGCGGGTGCCCGGCCATCCGCGCCTGCTCGCGGCCTATGGCTATGGCGGCAACGGCATCACCTTCAGCTTCATGGCTTCCCGCCTGATCGGGTTGCTGGTCGAAGGGCGGGAGAAGCGCTGGTTCCGCCATTTCGCCATCGACCGCCCCCGCCCCGGCTGAGCCGCTTCATTGCAGCCATGCAATCGCGGCCTTGCCGGCCGGCCGGGCGACAAGAGCAGTTGGAAGCGCCATCTTGATGCTGTGGCCGGCTCGGCCGCCGCGAAAGGATTTCCCATGGTCGCAACGATCGAACGGGCGGCCTCAGCCGCCACTCTCGAAGCCCACAAGGCGCCGGTCTTCATCGGTGCGGTGACGCTGCGGACGCATGATCTCCCCGCCATGACCGCCTATTACCGCGACGCGATCGGGCTGCGCCTGCTCCGGCAGGACGCGGCGAGCGCCGATCTCGGCATCGGCGGGCGCGTGCTGGTTCGTCTGGAAGCTGGCGCGACGCGGCCGACCTCCACCACCGGCCTGTTCCATCTCGCCATCCTGCTGCCGTCCAGGCGCGATCTCGCCAACTGGCTGAGGCATGCCGCGGTCACGCGCATCCCGCTCGAAGGCGCTTCCGACCATCTCGTCAGCGAGGCGCTCTATCTTTCCGATCCCGAAGGCAACGGCATCGAGATCTATCGCGACCGCAAGCGCGCGGAATGGCCGCGCAAACCCGATGGCAGCATCGCCATGGCGACCGAGCGGCTCGATCTCGACAAGCTCCTGGGCGAGGCCGACGAGGCGGCCTATGCCGGCATGCCCGAGAGCACGGGGATGGGCCATATCCATCTGCGCGTCGGCGATACGCAGGCCGCCGAAGCCTTCTATCGCGATCTGCTCGGCTTCGACCTGATGGTGCATTATCCCGGCGCGAGCTTCCTCTCCAGCGGCGGGTATCACCATCATATCGCCGGCAATATCTGGGGCAGCCGCGGCGCCGGCCCGCGCCAGCCGGGCGAGGCCGGGCTCGATCGCTTCGAGCTGGTCGCGCGCGACGAAGCCGGTTTCGCGGCGATGCGCCAGCGCGTTCTGGCGGCCGGCGGCAGTGAGGCCGAGGGCGTGCCGACGGTCACCGACCCCTGGAACAACCGGATGGTTCTGGTGCGCGGATAATACGGCCGTCATGCTCGGGCTTGACCCGAGCATCTCGGAAACCAGGGCCTTCTTGTCATAAGATTCTCGGGTCTGCGCTGCGCTTCGCCCGAGAATGACGGGCTGCTGTTCAGCGCGTCAGTAGGTGCGAGCGGCGGGTTCCGCCCGTGTCCGGCGCGAAGCCGTTCGCCTCCCAGAAGGCGCTTGCGCGCGGATCGGCCGCGCGCAATGACAGCCGCGGCGCAAGATCGAGCCCCTGCTGGATCAGCGCGGCGGCGAGCACGCGCCCGATACCGGCGCCACGATGCAGCGGCCGGACATAGACATGCCGGACGCGCAGCAGATCGGGCGCCGCGTCGTAAGGGTCGGGCGTCAAGGCGCCGATGCCGGCGAGCTCGCCCTCATGAAAGGCGGCGAAGGTGACGAAGCGCTCGTCCGCTCCGCCATAATGGCCGGCGAGCCATTCCTCGCGCAGCCCCTCGACGAAGCGGTAGCTTTCCGCGCTCGCTTCCTGGCGCAAGGCCTCGAAATCGTCCGGCAGGCTGTCGGCCAGCCGGACGATCTGGATGGCCGCTGCGGTCACAGACCCTCGAACAGGGCGCTGGAGATGTAGCGCTCGGCGAAGGAGGGAATGATCACCACGATGGTCTTGCCGGCATTCTCCGGCTTGGCGCCGACTTCGAGCGCCGCCGCGACGGCAGCACCCGACGAGATGCCGGCCGGGATGCCCTCGCTCCTGGCGAGCGCGCGGGCCGTCTCGAAGGCCGTCTGGTTGCCTACGGTGACGACCTCGTCGATGATTCCGCGATCGAGGATGCCCGGTACGAAGCCGGCGCCGATGCCCTGGATCTTGTGCGGACCGGCCTGGCCGCCGGACAGGACGGGGGAATCCTCCGGCTCGACCGCGACCATCTTCACGCTCGCTTTGCGCGCCTTCAGCACCTGGCCGACGCCGGTGATTGTGCCGCCGGTGCCGACGCCGGAGATGACGATGTCGACCGCGCCATTGGTATCGTTCCAGATCTCCTCCGCCGTGGTCTTGCGATGGATCTCGGGATTATGCGGGTTCTCGAACTGCTGCGGGATGATCGCGCCGGGGATCTCGGCCTTGAGCTCCTCGGCCTTGGCGACGGCGCCGCGCATGCCGCCGGGGCCGGGCGTCAGCACCAGCTCGGCACCGAGCAGGGCGAGCATCTTGCGCCGCTCCAGCGACATCGTCTCGGGCATGACCAGGATCAGGCGATAGCCGCGCGCCGCCGCGACGAAGGCCAGCGCGATGCCGGTATTGCCCGAGGTCGGCTCGATCAGCGTGCCGCCGGGCTTGAGCGCGCCGGAGGCTTCCAGCGCATCGATCATGTTGACGCCGATCCGGTCCTTCACGCTCGAGATCGGGTTGAAGAACTCGAGCTTGGCGAGGATGGTCGCCTTGACGCCGCGCTCGGCCGGCAGCCGGTTGAGCTTGACCAGCGGGGTGTCGCCAATCGTGTCGGTGATTGAGTTGTAGATGCGTCCGCGTCCGGGCGCCTTTGTCTTCTGTGCTTCGGCCATGACATGACTCCTCTGGACGAGAGACCGTTCAGGCGTGACGCTAGATCAATTCACAGAGACTGTCGATAAAAAGAAATAAATAACATAATTAGATTGTGAAATCAGCTTTCGCATCGAGCTCGAAGACGGATTTAGCCTGCGCCCTCCGGCACAGTTCCTCGACCGTGACCGTGTCGAGCGCGGCCAGGAAGGCCGCCGAGGCCTGCGCAACCTCGGGCCCGATCACCTCGTCGACGAGTCGCGATTGCGGCTCGGGCCCAAGCCCCTCCTCGATCGCCTCCTGCATTGCGGCCCGCGCGATATCGCCGGCCGTGATCTTGCGGCGCTCGCGCGCGAGCTCGTAGCCGCCGCGCGGCCCGCGCACCCCCTTGAGGATGCCGACGCGCACCAGCGTCTGCAGCAGGGTTTCGAGATGGCGCGGCGGCAGGGCATGGCGTGCGGCCAGCAGCTTGGCCGCGACCGGCTGCGGCCTTGCATGCAGCGCGATATCGACCACGGCGGCGATGGCGAGCAGGCTGCGGCGCGAGAGCAGGATCATGGCCGGCCTCCCGCGTTGGCGCCACCGCTGACGCCGGTCGAGCCGTAGCCCCCGGCGCCGCGCGCGGTTTCGCCGAGCGTCCCGACCTCCGAAAGCCGGGCATGGGCGACAGGAGCGACGACGAGTTGGGCGATGCGGTCGCCGCGCGTGACCGTGAAAGTCTCGCTGCCATGGTTGATCAGGACAACCGAGACCTCGCCGCGATAGTCGCTGTCGACCGTGCCAGGCGCATTGAGGACGGTGACGCCATGGCGCAGCGCCAATCCCGAGCGCGGCCGCACCTGCCCCTCGAATCCCTCGGGCAGTTGCATCGCGAGGCCGGTCGGCACGAGCACGCGCTCTCCGGGCGCCAGCGTCACGCTCTTGGCGATAGCGGCGCGCAGGTCGAGCCCGGCCGCGCCTTCCGTCTCATAGGCCGGCAAGGGCAGGTCGGCGCCATGCGGCAGGCGCTGCAACAGGACAGTGGCCATCGTCAATCCGTCTGCCGGGCCGGTGCCAGCCCGGCGATATGAGCGACAAGCCGGGCCGCGACCTCGCCCTTCGGCAGGGTCGGCCAGGTCTCGACGCCCGTCGTGGTCACCAGATGCACGGTATTGGCGTCGCCACCCATCACGCCGGTGCCGCCGACATCATTGGCGACGATCAGGTCGCAGCCCTTCTTCGCGAGCTTGGCGCGGGCATAGTCGATCACGTTCTGCGTCTCCGCCGCGAAGCCGACGACCAATGGCGGGCGCCCGCTCCTGCGATGCGCGATCGTTGCGAGGATGTCGGGGTTTTCGACCAGGGAGAGCGGCGGCAGCGCCTTGCCGTCCTTCTTCAGCTTGTCGGAGGCCGCATCGGCCACGCGCCAGTCGGCGACGGCGGCGGCGAAGATCGCGATATCGGCCGGCAGCGCCGTCTCGACGGCGGAAAGCATCTCGCGGGCCGATTCGACATGGATGGTCTCGACCCCGGCCGGATCTGGCAGGCTCACCGGCCCGCTCACCAGCGTCACGCGCGCACCGGCTGCGGCTGCGGCCGCTGCGATGGCATGGCCCTGCTTCCCGGAGGAGCGGTTGGCGATGTAACGCACGGGGTCGATCGGCTCATGCGTCGGCCCCGACGTGATCAGGACATGCCGGCCGGAGAGAGAGCCCGTCGCATGGTCGCCGCCCGGCAGCCGGCCGAGGAAGCCGATGGCGCGCTGAGCGTTGGGCTTTTCGCCGGCGAGCGCCAGTTCGATCGCGGCGAGGATTTCCGGCGGCTCGGCCATGCGGCCCGGCCCGCTCTCGCCGCGCTCGGCCATCGCCCCGACATTGGGACCGACGACGAGCACGCCTTCCTTTTCGAGCTGCGCCATGTTCCGTCGCGTCGCCGGATGCTGCCACATGCGCGGATTCATCGCCGGCGCGATCAGCACGCGCTTGTCAGTCGCAAGCAGGGCGGTCGAGGCGAGGTCGTCGGCATGCCCGTTCGCCATCTTGGCGATCAGGTCGGCGGTGGCAGGCGCGACCACGACGAGATCGGTCGAGCGCGAAAGCTGGATATGGCCGATATCGGCCTCGTCGGTTAGCGAAAACAGGTCGGTGAAGCAGCGCTCGCCTGCCAGCGACGAGACGGTGAGCGGCGTAACGAACTGCTCGCCGGCCTTGGTCACGATGCAGCGCGAGGCGATGCCGCGATCCTTCAAGCGGCGGATCACCTCCAGCATCTTGTAGGCGGCGATGCCGCCGCCGATGATCAGGAGAACGGAGCGGGAAGCGGACAAGGCGGCTCCTCGGGCAGCGCGAATGGCGAACGGCCCGTTACGTAGCATCTGCCGTGCCGCGCTGGGAAGCGCAGTGGGAATTCAATCGCAGCCCTCATCCTTCGAGACGCGCTCCTGCGGAGCGCTCCTCAGGATGAGGGCTCGCAACGGGTATGGCTTTAGTTGCGGGGGAGATCGGGCACCTTATAGGCCGTCGTCGCCTTGATCCGCTCCATCGCGAAGCGCGAAGTCACGTTCTTGAGCGGGATCGTCTCGATCAGTTTCTTGTAGAAGCCGTCATAGGCGGCCATGTCGGCGACGACGACGCGCAGCATGTAGTCGACATCGCCCGCCATCCGGTAAAACTCCATCACCTCGGGCATGGCGGCGACCATCTGGGCGAATTTCTCTAGCCAGGGGCCGGAATGGTCGGCCGTCTCGATCTGGACGAAGACGGTGAGGCCGAGCCCGATCTTCTCGGGCGCGACCAGGGCGACCCGCTTCAGGATCACGCCGGCCTGTTCCAGCTTCTGGATGCGCTTCCAGCACGGGGTCTGCGAGAGCCCGACGCGGTCGGCGAGCTCCGCGATCGAGATATTCGCGTCCGCCTGAAGCACGGTCAGAATCTTGCGGTCGATGGCGTCCATTCTCTCAATCTCACTTTGTGGAGAAATTTATTCTTCATATCCGAATTTTGAAGAATAAATCGCCATGCTATGTTGAAAAAGGCAGCTTACATAGAATAATATTTTTATGCGCTGTCAATGGGCGTTAGTCTCGCTTCGCTTTCGGCAGGGATCTGGACGATGGCTCGACGCCGGTCTCGTTACGGATGGCGCTGCGATTTGACTGACGGCCCGCATGTTCGTCCTTGTGGTTGGCATCCGCGCCTTGAACGCTCGAACAGGAAGATGCGGCGGGTCGGGACAACCCCGATCGCGACGGGCATCCCGCCGGCTGCGAGGGACGGCGACATCATGGCGCGCTGCCTCCAGCGGGCATATCGCCCAGAATAGCCGGGACCCCGCCTCACTGCCTTGTCATTGGCGGGTGAGGGCGGATTGAGGCATGGGGTCGGGGTGATCAGGGATTGCGACGGCATCATGCGGCGATTTTTCGGCAAGCGTTTCCTGCGTGGAGCGGTTCTGGTGCTGGGGTTGTTCGCGCCCGGCCTCGCGCTTGCCGCGGAATCCGCCGCCGTCAGCTCGCCGCGCGTCACCGCGACCCTGGTGTCGAGCCGCGACGCGGTCGCGCCCGGCGAGCGGTTCAAGGTGGCGCTCGTTCAGAAGCTGGCGCCGCACTGGCATACCTATTGGCTGAACCCCGGCGATTCCGGCGAGCCGACCCAGATCAAATGGGACCTGCCGGCCGGCGCGGCCGCCGGCGATATCCAGTGGCCGGCGCCCAAGGCGATCCGGGTCGAGCCGCTCGTCAATTTCGGCTTCGAAGGCACGATCCTGCTGCCGCTCGAGATCACCGTGCCGGCCGATGCCAGGCCCGGCGAGAATTTTGCGCTGAAGGCCGAGGCGACCTGGCTCGTCTGCGAGAAGATCTGCATTCCCGAGGAAGGCTCCTTCACGCTCGACCTGCCCGTCGCCGCCGCGAGCGCGGTCGACGAAGTCGCCGAGGCGCGGATCGACGCCGCCATCGCGACCTTGCCGAAGCCGGCCGCCTTCCGAGGCAGGCTGCGCGACGACGCCGGCAAGCTCGTGCTCGACCTGCCGGGCCTGCCGGCCGGTGCCGCCGATCTGCGCTTCTTTCCCCTCTCGGACACGCTGATCGAGCATGCGGCCGACCAGCCCTTCGCCGCCGGCGACAACCCCGCCCTGACGCTGACCCGTTCGAGCGCCTTCAAGCTGGCCAAGCCTGAAGTCTCAGGCGTGCTCACCTTCACGGAGGCGGGTGCGCCGAGGGCCGTGACCCTCCTCGCCGATGCCGATCCGGCCCTGATCGCGGCCGGTGGAGCAGCCGCGCCTGAGGCCCGTCCGGCCGTCGTCCGCATTCCCATGCCGTCCGAGGGCGCTGACCTGACGCTCTGGGCGGCGCTCGCCTTCGCCTTTGCGGGCGGTTTGATCCTCAACCTGATGCCTTGCGTCCTGCCGGTGCTGTTCATCAAGGCGCTCGGCTTCGCGCAGCTCGCGCATCGCAGTCGCTCCGAGGTTCGCGAGCAGGGCCTGCTCTTCCTCGGCGGCGTGCTGGTCACCTTCATGGTATTGGCCGGCGCGGTGATCGCCTTGGGGGCGCTGGGCAGCAGCGTCGGCTGGGGTTTCCAGCTCCAGTCCCCGCCGCTCGTCATCGCGCTCGCGGTGGTCATGGTGCTGATCGGTCTGAACCTGCTCGGCGCTTTCGAGATCGGCGCCTCCGTAGCGGGTCTTGGCGATGGCCTTGCGAGCCGGGGTGGGCGCCTCGGCGCCTTCATGACCGGCGTTCTCGCGGTCGTGGTCGCGACGCCCTGCACGGCGCCGTTCATGGGCGCGGCGATGGGCTATGCGGTGACTCAGGCCCCGGTCGTCGCTCTCTCCGTCTTCATGGCTCTGGCGCTCGGCTTCGCCCTGCCGGTGGTCGCGTTGTCCTTCGCGCCGGGCCTGCTGCGCCTGCTGCCGAAGCCCGGCCGCTGGATGCTGGTGCTGAAACAGACCTTCGCCTTCCCGATGTTCGCGACCGCGATCTGGCTGATCTGGGTCGCCTCGGTGCAGAGCGGCCCGCAAGGCGTGCTCGCCGCCTTGGTCGCGGTGCTGGCGGCGGGCTTCGCCGTCTGGCTCGTCGGCGTGACGCGCGGCTCTCCCGGGCGTCGCGTCTTCGGCTCGGCGCTGGCGTCTCTCGTCGTGCTCGGCGCCGGCTGGTTCACCGTGCAGAATGCCGTTCCCGGCGCGGCCACCGAGGCGCGGGCCGGCGATATCGAGGCCTGGTCGCCCGAGCGGGTGGCGGCCCTGCAGGCGCAGGGCAAGCCGGTCTTCGTCAATTTCACCGCGGCCTGGTGCATCACCTGCATCGCCAACGAGCGCGTCGCGCTCTCCCGGCAGGAGGTGAAGGACGCCTTTGCGAAGCTCGGCGTCGTCTATCTCAAGGCCGACTGGACCAATCGCGACAGCCGCATCGCCAGTGCGCTCGCCGAGCAGGGTCGGGCCGGCGTGCCGCTCTATCTGTTCTACCCCGCCCGCAAGGAGGCGCAGGCCGAGATACTGCCGCAGCTCCTCACCGTGGACGGGCTGATCGCCGCGGCTGAGCGCGCGGCCGGTCGCAACGCGAAGACGGCGGCACTGCCATAGGTTTTCGACATCAACCCAGGGAGACAGACATGCAAAGCCTGACCAGACAGACTTTCATCGCCGGCCTTACCCTCGCCGGTCTCGCCTTCCCGGCCGCCGGTTTTGCGCAGGGCGCGGCCAAGGTCGGCGCGCCCGCTCCCGCCTTCCAGGCGGTCGATGTCGAGGGCAAGACGCGCAATCTCTCGGAGTTCGCCGGCAAGACGGTGATCCTCGAATGGACCAACCATGACTGCCCCTATGTCCGGAAGCACTATAACAGCGCGACCATGCAGAATCTGCAGAAGGACATGGCGAAGGAGGGCGTGGTCTGGCTCTCGGTGATCTCCTCGCCGCAGGGCGAGCAGGGCCATGTCGATGCCGCCAAGGCCAAGGAACTGACGGTCCAGCGCAACGCCGCTCCGGCCGGCATCCTGCTCGACCCGAACAGCAAGATGGCGCGGGCCTATGGCGCCCAGACCACGCCGCACATGTACATCATCGATCCCAGGGGCACGCTCGCCTATATGGGCGCGATCGACGACAAGCCGACATCGGCGGCATCGAGCCTCGAAGGCGCCAAGAGCTATGTCCGCCAGGCCGTGGCCGAGCTCAAGGCCGGCAAGCCGGTCTCGGAAGCCAGCACCAAGGCCTATGGCTGCGTGGTGAAATACGCCCCGCTGAGCTGATCGCTCTCAGCCGTCATGCTGGGCTTGACCCGAGCATCTCATGACAAGAAGGCTTTGAAGCCTCCTTCCGGAAGAGATTCTCGGGTCTGCGCTGCGCTACGCCCGAGAATGACGGTGCCCTTCCGGCTCGCCTATTGCGACCGCGAACCGAGATCGCGCGGCGCGGCGTTGATCGTGACGATCTGCCCGTTGCGCAGTTCCAGCACCGCGAGCCCGCGCTCGACCTGCCCGTCCGGGCGGAAGCGGAAGACGCCGTCAGCCCCGGCGAAGCCCGAGCCATTGGTCAGCACGGCTTCCGAGAAGCGCTGCGACCCTTGCGTGCGCGCCAGCGCCGCCGCCAGCGAGACCGCGTCATAGGCCAGCGTCGCGGTGCGGGTCGGCGCGCTGTTGAAGCGCTGCTGGTAGCGCCCGGCGAAGGCGTTGAACCCGGCGGTATCGGGCGAGGCGAACCAGCCGCCCTGGATCGCCGGCACGCGCGCGATCCCCGCATCGTTCCAGACGCCGGTGCCGAGCGGCTTGACCTTGGCCGGGTTGTAGCCGGCCTCCTGCAGGAGCTGGCCGAGCGTCGGCATCGTGTCGGCGGCGGCGGGCACGAACAGCGCATCGGCTTGCGCGAGCGAGGGCATCAGGCGCTGGATCGCGGCCTTCATCGCGGCCGGATCGGAGCTGAAGCGCTCGATCGCCGCGACGCGCGCGCCGCGATTGGCCACGGCCTGCTGGAAGGCGGCCTCGACGACCTTGCCATAGGCGGTGTCCGGCACCAGCGCGGCGAAGGACTTGCGGCCCTGCTGAGAGGCATAGCCGATCACGCGGTTGACGTCGTTCTCGGGCGGGAAGGAGAGCAGGTAGATGCCGCGCGAGGCGACATTGGAATCGCTGGAGAAGGCGATGACCGGCCTGTTCGCGCCGCGCGCCACCTGGCCGGCCGCCTGGACGGAGGGCGCGAAGAGCGGGCCGACGATCAATTCGGCCCCTTCCGACAGGGCTTCCTGCGCGGCGGCGCGGGCGCCATCCGGCGTGCCGCGATCGTCCTTGACCAGCAGGGTCAGGTCGGCGTTCGGAAACTCGGCCAGCGCCATCTCGGCGGCGTTCTTCAGGGAATTGCCGACGACGGCGCCCTGTCCCTCGGCCGTCAGCGGCAGGATGATGCCGACTCTGACCTTGCCGGTGCCGATGGTCTGGCCGGTCGGCGCGGCGCCGCCGGCAGACGGCGCGCCCGAATCGAAGCCCGGTACCCCGGAGGTGCCGCCGCCGCAGGCGGCGAGCGCGAGCGGCAGCATCACGGCGAAGGCCCGTGCCTTGAACCGCAGGATCGGTGCGAGGTGCCGATGAACAAACACGGGCGATCTCCAGTCGTGACCGGGCCGGCGAGACGCTGCCCGGCGATGGGTCCTGTGGAACTGTTGTGCCCCCGGACCTCTCGTGCCAGTCCGGAAGCCTATTTTCAAGTTGTTAACTATGGGTTGCAGGATCGCGAACGCGCCACGCCATGGCGCGGGCCGTGCGGCTGTGGCAGCGTGACCGGATGTCGACCGATGCCGCCGCCCGTTCTCCCAGCTATACCGCCTTCGGCCTGAAGGCCGAGGCCGAGCCGCTGGCGCCCGGCCTTCATATCGTCGCGACACCGATCGGCAATCTCCGCGACATCTCCTTTCGGGCGCTGGCGACGCTCGCCGCTGCCGACGCGATCCTGGCCGAGGACACCCGCACCTCGAAGACGCTGCTGGCGCATTACGGGATATCGACGCCGCTCCTGCCTTATCACGAGCACAACGCCGCGCAGATGCGCCCGAAGGTGCTGGCGAAGCTGCGCGAGGGCGGCAAGCTCGCCCTGATCTCCGATGCCGGCACGCCGCTCGTCTCCGATCCCGGCTACAAGCTCGTCGCCGAACTGGTGGCCGAGGGCCTGCCGGTCACCGGCATTCCCGGGCCCTCAGCCGTGCTGGCGGCTTTGGTGCTCGCCGGCCTGCCGACCGACCGCTTCTTCTTCGAAGGCTTCCTGCCGCCGAAATCGGGCGGGCGCCGCACGCGCCTGACCGAGCTCGCCGCCATACCTGGCACGCTGGTCTTCTTCGAATCGCCCCGCCGCCTCGCCGAGATGCTGGCTGATGCCGCCGCCGTGCTCGGCGCGCGGCTCGGCGCCGTCGCGCGCGAGCTCACCAAGTTCTACGAAACGGTTCGGCGCGGCACGCTTCCCGAGCTCGCCGCCTATTACGATGGCGAGGAAGAGGCGCGCGGCGAGATCGTCGTGATCATCGGCCCGCCCGGCGCCGCCGATCTCGTCACCAGCGACGAGGCGATCGACGAGCGCCTGCGCACGGCCATGGCCAGGGTCTCGCTGAAGGAGGCCGTGGCGCAGGTCGCGGCCGAAACCGGCCAACCGCGCCGCAAGGTCTATGCGCGCGCGCTCGAACTCACCCGCGACGATCCGTGAGCAGGGCCGGCGCCGATCCGCGCGGGCGCAGCCGAAAGGCGCGCCGCTCCGGCCTGACCGGGCGCCGCGCCGAATGGCTGGCCATCCTCTGGCTGACGGCGAAGGGCTATCGCCTGCTGGAGCGGCGTTTCGGCGGCAAGGGCGGCGAGATCGATCTCGTGATGAAGCGCGGCCGCACCATCGCCTTCGTCGAGGTCAAGGCGCGCGGCCGGCTCGACGACGCCATGATCGCGATCACCCCGGAAAAGCAGCGCCTCGTCGAGCGGCGTATCAGGCACTGGCTCTCGCGCAATCCCTGGGCCGCGAGCCATCATTTGCGCGCCGACGCGGTCTTCCTGGCACCCTGGCACCGGCCGCGCCATGTGCCTGCCGCCTTCGCGCTTGTCCTTTGATGCAAGAGCATTGTGCAAAAAGTGGGCACCGGTTTTTGCTGAAACAATGCTCCAAGTTTTTAGAATCGATCACGTTTTTCGCCTTCTGACGATTACGTCAGAAGGCGACGTGGTCGATGCGCCCCACTTGCAGGAACCCCGCCCGCGGCCCGATAAGAACGGCCTGCAACAGGAAGCCTGTCATGAGCCTCAACGTCGCCATCCAGATGGACCCGATCGAGCGCATCCGGATCGCCGGGGATACCGGCTTCGCGCTGATGCTGGAGGCGCAGGCGCGCGGCCACACGCTCTACACCTACACGCCAGACAAGCTTTCGATGCGCGACGGCAAGGTCACTGCGCCGATGCGTCCGGTGAAGGTGCGCGATGTCGAGGGCGACTATTTCACCGCCGGCGCCGAGGAGAAGGTCGATCTCTCCGAGCTTGATGTCGTGCTGCTGCGGCAGGACCCGCCCTTCGACATGGCCTATGTCACCACGACGCACATGCTGGAGCGCATCCACCCGAAGACGCTCGTGGTCAACGATCCGACCTCCGTGCGCAACGCGCCCGAAAAAATCCTCGTCACCCATTTCCCGGAGCTGATGCCGCCGACATTGATCACCCGCGACAGGGCGGAGATCGAGGCCTTCCGCGACGAGCATGGCGAGATCGTCATGAAGCCGCTCTATGGCCATGGCGGCGCGACCGTGTTCAAGACCAGCAGGACCGACCCGAATTTCGGCTCGCTCTTCGACCTGTTCAGCAACCTCTTCCGCGAGCCCTGGGTTGTGCAGGGTTTCATCAAGGAGGTCACCGAGGGCGACAAGCGCATCATCCTGATCGACGGCAAGGCGGCCGGCGCCGTGAACCGTGTCCCGGCGGTCGGCGATCTGCGCGCCAACATGGTCCGTGGCGGCGCGGCGCGCCCGACCGACCTGTCGAAGCAGGAGCTTGCGATCTGCGAGGCGATCGGCCCGACCCTGCGCGAGCGCGGCCTGCTGCTGGTCGGTATCGATGTGATCCACGGCAAGCTCACCGAGATCAACGTCACCGCGCCGACCGGCGTGCGCGCGATCAAGAAGCTCGGCGGCCCGGACCTCGCGGCGCAGCTCTTCGACGTGATCGAGGCGAAGCGCGGACGCTAACCCGCTTTCACATAGCCCTTCCAGCAGCGCCCGAGCGCGATCTCCCGCCGGCCCGTCAGGACCGGCGCGTAGATCCGGCGCAGGGCTTCGTTCGCCACCGTGACCGGGCAGAGCGGATAGAGCACGAGGTCGGCCTCGCGGGCGAGCGTGATCTCGGTGTCGTCCGGTTTCGGCACGGCCCGGAACGGATCGGCACCGATGGCGATGCCGCGCGGCGCGCTGCGGCCCATCACGGCGGGGAACGGGTTGACGAAATTGAGGCTCATGATCGTCTCGAAGCGACGCCCGCTCGCCTGCTCATGCGCCAGAATTGCCGAGACGCCCTCGTCGACCGCCATCAGCCACGACGCCTGGAAGTCGAGTTCCGAATAGAGCTGCGGCGACGGCAGCATCTCGCGGGCGGTGAACTCCCGGAAGGTCGCGGGATGGGCCGCGTAGATGTCGAGCATCGCCTCCGCGCGGTTCATGACGTCGGCATGCTGCGAGACCTGGCCGAGCCGGCCGAGATGCTGGTTCGGCAGGGCGGCATAGCCCGCCTGCGCCATCAGGGCGCGCGCGCCGCGCTGAAGCACGGTTTCGGCCGGCGGGATCGCGGTGGCCGCGACGAGGCAGCAGACGACCAGCGCACCGCGCCGGCCGCTGCCGAGCCAGCGTGACAGGATCATAAGCAGCACCGGCCAGATGAAGATGAAGGCCTGCCCGCCGGTGTTCTGCGTCTCGAAGAACAGCCCGGCGGCGAGGACGACGGCGAGCCAGGCGACGTCGCGGTCGAGCAGTCGGACGAAGCCGGTCGCCGACGGCTGTCCGCGTAGCGCAAGGGTAGCCTCCGCGATGTCGTGGCGGTCCAGCCAGAGCAGCGCGAGCCCGAGCGCCGCCCCGGCGCCGACGATGTCTAGATGCAGCGAGGTGGCCTGGACGAAGCGGGGCAGGATGCCGCCGGCATTGATCGCGATCAGCGCGAGGATGCTGTCGAGATAGGAGCTGACGAGACCTGTGGTGAGTTCCAGTCCGATCAGCCCAAGCCCGGCCGCTGCCGCGATCAGGAGACTCTGGCGCCAGCCGATCCGCCCTGCGGCGAGCGCGAAGGCCGTGACGATGCCGCCGGCGAGGAAGCCGGTGATCTTGATCAGGAACAGCGCGGTCAGCGTCCAGCCGATGACGGCGCCGAGTGCGGGGCCGCGCAGGAAGACGAGGCCGCAGACCAGCACGTAGAGCACGATGCTGACATGCCGGTTATAGATGCCGAACCCGTCCGTGCCGGGGAAGAAGGAATAATGCTCGACATTGATCGGCAGGATCTGGAAGGCGAGATAGGGCAGGAGCAGCGCCAATGCCCTGGCGCGCGACTGCTTGCCGATGGCGTGCAGGATCACGGCCATGGCCGGGGCTGTCACCGCGAACAGGCACCATTGCGCCGTGAGCAGCGGGTGGGCGCGCGGGAACAGCGTGTCGAGCCCGGCGAAGAGCCAGTAGCCGAGCGGGCCGACCGGCGCGATGAAGTCGATCAGCGGGACCTGCCCTTCGCCGATGCGGTTGGCGGCGTCGAGATAGAGGACGAGGTCCCAGTACATCGGCCCGAGTGGCAATGTCAGGGGCAGCGTCAACAGGAGCGCGCAGGCGAGGACGGCGATGCCGAGCAGGGCGAGGGGCAAGTTGGGAAGCCAGCTCGCTCGCGTCGAAACCCCTGTCCCGATCGTGTCGCCGGCCTGCATGCTGTCCCTTTCCCCGTCCTCGACAGGGATCAGCTAGCACATGCGGGTTAAGATCGGCCTTCGGTCGCGCCCGTGCCGTTGAGCGGATTGGTCTTGTCCCAGCCATAGCGCAGCGTCTCGAAGCGCATCGTCAGCGAATCGACCAGCAGCAGCTTGCCGACGAGCGGCTCGCCGAAGCCGGTGACGGCGCGCACCACCTCCAGCGCCATCAGCGAGCCGATCACGCCGGGCAGGGCGCCGAGCACGCCGGCCTCCGCGCAGGTCGGGATCGCGCCGGGCGGCGGCGCCTCCGGGAAGAGGCAGCGCCAGGTCGGGTTCGGCTTGCCGTCCGGACCCGCCTCGTGGGCGCGGATCGTGGTGAGCGAGCCGTCGAAGCGGCCGAGCGCGCCCATCACCACCGGCTTGCGCTCGTGGAAGCAGGCATCGGTCACGGCATAGCGCGTCGCGAAATTGTCGGAGCCTTCGGCGACGACGTCGTAGAAGGCGATCATCGCGCGGGCATTATGCGGGTCGATGCGCGTGACATGCTCCTCGACCACGACGTTCGGATTGAGGTTGCGCACGAAGCGCGCGGCGGCGACCGCCTTGTGCGCGCCGATATCCTCGGTGGTGAAGATGGTCTGGCGCTGCAGGTTCGAGAGCGAGACGATGTCGTCGTCGACGATGCCGATCTTCCCGACGCCGGCGGCGGCCAGGTACTGGAGCAGTGGCGCGCCGAGCCCGCCCGCGCCGACGACCAGCACGCGCGCGTTCTTAAGCCGCTGCTGGCCCGGCCCGCCGATCTCCGGCAGGACGATGTGGCGCGCATAGCGCTCGATCTCGTCGTCGTTCAGCATCATGGCCGGCAGCCTAAGGCCGCCGGCCGGCATTCGGCAATCGCCATCCCGGTCCGATCCGATCTCCCGACGAGCATGACCTTTCGCCAGCTTGGCCGCGCGCTCGGGCCATGTCATCGTGCCGGGATCGAGGGCCGGACAACGGCGCCCGGCTATGACAGGGGATCGTGCGATGCGTTTGGGTTCTTTCGCGGCGGCGCTCGCCGGCGTGGCGCTTTCGGCTGTGGCGGCATGGGCGCAATCGCAGCCGATCAAGCCGGCGATCGTCTACGATAAGGGCGGCAAATTCGACAAATCCTTCAACGAGGGCGTCTTCATCGGCGCCGAGAAGTTCAAGAAGGAAACCAATGTCGATTTCCGCGATTTCGAGCCGACCAACGACGCCCAGATCGAGCAGGCGCTCCGCCGCTTCGCCCGCGACGGCCACTCGCCGATCATCGCCGTCGGCTTCTCGCAGGCCACCGCCCTCAAGAAGGTCGCGGCCGAGTTCCCGAACCTGAAGTTCACGATCATCGACATGGTCGTCGAACTGCCGAACGTCCAGTCGGTCGTCTTCAAGGAGCATGAGGGCTCCTATCTCGTCGGCCTGCTCGCGGCGATGGCCTCGAAATCCGGCAAGGTCGGCTTCGTCGGCGGCATGGATATCCCGCTGATCCGGAAATTCGCCTGCGGCTATGTCCAGGGCGTCAAGGCCGGCAAGGCCGATGCCGAGATCTTCCAGAACATGACCGGCTCGACGCCGGCGGCCTGGAACGACCCCGTCAAGGGCGGAGAGCTCGCCAAGTCGCAGATCGATCGCGGTGCCGACGTGGTCTATCACGCCGCCGGCGGCACCGGCATCGGCGTGCTGCGCGCCGTGGCGGATGCCGGCAAGCTCGGCATCGGCGTCGATTCCAACCAGAACGCGCTGCATCCCGGCAAGGTGCTGACCTCGATGCTCAAGCGCGTCGACATCGCCGCCTATAATTCCTTCAAGGCGGCACAGGACGGCACCTGGAAGCCGGGCGTCTCCGTGCTCGGCCTGAAGGAAGAGGGCATCGACTGGGCGCTGGACGACAACAACAAGGCCCTGATCACGCCGGAGATGAAGTCGGCAGCCGACAAGGCCAAGGCCGACATCATCGCCGGCACGGTCAAGGTCCACGACTACATGTCGGATCAGAAATGCACGATGTGAGGCACGGGCGGCTCCCTTGAGTTCCGCGCCCGCTATCGAGCTTATCGGCATCTCCAAGCGCTTCGGCCCGGTCGCCGCCAACAGGGACGTGTCCCTCTCGGTCGCGGCTGGCTCGATCCATGGCATCGTCGGCGAGAACGGCGCCGGCAAGTCGACGCTGATGTCGATCCTCTACGGCTTCTACGAGGCCGATGCCGGCGAGATCACGATTGCCGGTGAATCACGCCGCATCCGCTCCCCGGCCGATGCGATCGCGGCCGGGATCGGCATGGTCCACCAGCATTTCATGCTGGTGGAGACGTTGAGCGTCGTCGAGAACGTCGTGCTCGGCGCCGAGGGCGGAGCTGTCCTGAAAGGCGGCATCGGCAAGGCACGCGCCGCGCTCGCCAGGCTTTCGCAGGATTACGGCCTCGCCATCGATCCCGACGCCATCGTCGGCGAACTCTCCGTCGGTCTGCAGCAGCGTGTCGAGATCCTGAAGGCGCTCTATCGCGGCGCCGAGATCCTGATCCTCGACGAGCCGACGGCGGTGTTGACCCCGGCCGAGGCCGACCAGCTCTTCGCCCTGCTCCGGGCGCTGAAGGCGCAGGGCAAGACGGTGATCCTGATCACCCATAAGCTGCGCGAGATCATGGACGTGACCGACCGCGTCTCGGTGATGCGCCGCGGCGAGATGGTCGCCCATGTCGCGACCGCCGAAACCTCGCCGCCGGCATTGGCCGAGGCGATGGTCGGCCGGCGCGTGCTGCTGCGCATCGAGAAAGAGCCGCGCGAGCGCGGCGCGCCGGTGCTGGAGGCGGTCGGCCTCGCCTGCCGCGACGGGCGCGGCACCGAGACCCTGAAGGACGTCGATCTCACGCTCCATGAAGGCGAGATCGTCGGCATCGCCGGTGTCGCCGGCAATGGCCAGAGCGAGTTGCTGGAGGTGCTGGCGGGCCTGATCCAGCCAAGCCGCGGCGTGATCCGGCTGGGCGGGCGAATATTGGCTTCCGCCGACCGCCATCCGGCGCGATTGCGCGAATTGGGCGTGATGCATATTCCGGAGGACCGCCACCGCCGCGGCCTCGTCACGGCTTTCTCCGCCGCCGAGAACGCCATCCTCGGCTATCAGCACGATCCCGCCTTCGGCTCCGGCCCGCTGCTCTCGCCCAAGCGTATCGAAGCCTACGCTCGCAAGGCTTTCGCGGCCTATGACGTACGCCCGCCCGATCCGGCGCTCAAGACGGCTAAATTCTCGGGCGGCAACCAGCAGAAGATCGTACTTTCCCGCGAGATCGAGCGGGGGCCAAAAGTCCTGCTCGTCGGCCAGCCGACGCGTGGTGTCGATATCGGCGCGATCGAGTTCATCCATCGCCGGCTGGTGGCTTTGCGCGATCAAGGCGTCGCGATCCTGCTCGTCTCGGTCGAGCTCGAGGAGGTGATGGCGCTCTCCGACCGGATCATCGCGATGTGCGGCGGCCGGATCACCGGCGAGCGCGCCGCCGAGGCGGCCGACGAGCGCGATCTCGGCCTGCTCATGGCCGGCGTGACGGACGAGGCCGCGTGATGCGGGGCTTTCGGCAACCCGCTTCCCGTCATGGTCGGGCTTGTCCCGACCATCCACGTCTTCGCTGGTCGAGTGCGGTGTCCAAGACGTGGATGCTCGCCACAAGGGCGAGCATGACGGAGCCTCTCCTATGAGCGCCGCCCCCGTCGAACTCCCGCATTGGGCCGATGTCGCGCTGGTGCCGCTGGTTTCGGTGATCGCGGCCCTGCTCGTCGCCGGGCTCGTCGTCGTCGGCATCGGCGAGAACCCGCTGGAGGCGACGGCGCTGCTCTTGCGCGGCGCGCTCGGCAGCGCCGAAGGCATCGGCTTCACGCTGTACTACGCCACGAATTTCATCTTCACCGGGCTCGCGGTCGCCGTCGCCTTCCATGCCGGCCTGTTCAATATCGGCGGCGAAGGGCAGGCGACGGTCGCCGGCATCGCCATGGCGATTGTCTGCCTCGCGTTGTCCATGCTGCCCGGCTTCCTCGCCGCACCCTTCGCGATCCTCGGGGCGGCGGCGGGCGGCGCGCTCTGGGCCTTCATTCCCGGCTGGCTCCAGGCAAAGCGCGGCAGCCATGTCGTGATCACCACGATCATGCTGAATTTCGTCGCGGCGACCCTGATCGTCTACCTGCTGCGCGAGATCATCGGAAAGCCCGGCTCCATGCAGCCGGAAACGCCGGATTTTCCGGCGCAGGCCGTGCTGACGCCGATGCATCAATGGCTGGCGCCCCTTGGCATCGATCTGCCGTCGACCCCGCTCAATACCGCCTTCCTGCTGGCTCTGATGGCGCTCGCCGCGGTCTGGCTGCTGATCTGGCGCACGCGACTGGGCTATGCGATCCGCACGGTCGGCGCCAATCCGCGTGCCGCCGCCTATGCCGGCATCTCGCCTGCCGCCGTCACCATGATCGCGATGGCGATCTCGGGCGCGCTCGCCGGCGGGCTCGCGGTCAACGAGGCGCTTGGCGTCCAGCATCGGCTTGTGCTCGATTTCACCGCCGGCTACGGCTTCGTCGGCATCGCCGTCGCCCTGATGGGCCGCGGCCACCCGGCCGGTGTCGGCCTCGCCGCCCTGCTCTTCGGCGTGCTCTATCAGGGCGGCGCCGAGCTCTCCTTCGACAAGCCGGCCATCACCCGCGACATGGTCGTGGTCATCGGCGGCGTGCTCGTGCTCTTCGCCGGGGCGCTGGACGGGCTGTTCCGCCGGCTTGTCGCGGGCGTCATTGGCCGCTGGGGAGCGGGTTGATGATCAAACTCGGACACTCGCCGGCATTCCGGGGCTTCGCGCAGCGAAGAGCCCGGAATCCATATCCGCCGGAACTTTCCGAAAGAGGCGCGGCGGGTGCCGATCAGTCCGAGCGATTCAGCCCCGAGTTCATGGGTTCCGGGCTCAGGCCTTCGGCCTGCCCCGGAATGATGGGCGAGGGTCCTCGCTTTATCCCAGGAGCGGCCTGATGGATCTGCTCCAGCTCGTCGCCGTCATTCTCGATTCGACCATCCGCCTGTCGATCCCGCTGATCTGCGCGGCGATGGCGGGCTTGTGGTCGGAGCGGGCCGGCGTCGTCGATATCGGCCTCGAGGGCAAGATGCTGATCGCCGCCTTCGCCTCGGCGGTCGCGGCCTTCGTCACCGGCTCGGCCTGGATCGGGCTCGGCACCGGCATCCTTGCCGCCTTGGCGCTGGCGTTGGTCCATGGCTTCGCCGCCATCACCTGGCGCGGCAACCAGATCGTCTCCGGCGTCGCCATCAACATGCTGGCGGCGGGGCTGACCGTCATCCTCGGCAATGCCTGGTACGGGCAGGGCGGGCGCACGCCCTCGCTCGAAGGCCCGGCCCGCTTTGGCGAGATCACCCTGCCCTTCGCCCGCTGGGCCCACGAGAACGTCCCCGGGCTCGGCCTGATCTATGACGAGGTCGTCTCCGGCCATGGCGCGCCGGCTTATCTCGCGCTGCTCTGCGTCATCGTCACCGCTTTCGTCCTGAAGCGCACCCGCTTCGGCCTGCGCATCCGCGCGGTCGGCGAGAACCCGGCGGCGGTCGACACGGCCGGCATCTCGGTCGCCGGCCTGCGCTACGGCGCCGTCGCGATCTGCGGCCTGCTCTGCGGCATCGGCGGCACCTATCTCGCCGTCGCGCAATCCGCCGGCTTCCTGCCGCATATGACGGCGGGGCGCGGTTTCATCGCGCTCGCCGCCGTGATCTTCGCCAATTGGCGGCCCTGGCCTGCGCTCGGCGCCTGCCTGCTCTTCGGCCTGCTCGACGCCGTCGCGATCCGGCTTCAGGGCGTGACATTGCCCGGCATCGGCCTCGTGCCGGTGGAAGCGATCCAGGCCTTGCCCTATCTGATGACCATCGTCCTGCTCGCCGGCTTCATCGGCAAGGCGACGCCGCCCAGGGCCTCCGGCCTGCCCTATGTCAAGGAACGCTGAATTGTCGGCCGAACCCGATTTCGAGGCCCTGTTCGCCGCCGCTGCCGCCATCCAGCCGCGCGCCTACGCGCCCTATTCGCGCTTCAAGGTCGGGGCCGCGCTGCTGGCCGATGACGGCGCGGTCCATGCCGGCTGCAATGTCGAGAACGCCGCCTATCCCGTCGGCTCCTGTGCCGAGGCCGGAGCGATCGCCGCGATGATCGCGGCCGGCGGCCGAGCGATCCGCGCAGTGCTCGTCTTCGGCGAGGGTGCCGAGCTGGTCACGCCCTGCGGCGCCTGCCGCCAGCGCATCCGCGAATTCGCGGCGCCGGAGACGCCGATCGCGATAGCCGGTCCTGAGGGCATCCGCGCGCGCTTCACGCTGGAGGAGCTGTTGCCAGCCTCCTTCGGACCGGCCAATTTGCCGCGGTGATTTGAGGCTGCTGCTGCGGCCGGAAAGGAGCGTGCGATGGTGGCCGATCCGGCCTTCGACCGAGCGGCATCGGCACTGATCGACAAGGGAGTCGACGGCCCGATCGAATGCGCGCTGGTTCTCGGCACCGGGCTCGGCGCGATCGTGGAGGACGTGCAGGACGCGATCCATATTCCATATGCCGATATCCCCGGTTTCCCACGGGGCGAGGTCTCCGGCCATGCCCGCCAGCTCTGCTACGGCACGCTCTTCGGCCGCAAGGTGCTGATCTACCAGGGGCGCGCCCATTACTACGAGGGCGGCGATTCGGCGGTGATGCGCGTGCCGCTCGGCTTGCTCGCAGCCTTCGGTTCGCCGCCGCTGATCCTGACCAATGCGGCGGGGTCGCTGTCGGCGGAGATGGGGCCGGGCAGCCTCGCCCTGATCACCGACCATATCAATCTGAACGGCCCCAATCCGCTGATCGGCGACCGGGGTGATGGCCGCTTCGTGCCGATGGTCGATGCCTACGACCCGCTGCTGCGCGGGCGGCTGAAGCGAGCCGCAGCGAATGCCGGCGTGCCGTTGGGCGAAGGCGTCTATATGTGGTTCACCGGGCCAAGCTTCGAAACCCCCGCCGAAATCCGCATGGCGAAGATGCTGGGCGCGGATCTCGTCGGGATGTCGACCGTGCCGGAAGTGATCCTGGCGCGGCGTTACGATATCCGCGTCGCCGGCCTCTCCATCGTCACCAATATGGGCGCCGGCCTGCATGGCGGCGCCCCGCACCATGCGGAGACGCGCGACGTGGCCGGCATGGCCTCGCGCGCGCTCAGGCGCCTGCTGCGCACCTTCCTGTCGGAGTTGTAAGCCATGTCCGATACCGACCTCGCGCGGCGCGCGCTCGCCCTGCTCGACCTTACCGATCTCGCCGACGATGCCACGGCGGAGGGCGCCCGCGATCTCTGCCGCCGCGCCGTCTCCGGCCCCGTTCCCGTCGCCGCCGTGTGCCTGTGGCCGCGTTTCGTCGCGACGGCCCGGGCCGAGCTCGGTGACGGCCCGGTCCGCATCGCGACGGTGGTCAATTTTCCCGACGGCGACACGCCGATCGCTCCGGCGATGCGGGAGACGGAGGAGGCGCTCGCGGCCGGCGCCGACGAGATCGATCTCGTCCTGCCCTGGCGGGCCGTTCTCGCCGGCCAGACCACGGCGGCGGCGGCCATGGTGCGCAACGTCAAGATGCTCTGCGAAGAGCGACGGCTGAAGGTGATCCTGGAAACCGGCGAATATCCCAATCTCGACAAGGTCAGGACGACGGCCGAGCTCGCCATCGCCTCCGGTGCAGATTTCATCAAGACCTCGACCGGCAAGACCACGAATGCGGCCAGCATCCCCGCCGCCCGCGTGATGCTGAACGTCATCGCGGAGGCGGGGCGCCCCATCGGGCTGAAGCCGTCGGGCGGCATCAGGACGCTGGCCGATGCCCGGCGCTATCTCGATCTTGCCGACGCGATCATGGGGGAGGATTGGGCGACGCCCACGAGTTTCCGCTTCGGTGCCAGCGGTCTTTACGGCGCGCTGGTCGAGGCTGTCGATGGCGCTACGCCCGATGCCGCGCCGCGTGGGAGCTATTGATGCGCCTGACCCAGGAGATCATCGCCGCCAAGCGCGACGGTGCGGAACTGTCCGAGGCCGATATCCGCCAGCTCATCGCCGGCCTGCCGGACGGCACGGTCAGCGAGGGCCAGGCCGCGGCTTTCGCGATGGCGGTCTATTTCAACGGCATGAACGAGCGCGAGCGCGTGGCGCTGACGCTCGCCATGCGCGATTCCGGCACGGTGCTGCGCTGGGACGACCTGCCCGGTCCCGCCCTCGACAAGCATTCGACTGGCGGCGTCGGCGATACGGTCAGCCTGCCCCTGGCGGCGGCGGTCGCGGCCTGCGGCGGCCATGTCCCGATGATCTCGGGGCGCGGCCTCGGCCATACCGGCGGCACGCTCGACAAGCTCGACGCGGTGCCGGGCTATGTCACCCAGCCCGGCATCGAGCTCTTCCGCAAGGTGGTGCGCGAGGCCGGCTGCGCCATCATCGGCCAGACCGCCGATCTCGCCCCGGCCGACAAGCGCCTCTATGCCATCCGCGACGTCACCGCGACGGTGGAATCGCTGCCGCTGATCACCGCCTCGATCCTGTCGAAGAAGCTCGCCGCCGGCTTGCACGGCCTCGCCATGGACGTGAAGTTCGGCTCCGGCGCTTTCCTGCCGGATTACGGCAAGGCGCAGGCTTTGGCGCAGGCGCTGGTCGGCGTCGCTAACGGTGCGGGCATGCCGACGACCGCCCTGCTCACCGACATGAGCGAGCCGCTCGCATCGGCCGCCGGCAATGCGCTCGAGGTCGCCTATGCGCTCGATCACCTGACCGGCCGGCGCCGTGAGCCGCGCTTCCACGAGGTCACGGTGGCGCTCGCCGCCGAGATGCTGCTGCTCGGCAAGCTCGCCCCGGACCTCGACGCCGCCCGCGCCAAGATCGAGCAGGCCTTCGCCTCGGGCGCGGCGGCCGAGCGCTTCGCCCGCATGATCGTGGCGCTCGGCGGCCCGGCCGACCTGCTGGAAGCGCCGCAGAAGCATCTCGCCGCCGCGCCGGTCGTGAAACCGGTCTATCCCGAGACGGCCGGCACGGTCGCCTCCGTCGATACCCGCGCCGTCGGACTCGCGGTCGTTGCGCTCGGCGGCGGCCGCGTGCGCCCGCAGGACCCGATCGACCATGCCGTCGGCATCGTCGCGCTGGCGGGGATCGGCGATGCGGTCGGGGCCGACCGGCCGCTCGGCATCGTCCATGCCCGCGACGAGGCCGGTCACGCTGCGGCGAGCGAGCGCTTGCGCAAGGCCTACCGGATCGGAGAGGGTGCGGCGCGCGGCCCGCTGGTCGCGGAACGGTTGACGGAGAGGGTTACGGGATGAGTCTGCTTCTGGCCATGACGGGCTGGCATGTCGAGGATTGGCGCGCGCGCTTCCAGGCGCTGCTGCCGGATATGCCGATCGTCGTCCTCGGCGAGCCCTTCGACCGTCGCGCCGTCCATTATGTCGCGAGCTGGAAGCACCCGCCCGGCAGCCTGACCGGCCTGCCCAATCTCGCAGCGATCTTCTCGTTGGGCGCCGGCGTCGATTTCCTCTTCGCCGACGACAAGCTGCCGGCCGCGCCGATCGCGCGCATCGTCGATCCCGACCTGACGACGCGGATGAGCGAGTACATCGTCCTGCATTGCCTGAGCTATCTGCGTCAGCAGCGCCGCTATGATAGCCAGCAGCGCGAAAAGCTCTGGGACGACGACCGCAACCAGCCGGCCGCCCGCTCGGTCCGTGTCGGTATCATGGGGCTGGGCGAGCTCGGCCAGGATGCCGCCCGCAAGCTCGCGGTCATGGGCTTCGACGTCGCCGGCTGGAGCCGTTCGCCCAAGACCATCGAGGGCTTGCAGACCTTCTCCGGCGAGGACGGCATGAAGGCCTTCCTCGGCCGGACCGACATCCTCGTCAGCCTGCTGCCGCTGACCCCGGACACGCGCGGCATCATCAATGCCGAGATGCTCTCCGGCCTCGCGCAGGGCGGGCGCCTTGGCGGGCCGTTCCTGATCAATGCCGGGCGCGGAGGCCTGCAGGTCGCGGACGATATCCTCGCCGCGCTCGATGCCGGCACGCTCAAGGGGGCGACGCTCGACGTCTTCGAGACCGAGCCGCTGCCGGCGGATTCCCGGCTCTGGAGCCATCCGGGCGTGACGGTGACGCCGCATAACTCGGCGATGTCGGAGCCCGAGGCGATCGCCACCGCCGTCGCCCAGCAGATCGGCCGTCTGGAGGCGGGCGAGCCGCTGCTCAACGTGGTCGATCCGGCGCGGGGCTACTGAGCGCCTGTTCGAAAACATTCTCCGAGCCCTCATCCTGAGGAGCCGCGGAACGCGGCGTCTCGAAGGATGGTCGAGGAAGCTCCGGAACTATCTGGAGCATCCTTCGAGACGCAGCCTTTGGCTGCTCCTCAGGATAAGGGCTGCATTTCCGAACCGATTCCAAGCCGCCGTCCGGCGGATCCTTCGCAGATTCAGGCGATGCGCTTGTCGGCGGAATCGCAGAGGTCGTTCTGGATGCAGCGCAGGCATTCGGGGCGCAGCGCCTTGCAGGTATAGCGCCCGTGCAGGATCAGCCAGTGATGGGCGTGCCGGCCGAATTCGGGCGGCACGGCCTTCTCCAGCCCGAGCTCGACCTGCAGCACGTTCCTGCCCGGCGCGATGCGCAGGCGGTTGGCGATGCGGAAGACATGGGTGTCGACCGCGTGCGTGATCTCGCCGAAGGCGATGTTGAGCACGACATTGGCGGTCTTGCGGCCGACGCCGGGCAGGCTCTCCAGAGCCTCGCGCGTCGCCGGCACCTCGCCGCCGAACTCCGCGATCAGCCGCTCGCAGAGCGCGATCACGTTCTTCGCCTTGGTGCGGAAGAGGCCGATCGTCTTGACGTGCTCGCGCACGGTCTCCTCGCCCAGCGCCAGCATCTTCTCCGGTGTGTCGGCGATGGCGAAGAGGGCCCGCGTCGCCTTGTTGACGCCGGCATCGGTGGCCTGCGCCGAGAGCACGACGGCGACCAGCAGCGTGAAGGCGTTGGTGTGGTCCAGTTCGCCCTTGGGCTCGGGATTGGCAGCCTGGAAGCGGCGGAAGATCTCGTGGATCTCGGCCGGCTTGCGAGCGCGCGGCCGAGGTCCCGTCAACGTGATGCGTTTTGCCGGCGCCGCGGCGCGAGGGGGCCTGTTCCGTTGATCCATGACGGCGTTATAATCACCGCATGACCCCCGGCAATAGCCCTGGCAGCAAGATGGCGGACGCGTCGCAGCGGCCGGTATTCGACGCGACGATCACGCCGCATCGCTCGCTCGGCCAGAACGGCTTCCGCATCGTGATGACGCTGGTCTGCCTGGCGAGCGTGATCTCCTCGATCCCCTTTGTCGTGCTCGGCGCCTGGCCGGTCGCCGGCTTCTTCGGCATCGATGTCGTCGCGCTCTTCGTCGCCTTTCATGTTAATTTCCGCCATGCGCGCGCCTTCGAGCGCATCGTGGTGACGCCGCTGGAGGTTTTCCTGCGCAAGGTTTCGCATCACGGCCGCGAGACGGTCTGGCGCTTCAATCCGATCTGGACGAGGCTCGAACGCCAGACCGACGAGGATTACGGCCTGCTCGGCCTGAAGCTGGTCTCGCGCGGGCAGAGCGTCGCGGTCGCCTCCGCGCTGTCGCCGCATGAGCGCGCTGGCTTTGCCGATGCGCTGGGCTCGGCCCTGTCGAGCGCCCGCCGCGGCCCGGATTACGGCGCGCCTTAAGCCGCTCTGGCGAGCCAGATCGTATGGCCGCCGCAGCTTTGGTCCTCGACGATGTGGTCGACGACGGAAAAGCCGTTCTGCGCCAGCAATGCCCGGTATTCCCCAGCGTCGAGGCTGCCATGATACAGCGCCTCGCCCTCGAAGATGCCGATCGCCTCGCCATGGGCTGGGCCACTCGTGAAGAGCAGGGCCGCGCCCGGCGCCGCATGCGCCGCGAAGATCGGGAACATCCCGCGCTGGTCTTCGGGCGTCAGGTGGAAGAAGGAATCCCAGGCGATCAGCCCGCCGAAGCGGCGCCCGAGCGCGAGCTTGCGCATGTCGGCGACCTGCCAGTCGCCTTCGGGGAAGCGCTTCTGACACAGCGCGATCATCGCCGGAGCGGAATCGATGCCGGTGACGGCATGGCCCTGCTCGCCGAGATGGCGGGCGATCGGCTGGCCGGTGCCGCAGCCGATATCGAGGACCGTGGCGCCGGGCGCGAGCAGGGCCCGGAAACGCGCGAGCCAGGGGCCTTCCATCAGCAGCTTGCCGCGCAAGCCGTCATAGGTCGCGGCATGGCGCTGGTAGAGGTCGATGACGGCGTCGGCGGAGGAAGTCATGACCCTATGAGCCCTCATCCTGAGGAGGCCCGCAAGGGCCGTCTCGAAGGATGTTCCGGGAGGCTCCAGAACCATCTGGACCATCCTTCGAGACGCCGCTTCGCGGCCCCTCAGGATGAGGGCTGAGGATTGGGACGATGTGGAGGGCAACCCCGCGCTTGCCAGCTTTCGGGTGGGAACGGCATGGTGGGCGCCCTAGATTCGCATCATGACGAATGATGCGAGGCTCACATGAACGCGCATGCCCCCATGAAAACGGCGATGACCCCGACGCGCTTCTCCAATGCGGTGCTGGCGCGTGCCGCCGAGGCCATGCCCAGCGAGGCCGACTTCCCGGCCGTCGCGCCCGGCTCCGACTACGACACCGTCCGGCGCATCCTCTCCTTCATCACCCATAACTGGCGCGAGCAGCCGACGATCGAGGCGATCGCGGAAGCCGCCGGCGCGACCCCGACCGATGTCCACCATCTCTTCCGGCGCTGGTGCGGGCTGACCCCGAAGGCTTTCCTGCAGGCGATCACGCTCGACCATGCCAAGGGGCTGCTCTCCTCCTCCGCCAGCATCCTCGATACGGCGCTGGAAGTCGGCCTCTCCGGCCCAGGCCGCCTGCACGATCTCTTCGTGACGCATGAGGCGATGTCGCCCGGCGAATGGAAGACCGGCGGCGAGGGGCTGAAGCTCTCCTACGGCTTCCACGCATCGCCCTTCGGCGAGGCGCTGGTGGTGATCACGGAGCGCGGCCTCGCCGGGCTCGGCTGGGTCTCGAACAGTGCCGATGGCGGCAAGGTCGTCGGCGGCCGGGCCGAGGCGCTGGCCGACATGATGCGGCGCTGGCCCCATGCCGATTACCACTACGACCCGGTCCAGACCGCACCCTATGCCGCGCGCATCTTCGAGCCTAGGGCCTGGTCGCCGGAGACGCCCCTGCGCGTCGTGCTGATCGGCACCGATTTCGAGGTCCGGGTCTGGGAGACGCTGCTGCGCATCCCGGTCGGCTGCGCCACCACCTATGGCGAGGTCGCCAACCATATCGGCAAGCCCAGCGCGGCGAGGGCCGTCGGCATGGCGGTCGGCAAGAACCCGATCTCCTTCGTGGTCCCCTGCCATCGCGTCATCGGCAAATCCGGCGCGCTGACCGGCTATCACTGGGGCCTGACGCGCAAGCGCGCCATCCTCGGCTGGGAAGCCGGGCAGACCGCGGCCGGCTGATCCGGCCGGCCTTATTTCCGCAAGTACATGTCCCAGCAGGGCGCGAGCGCGATCCGTTCGCGCCCTTCGAGCGCGGCGGCAAAGTGCTGGCGAATGTCTTCGCGCGCGGTCGTCACGGGGCATTTCGGCATCAGCATGGCATCCGTCTGCCTGAGCGCCTCGATCGTGCCCGGCTGCAATGCGGGCACGCTGCGGCTGGGATCGACGCCGACCGGAACGACGCGCGGCGGTGTGCGCTCCAGCAGGCGGTTCAAGGGGTCGACGAAATCGAAGGTGAAGAAGCCGTTGAGCTCGCGCTTGTTGCTGGCTTCCCAGGCCTTGATGGCGGTCATCGCCTGCTGGATCTCGAGCATCCAGGTCGCCTGGTAGTCGATCTCCGAATAGAGGATGTAGGAGGGCAGGATGCCGCGTCGGATCAGGTCGCGATAGCCCTCGGGCTGGGTCGCGTAATGATCGAGCATCGCGGCGGCGCGTTCGGCGATGTCGCGCTTCACGCTGATGCGGCCGAGCGGCCCGAGATCGGGCACGTCGAGGGCGACATAGGTCGCCCCGCCCATCACCGCGCGCATGCCCCGCTCCAGGCAGATCACGGCGCTCGGCAACGTGACCGCGAGCGTCAGCACGAGCACGACCGGGCGCATGCGGTCCTCGCGCCGCGCCCACCAGTCGAGCAGCAGCGGCAGGACGATCGGCCACAGCCCGATGAATTCGAGCGAGCCGGTGTTCTGCGTCTCGAAGAGGGCGAGCGCGAACAGCCCGGCTGCGAACCAGCCGATCGGGGCGTCGGCCAGCGCTCGCCAGCCGGCGGGCGTCGCGGGCAAACCGTCGCGCCAGGAGACATAGGCGAGCGCGGCGAGCAGGGCGAGCGACGGCGCGATCACATTGAACTTGACCGAGGCCACGGTCAGGAAACGCGGCAGCAGCGTGCCGGTGTTGAGCCCGAGCAGGGTCAGGATGTCGATGACATAGGCGGAGCTCAGCCCGGTCGCGAGCTCCAGAACGCCCAGCGCGAGGATAACGATGCCGGCGGCGGCGAGCGCATCGCGGAAGCCCATCCGACCGCTGAGCACGGCGTAGCCGACGAGCAGCGTGCCGGAGACCGCGCCGGTGACCTTGGTGAGGAAGAGCACCAGCATCAGCGCGGCCACGAGCCCGATCTGCAAACCGCGCCGCTGCACGAAGATCAGCGTGGCGATCAGGAGATAGAGTAGCAGCGCGACATGGCGATTATAGAAGCCGTAGCCATCGAAGCCGGGCGAAGGGTAGAGCCCGTGCAGGTTGATCGGTAGTGCCGAGAACAGCAGGAAAGGCAGGACGAGCGCGAGCGCCCGCGGGCGGGAGCGGCGCGAGACCTCGCCGGCGATCAGGGCCAGCACCGGCAGCATGACCGGCAGCAGCGCCCAGTTGATCAGCAGCATCGGCTGGGCGTTCGGGAAGAGGATGTCGAGCGCCGCGGCCAGATAGAAGCCGAGCGGGCCGATCGGCGCGAAGAAGTCGATGGTCGGCACCTGGCCGAGCCCGATGCGCTGGATCGCGTCGAGATAGACCACCGTATCCCAGGCATTCGGCCCGAGCGGCAGGCGCAGCGGCAGGATCAGGCCGGCAACGGCCGCCATGGCGAAGGCCAGGATCCAGGCGGAAGGCGAGCCAGCCATCCGCGCCACCGCCCCTTTGCCACCGACATTCTTGGTGTCGACCTGGGAGTTCCGTCTCCCGATCTCGCTCATCGCCACGCCGAACCCTCCTGGTCCAGCCCGCTCTGTCGCAGAAAAAACTTACCAGCAGCCTGACGCAAAGGCGGGTTCTCGCCGGATTTCGGCAAGAACCCCGGGTCGAAAGCTGCAGATTCGAGACGTGGTTACGCTTTGGCTTACCCGTCCCGGCGCTCGCTCAGAGCAGTCCGCGCCCGGCCAGATGGCGCATCAGATGCGAGGCGCCATAGGTCCAGGGCGCGCATTCATCCGTGCGCTTCATGCGGTTGACGAGGCTGCCGAGCTCGGGCGCGGCGATCGTGACGATATCCCCGTATTTATGGGTGAAGCCGCCGCCCGGCGCGTCGCGATCCTTGATCGGCGCGAACATGGTGCCGAGATAGAGCGCCGCCCCGTCCGGGTACTGATGATGCGGACCGATCATCTGCGCCGCGAGATCGGCCGGATCGCGGCTGATCCTGGCGATCGAGGAGGAGCCCTCCAGCCGGAAGCCGTCCTCGCCCTCGACCGTCAGCGTCACAGTGGTCCGGCGGATATGGTCGAGCGTGAAGCCGGCATCGAACAGGCGGATGAAGGGGCCGACCGCGGCGGCGGCATTGTTGTCCTTGGCCTTGCCGAGCAGCAGCGCCGAGCGGCCCTCGACATCGCGCAGGTTGACGTCGTTGCCGAGCGTGGCGCCGACGATTCGTCCGTCCGAGGCGACGATCAGCACGATCTCGGGCTCCGGATTGTTCCAGCTCGAGGCCGGGTGCAGGCCGGCATCCGCTCCGGTGCCGACCGTCGACATCGGCGGGGCCTTGGTGAAGATCTCGGCATCCGGCCCGATCCCGACTTCGAGATACTGGCTCCAGGCGCCCTGCTTGATCAGAACGTCCTTGAGATGCATCGCCTCGGGCGAGCCGGGCTTCAGCTTGGAGAGGTCGTCGCCGATCAGCTTGCCGATCTCCTCGCGGATCGTCGCGGCGGCGGCGGGGTTGCCGCGCGCCTTCTCCTCGATGACGCGCTCCAGCATCGAGACCGCGAAGGTGACGCCGGCCGCCTTCACCGCCTGCAGGTCGAGTGGCGAGAGGAGCCAGGGGCGCTGCGGGTCGCGGCCGTCCACAGGCGTGTTGGCGAGAATCTCGGCGAGCGAGCCGATCGCCTCGCCTTGGGCTGCGCGCAGCGCGGCGGCCGGGTCGGCGTTCTCGCAGAGGTCGCGGCTGGTCGGGAAGCTCCGGGTCACGTCGACGATCTGCCCGTCGCGCAGCGTCACGACGGAGGGCCCGCCGAGATCGGGCCGCCAGACGCGACCGAGAAGCGTGGCGGCCTCGGCATCCGCTGGCAGGGCCGCGGCGACGGAAAGCGTGAAATCAGGCATGGCACCGGTCCGGAAAGGAAATCGTCGGGAGACGGAGAACACCCCGTTCTGCGCAATGGCGCAAGCCGGACCCAGACCATAGGCGGATTGCGTCGGGTGTCATCGATTTGTCATTGAAATGTCGCCTGCGCTACATGCTAGCTTGCGCACCAACGACAAGAACCGCGGCGGCGCCCGCCCGCGGAAGGGAGACACTCCATGACCATGAAATCGCGTATCCTGATGTCGATCGCGGCCTTTGCGCTCGCCGGTGCCTCGCCCGCTCTCGCGCAGACCGAGATCCAGTGGTGGCACGCGCTGACCGGCGCCAACAACGACGTCGTCGTCAAGCTCACCGAGGATTTCAACGCCTCGCAGAAGGACTACAAGGTCGTCCCCGTCTACAAGGGTTCCTATCCCGACACGCTGAACGCCGGCATCGCCGCCTTCCGCGCCGGCCAGGCGCCGCATATCCTGCAGGTCTTCGAGGTCGGCACCGGCACGATGATGTCGGCCAAGGGCGCGATCAAGCCGGTTCACGAGGTCATGAAGGAAGCCGGCGAGAAGTTCGATCCGAACGCTTATCTGCCCGCCATCACCGGCTATTACTCGACGGCCAAGGGCGAGATGCTCTCGATGCCGTTCAACTCCTCGTCGATGGTGATGTGGTACAACAAGGACGCCTTCAAGAAGGCGGGCCTCGACCCGGCCAAGCCGCCGAAGACCTGGCCCGAGACCTTCGAGGCCGCCAAGAAGCTGAAGGCTGCCGGCTACGACAAGTGCGGCGTCTCGAACGCCTGGGCGACCTGGGCCAATATCGAGCAGTTCGGCGCCTGGCATAACGTGCCGCTCTCGACCAAGGTCAACGGCATGGCCGGCTTCGACGCCGTGCTGAACTTCAACAAGAGCCCGGCCTTCCTGAAGCACTGGACCAACCTGGTCGAGCTGCAGAAGGACAAGACCTACGACTATTCCGGCCGCACCAACAATGGCGAAGGCCGCTTCACCTCGGGCGAATGCCCCATCTTCCTGACCTCCTCGGGCTTCTTCGGCAACGTCCGCGCGAACGCCAAGTTCGACTGGGGCAATGCGCCGATGCCGTATTATCCGGACGTGCAGGGCGCCCCGCAGAACTCCATCATCGGCGGTGCCTCGCTCTGGGTGATGGGCGGCAAGAAGGCCGACGAGTACAAGGGCGTCGCCAAGTTCTTCACCTTCCTGTCGAATGTCGACCGCCAGGTGAAGCTGCACACCGAGTCGGGCTACCTGCCGATCACCAAGGCGGCCTACGAGAAGGTCAAGGCGTCCGGCTTCTACAAGGACAAGCCCTATCTCGAGACCCCGATCCTTGAGCTGACCAACAAGGCGCCGACCGACAATTCGAAGGGCCTGCGCTATGGCAGCCTCGTCCAGATCCGCGATATCTGGTCGGAAGAGCTGGAGGCGGCGCTGAACGGCCAGAAGTCGCCGCAGGCGGCGCTGGACGCGGCGGCCGAGCGCGGCAACCAGATGCTGCGCCAGTTCGAGCGTACCGCGGCCCGCTGAGCCGTTCTTAAACGCGCTATGTCATCCCGGGCTTAGCGCAGCGAAGACCCGGGATCCATGCCGGAACGGTTCAGGCATGGATCCCGGGTCTCCCTCCGGTCGCCCGGGATGACCGATTTGCAAGGCCACGCATGCAGAAGAACGCGTATTTCAAGGGGCTGACGATCCCCTTCCTGCTGCTTCTGCCGCAGCTCGCCATCACCATCGTGTTCTTCTACTGGCCCGCGAGCCAGGCAGTCTGGCAGAGCTTCCTGCTGGAGGATGCCTTCGGCACCTCGACGCAGTTCGTCTGGTTCGAGAACTACCAGATGCTCTTCGCCGACCCCGGCTATCTCAAGGCCTTCATCAACACGGCGGTGTTCTCGACCTTCGTCTGCGTGTTCTCGCTCTCGATCGCGCTGCTCTTCGCCGTGATGGCGGACCGGCAGATCCGCGGCGCCGAAATCTACAAGACCCTGCTGATCTGGCCCTATGCGGTGGCACCCGCCATCGCCGGCGTGCTCTGGATCTTCATGTTCGATCCCTCGCTCGGCATGCTGGCCCGCGGCCTGCAGGCGCTGGGCATCCCGTGGAACCCGCGCCTCAACGGCAACCACGCCATGCTGCTGGTCATCCTGGCCGCGACCTGGAAGCAGATCAGCTACAATTTCCTGTTCTTCCTCGCCGGCCTGCAATCGATCCCCAAGAGCGTGATCGAGGCGGCGGTGATCGACGGCGCCCGGCCGATGCGCCGCTTCTGGACCATCGTCTTCCCGCTGCTCTCGCCGACGACCTTCTTCCTGCTCGTCGTCAACATCGTCTACGTCTTCTTCGACACCTTCGGCATCATCGACACCGTGACCGGCGGCGGCCCCTCGGGCGCGACCGAGACGCTGGTCTACAAGGTCTTCTCCGACGGCAAGGGCGGCTCCAATCTCGGCGGCTCGGCCGCCCAGTCGGTGCTGCTGCTGGTCATGGTGATCGGCCTGACGGCGGTGCAGTTCCGCTTCATCGAGCGCAAGGTCAGCTACTGATGGCCTCCGTGCTCTGGATGGACCTCACCGCCGAGGAGCTGCGCGCCAAGGCCGCGACGGACGCGATCATCGTCCTGCCCGTCGCCTCGATCGAGCAGCACGGCCCGCATCTGCCGGTCGGCGTCGACACGATCCTGTGCGGCGGCGTCTGCAAGGCCGCCGCCGAGCGTGCGGCCGATGTCGACGTGGTGGTCGCGCCGACGCTCTGGTGCGGCATGGCCGAGCATCACATGGCCTTCGGCGGCACCTTCACCTTCGACATCCCGACTTATCGCGCCGTGCTGCTCTCCTTCCTGAAGAGCATCGAGCGTCACGGCTTCCATCGCGTGCTGATCGTCAACGGCCATGGCGGCAATATCGCCGCGCTCACCGCCTTCCTGCCCGATTTCGCCCGCGAGACGAACCTGCATGTCGCGGCGACCACCTATTTCATGCTGGCCGAGACGGCGCTTGGGCCCCTTCTGGAAGACCAGAAGGGCGTCCAGCATGCCTGCGAGGTCGAGACCTCGATGATGATGGTGCTGGCGCCGGGCTCCGTGCGCGAGCCGCGCCTTCCGGAAGCGTACGGCGCGCTGGATCGCGCGCCGCGCCGGCAGGTCGTCTCGCGCCATCGCTCCTTCCGCGAGATGACCGAGACCGGCGTGGTCGGCGATGCCCGCCGGGCCACGGCTGCCAAGGGCCAGGCCTGCCTCGATGCCTGCGCCGATGCGCTGGCCGGATTGCTGCGCGAGATGGGGAGGGCCGCCTGATGGTCGAGGACCGCCGCATGGGCGACCTGATCGCCTATATCATCCTGACGATCGGCGTCTTGATCGTCGCCTTCCCGGTCTGGCTGACCTTCGTCGCCTCGACCTGGGACGCCGCGACCGTGATCAACGGCCAGATGCCGCTCTATCCCGGCCCGTACTTCCTGGAGAACTACAATCGCATCCTCTTCGTCGGCACCTCGGGCACGACGCGCGAGCCGGTGATCGGGATGATGGTGAATTCCTTCATCATGGCGATCACGATCGCGCTCGGGAAGATCTTCATCTCCGTGCTCTCGGCCTATGCGGTGGTCTATTACCGCTTCCCGTTCCGCATGGCGGCGTTCTGGATCATCTTCGTCACGCTGATGCTCCCGGTCGAGGTCCGCATCTTCCCGACCTTCAAGATCGTCTCCGATCTCAACATGCTCGACACCTATCAGGGCCTCGCCATCCCGCTCATCGCCTCGGCGACGGGTACGCTGCTCTTCCGGCAGTTCTTCATGACGATCCCCGACGAACTGCTCGAAGCGTCCAAGATCGACGGCGCCGGCCCGTTCAAGTTCTTCAAGGACACGCTGATCCCGCTCTCGATGACGACGATCGCCGCGCTCTTCGTCATCCAGTTCATCTATGGCTGGAACCAGTATCTCTGGCCGCTCCTGGTGACGACGAAGGACTCGATGCAGACCATCGTCATCGCCATCAAGAAGATGATCGTCACCGCCGACGCTTTGACGGAATGGCAGCTCGCCATGGCCACCGCCATGCTGGCGATGCTGCCGCCCGTCTTCGTCGTCATCGCCATGCAGAGGCTCTTCGTGAAGGGCCTGGTCGAAACCGAGAAGTAATCCGCGAATGGCCCAGGTCACTCTCAGCAACGTCAAGAAGGTCTATGCCGGCGGTGTCGAAGCCGTGAAAGGCGTCTCCTTCGACATCCCCGATGGCGGCTTCTGCGTCCTCGTCGGCCCCTCCGGCTGTGGCAAGTCAACGCTCCTGCGCATGGTCGCCGGGCTGGAGACGATCTCCTCCGGCGAGGTCGCGATCGGCGAGCGCGTCGTCAACCAGGTCGAGCCGGCCGACCGCGACATCGCCATGGTGTTCCAGAACTATGCGCTCTATCCGCATATGAACATCTACGACAACATGGCCTATGGCCTGCGCAACCGCGGCACGCCGAAGGACGAGATCGACAAGCGCGTGAAGGAAGCCGCGCGCATCCTCGCGATCGAACCCTTCCTGGAGCGCCGGCCGCGCCAGCTCTCCGGCGGCCAGCGCCAGCGCGTCGCCATGGGCCGCGCCATCGTGCGCAAGCCGCAGGTCTTCCTCTTCGACGAGCCGCTCTCGAACCTCGACGCGAAACTCCGCGTCCAGATGCGCGTCGAGATCAAGAAGCTGCAGCGCGCGCTCGGCGTCACCGCGATCTACGTCACCCATGATCAGGTCGAGGCGATGACGCTCTCCGACAAGCTGGTGGTGATGAATGCCGGCCAGGTCGAGCAGATCGGCCTGCCGGCCGAGGTCTATCGCAAGCCGGCGAGCAAGTTCGTCGCGACCTTCATCGGCTCGCCGCCGATGAATATCCTGCCCGGCGCGGTCGACGGTTCCGGCATCGTCGCGCTCGGCGACACGATCATCGAGGTGCGCGACCTCAGAGAGGATCTGGCGGCGCAGGCACCGGTCGAGGTCGGCCTGCGTCCGGAGGATGTCGAGATAGCTTCGGAGGGGCAGGCGGGCTCGCTGCCCTTCGATGTCGAGTTCATCGAGGAACTCGGCGCGACCCAGCTCTTCCACGGCAAGCTCTCGGGCCATCCCTTCGTGATGCAGGCGGCGACCGGGGAGGTCGCGGCCCAGGAAGGCCGGCTCTGGATCACCGTCGATCCCGACAAGATCCATGTCTTCGACCCGAAGACGGGCGCAAGGCTGGGCAAGGGCTGACGCAGCCGCTCGCTATCGTCATCTCGGACAGGCCTTGAACGGCACCGATCCGGATCCATCGAAGGCTGCGGCGCTTCGATGATGGATTCCGGGCCGGCCCGGCACGGCGCACATATCCTCGCCGCGATAGCGCGTCAGCGGCTGCCGTCCAGCAGGCTGCCGACGACCTTGGCGGTATAGTCGACCATGGGGACGATGCGGGCATAGTTCAGCCGCGTCGGGCCGATGATGCCGACGACGCCGACGATGCGCTGCTCGGCGTCGCGGAAAGGGGCTGCGACCATCGAGGAACCGGACATCGAGAACAGCTTGTTCTCCGAGCCGATGAAGATGCGCACGCCGTCGCCCTGCTCGGCCCGCGTCAGCAGGTCGATGACGTCGGTCTGCGTCTCGAGATCGCCGAAGAGCATGCGGATGCGCTCAAGATCCTCCTGCGCCCGCAGGTCGTCGAGCAGATTGGCCTGGCCGCGCACGATGAGATGGCGGTCGCTGCCTGGGCCGGCCTGGGTCGCGATGCCGCTTTCGACCAGGCGGGCCGTCAGCGCGTCGAGCTCGCGCTCCATCTGGGCGCGTTGGCCGCCGATCTCGCCGCGCAGCTCGGCCAGCGTCTTGCCGAGGATGCGGGCATTGAGGAAATTAGCGGCTTCGCTCAGGGCCGAGGCCGGCAGGCCGGGCGGCAGGGCCAGCAGGCGGTTCTCGACCGTGCCGTCCTGCGAGACGAGCACGACGAGCGCTCGCGCGGGATCGAGCCGGACGAACTCGATATGCTTCAGCCGGACATCGGCCTTGGTGGTGACGACGACGCCGGCGCCGCGCGACAGGCCCGACAGCAGGGCCGAGGCTTCCGTCAGGGTCTGGTCGAGATTGCGGTTGCTGGCGGCGACCCGGATCTGCGCCTCGATGCGGGAGCGCTCCTCGGTGGTGAGATTGCCGACCTCCATCATCGCATCGACGAAGAAGCGCAGGCCCCGCTCGGTGGGAAGGCGCCCGGCGGACGTGTGCGGCGCATAGATCAGCCCGGCCATTTCGAGATCGGTCATGACGTTGCGCACCGTTGCCGGCGAAAGCGCCATCGGCAGCAGGCGGGCGATGTTGCGCGAGCCGACCGGCTCGCCGGTCGTCAGATAGCCGTCGACGATCTGGCGAAAGATCTCGCGCGAGCGCTGGTCGGTCTCGACCAGGCTGCTCATCGTCTCGGGGCGGGGCGTATGGGCGCTCATGAACCTTTTTCAGGCGAACCGTCGTTCTCGTCCTATTGTCGTCATGCGAAGCGCAGGGATCAAGGGGCACTCCCGTCCGGCGCCTTGCCGCGCGCGGCGCAAACGCCTACAAGCCGCCACTTCCCCGCAAGACAGGACATTTTCATGCGACCCTCCAAACGCGCCGCCGACGAGATGCGCAAGGTCACGCTCGAACGCGGCGTGGTGCGCTATGCCGAGGGCTCCTGCATGGTCACGTTCGGCGAGACCAAGGTGCTCTGCGCCGCGACCGTCGAGGAAAAGGGGCCGCCGTGGCTGCGCGGCACCGGCAAGGGCTGGGTCACCGCCGAATATTCGATGCTGCCGCGCGCCACGCATGAGCGCACGCGCCGCGAGGTCACCTCCGGCAAGCCGTCCGGCCGCACGCAGGAAATCCAGCGCCTGATCGGCCGCTCGCTGCGCGCCGTGGTCGACCTTACCGCGATCGGCGAGCGCCAGATCGTCGTCGATTGCGACGTGCTCCAGGCCGATGGCGGCACCCGCACGGCCTCGATCACCGGCGCCTGGGTCGCGCTGCACGATGCGCTGAAATGGATGGAGGGGCGCGGCCTGCTCAAGGGCACGAACCCGCTGAAGGACCATGTCGCCGCGATCTCCTGCGGCATCGTCGCCGGCAACCCGGTGATCGATCTCGACTATGTCGAGGATTCCGGTGCGCAGACCGACGCCAATTTCGTCATCACCGGCTCGGGCGGCATCGTCGAGGTGCAGGGCACGGCCGAAGGCGCCCCCTTCTCCGAGGAAGAGCTTCTGTCGCTGCTGAAGCTCGCCAAGGGCGGCGTCGCCCAGCTCGTCACGCTGCAGAAGGCGGCGGTGGGCTAATTTGATGCTGGCGCGGTTTCATTCTCGCGCGTTATCCCGGATAAGCCGCGTCAGCGGCGCCGATCCGGGATCCATTCCTGAACCGTTCCAGCATGAATCCCGGGTCTCCCTCCGGTCACACGGGATGACCGTGAACGTTTGAGACGGACCGAAACTGCCATGGCTGAACATCGCCTCCTTACCGGCAAGGTAGTGATCGCGACCCATAACCAGGGCAAGCTGCGCGAGATGCGCGACTTGCTGGCGCCCTATGGCATCGCTCTCGTCTCGGCAGGCGAGCTCGGCCTGCCCGAGCCCGTAGAGGACGGCTACATGTTCTCGGAGAACGCGGCGATCAAAGCGGTCGCCGCCGCGACCGCCAGCGGGCTACCGGCACTTGCCGACGATTCCGGCATCTGCATCGATGCATTGGACGGCGCGCCGGGCCTGTTCTCGGCCAACTGGGCCGGACCAGGCAAGGATTTCGCCCCGGCGATCGGGCGCGTGCAGATGGAGCTCGCCAAGCGCGGCGCCATCGCGCCCGAGAAGCGCAAGGCGCATTTCGTCTCGGCGCTGGTGATCGCCTGGCCGGACGGGCATCAGGAGCTGTTCGAGGGCCGTGTCTTCGGCACCGTGACCGAGCAGGCGCGCGGCCTCGGCGGCTTCGGCTATGATCCGATCTTCCTGCCCGATGGACACGGCAAGACCTTCGGCGAGATGACGGCTGAGGAGAAGCACGGCATTCCGGCCGATGGCTCGCCCGGCCTGTCGCATCGTGCGCGCGCCTTCCATGAGCTCGCCGCCGCCTGCCTGAGGAAGCCGGCGTGAGCGCCCCGGCCGCACTCGTCGCGCGGCCTTCGATCCTGCATCCGACCGCGGATGCGGGCTTCGCCGTCTATGTGCATTGGCCGTTCTGCCTGGCCAAATGCCCCTATTGCGACTTCAACAGCCATGTCCGGCTGCAGCCGCCGGACCAGCAGCGCTATATCGCCGCCTTCCGCCGCGAGATTGCGCATCGCGCCGCGCTGGTGCCCGGCCGCACGGTCTCCTCGATCTTCTTCGGCGGCGGCACGCCCTCGCTGATGGAGGGGAAGACCGTCGGCGCAATCCTCGATGCGATCGGCGAGCACTGGGCGGTCGATCCGAACTGCGAGGTCTCGCTGGAGGCCAATCCGACCAGCGTCGAGGCCGGGCGCTTCCGCGATTTCCGCGCGGCCGGCGTCAACCGCGTCTCGCTCGGCGTGCAGGCGCTGAACGATGCCGATCTCAAGGCGCTCGGCCGGATGCATTCGGCCGAGGAGGCGCTCGCGGCGGTTGCGATCGCGCGGCAATATTTCGAGCGCTATTCCTTCGACCTGATCTATGCCCGCTCGCCCTTGCAGACGCCCGCGCTCTGGCGCGCCGAGCTGGAGCTGGCGATCAGCCATGCGGCCGAGCATCTCTCGCTCTACCAGCTCACGATCGAGCCCGGCACGGCCTTCGAGCGCCTGTTCCGCGCCGGCAAGCTCGCCATTCCCGATCACGAGGCCGGCGCCGCGCTCTACGAGATCACGCAGGAGATCACGGCCCGGCACGGCATGCCGGTCTACGAAATCTCCAACCATGCCCGGCCGGGCGCGGAATGCCGGCACAACCTCGTCTACTGGCACTATGGCGAATATGCCGGCATCGGGCCGGGCGCCCATGGCCGATTGGTGACGAGCGAAGGCCGCATGGCGCATTCCACCGAGAAGCGGCCGGAAATCTGGCTGGAGCGGGTGGAAGCCGAGGGCCATGCGCTGGTCGAGGACGAGCGCCTCAGCGATGAAGCGCAGGGCGACGAGTACCTGCTGATGGGGCTTCGGCTCGTCGAGGGCATCGACCCGCAGGTGTTCAAGGCGCTGGCCGGGCGCCCGCTCGATGCCAGGCGCGTCGCCAGCCTGATCGAGCAGAAGCTGCTGATGGAGCGCGCGGGCGGCCGGCTCGCGGCGACGCCCGATGGCGCCCTGCTGCTCGATGCGCTGGTGGCCGATCTGGCGGCGTGAGAGTCAGCCGTTCTTCACCGGCTGTCATTCAAGGCTTGAAGCGGAATGACGCGTGTTTCCCGGGAAAGTTGGCTTTGTCGGCGGAAGCGGTTATCGAGCGGGCAAGGCATTCCTTTCCGCAATTCAGGTGCGACACTCATGTCCGAGCAGCTTCCCGACCGTCTGTCCGTCAACCCGGAGAGCCCCTTTTACAACGAAGAGGTGCTGGCGCGCGATATCGGCATCCGCTTCAAGGGCGTCGAGAAGACCAATGTCGAGGAATATTGCGTCTCCGAGGGCTGGGTGAAGGTCGCCGCCGGCAACGCCAAGGACCGTTTCGGCCGTCCGATGACGATCATGCTCAAGGGCCCGGTCGAGCCCTATATCCGCGGCAACGTCGAGGGCTGAGCCTCCATTGTCATTCCGGGGCTTCGCGCAGCGAAGAACCCGGAAGCCACGACTGGGCGAGCCGCTCGTCGTGGGATATCAAATGCCCTACCCGGTCGTGGGTTCCGGGTTCGCGCCTGCGGCGCCCCCCCGGAATGACAAGGGTGGTTCAAGCCAGGCTCTTGTAGAAGAACGTCGAGCCGCAATCGGCCCCGTCCGGCATCAGCGCATAACGTGGGATGGTGCCGGCTTCCGTCCAGCCCAGCCGGTTGTAGAGCCGCCGCGCCGCGCTGTGCTCGTCCGTGTCGAGCACCAGCAGGTTGCGACCCTTCTCCCGCGCGATCGTCTCGGCCCTCTGCATCAGTGCCTCGCCGATGCCTTGCCGGCGGGCGCGCGAATGTACCAGAACCTTGGCGATGTCGGCCCGGTGCGGCTGGTTCGTCTTGCCGATCAGGTGGAGCTGGGCCGTGCCGACGATGCCATCGCCGGTCCGCGCGGCCAGCAGGATGACCCGACCGTCGGCGACGCCCGTCGCGACATCGCGCCAGAAGCGTTCGTAATCGGCGGCCGTGTTCCAGCTCATGAAGCCGAGCGAGGCGCCGTTCGCGACGCAGTCGCGCAGGATCTCCGCCAGCGCCGGAACGGCCGCTTCGGCTTCGGTGGCATCAAGCGTTTCGATGGAGGCGGCGAGGCTGGTCGCGTTCATGCGATATGTCCCGGAAAGGCGCCGCTCCGGGCGGCGAGGATGACGGCGTAGCGGACGGGTGCATCGCCCGGATTGCGGTAGACGATCGGGCCGCGCAGGTGCATCTGCAGGCAGTCGCCCTCCGCGAGTTCCTGGCGGATCCCTTCCACGGCCAGGTCGAGCCGGCCGCGCAGCACCCAGATCTGCTGGTCGAGCGCCGCGGCGCCCGTCGCATTGTCGAGCCTCACTTCGGCGCCGGCCGGCAATTCCACCTCGACGATCTCGAAAGCAGAGCCTGTCCCGCGCGGCGAGACGTTGCGACGCAGGTAGCCGCTCGCCGGATCGCGCCAGACCGGCTGGGCGCCGCGACGTGCCAACGGCCCGCTTCCTGCGTTCTCTTCCAGCAGCGACGAGAGGGAGAGGCCGAGGCCGGAGCCGAGCCGGACCAGCAGCGCCGCCGTCGGGCTCGATTCGCCGCGCTCGATGCGGGAGATCATTGCCCGGCTGACGCCGCTGCGCTCGGCGAGTGCGTCGAGGGTCAGGCCATGGCGTTGGCGAGCGGCCTTGAGGCGCTGGCCGAGCACGCGGTCGATCTCGATGTCGTGGTCGAATTCCATGCACAGAGAATAATTCTCAGATATTGGAATTTGCAAGCCTTATCGGTTTTGCGCTCACGAAAGTTGCACACGGCCAGAGCTGGCAACCCGCACCGTCATCCCGGACAAGCCGCGAAGCGGCGCCGATCCGGGATCCATGCCTTAACCGTTATCGGACGGGTTCCGGGTCTTCGCGGCGCTGCGCCCGGGATGACCGGAGAGTTTAATCGTCGCCGGCCGAGCTTGGAAACGCGCCAACCGCTTGGCGCCGCGCGGCTTCACTGCTATGGCGCGCGCATGAGCGCCCGCACCATCGACAATATCCGCAACTTCTCGATCGTTGCCCATATCGACCACGGCAAGTCGACGCTGGCCGACCGTCTGATCCAGCAGACCGGCACCGTCGCCGCCCGCGACATGAGCGACCAGATCCTCGACTCGATGGATATCGAGAAGGAGCGCGGCATCACCATCAAGGCGCAGACGGTGCGGCTGGATTACCAGGCGAAGGATGGCAAGACCTACATCCTGAACCTGATGGACACCCCCGGCCATGTCGACTTCGCCTATGAGGTCTCGCGCTCGCTCGCGGCCTGCGAGGGCTCGCTCTTGGTGGTCGACGCCTCGCAGGGCGTCGAGGCGCAGACGCTCGCCAACGTCTACCAGGCGCTCGACGCCAACCACGAGATCGTCACCGTCCTCAACAAGGTCGACCTGCCGGCCGCCGATCCCGACCGGATCAAGCAGCAGATCGAGGACGTGATCGGCCTCGACGCCTCCGAAGCCGTGCCGATCTCGGCCAAGACCGGGCTCAACATCGAGGGCGTGCTCGAGGCCATCGTCGAGAAGCTCCCCGCCCCCAAGGGCGATCCGGACGCCCCGCTGAAGGCAATGCTGGTCGATAGCTGGTACGACGCCTATCTCGGCGTCGTCGTGCTCGTGCGCATCATCGACGGCGTGCTGAAGAAGGGCATGACCATCCGCATGATGCGCGCCAACGCCTCCTACGGCGTCGACCGCGTCGGCGTGTTCAAGCCCAAGATGGCCGAGGTCAAGCAGCTCGGCCCCGGCGAGGTCGGCTTCTTCACCGCCTCGATCAAGGAGGTCGCCGATACCGCCGTCGGCGACACCATCACCGACGAGAAGAAGCCGATCGCCGAGCCGCTGCCGGGCTTCAAGCCGGTGCAGCCGGTGGTGTTCTGCGGCATCTTCCCGGTCGATGCCGCCGATTTCGAATTGCTGCGCGGCGCCATGGCGAAGCTGCGCCTGAACGACGCCTCGTTCTCCTACGAGATGGAGACCTCGGCCGCGCTCGGCTTCGGCTTCCGCTGCGGCTTCCTCGGGCTGCTGCATCTGGAGATCATCCAGGAGCGGCTGGAGCGCGAGTTCAACCTCAACCTGATCTCGACGGCGCCTTCGGTCGTCTATCACCTGCGCCTGCGCGACGGCTCGACGCTGGAGTTGCACAACCCGGCCGACATGCCGGACGTGATGAAGATCGAGGCGATCGACGAGCCCTGGATCCGTGCCACGATCTTCACGCCGGACGAATATCTCGGCTCGGTGCTGAAGCTCTGCCAGGACCGGCGCGGCCTGCAGATCGATCTCGGCTATGTCGGCTCGCGCGCCAAGGTGGTCTACGACCTGCCGCTCAACGAAGTCGTCTTCGATTTCTACGATCGGCTGAAGTCGATCTCGAAGGGCTATGCCTCCTTCGACTACCAGATTACCGATTATCGCGAGGGCGACCTGGTGCGCATGTCGGTCCTGGTCAATGCCGAGCCGGTCGACGCGCTCTCGATGCTGGTCCACCGCACACGCGCCGAGTCGCGCGGCCGCGCCATGTGCGAGAAGCTCAAGGACCTGATCCCGCCGCACATGTTCCAGATTCCGGTCCAGGCCGCGATCGGCGGCAAGATCATCGCCCGCGAGACCATCCGCGCGCTGCGCAAGGACGTGACCGCCAAGTGCTATGGCGGTGACGCGACCCGCAAGCGCAAGCTTCTGGAGAAGCAGAAGGAAGGCAAGAAGAAGATGCGGCAGTTCGGCAAGGTCGAAATCCCGCAGGAAGCCTTCATCGCCGCCCTTAAGATGGACGATTGAGCGGGCGCTGCCGCGCGACCCTGAGCCAAACCACCACTGCCATTCCGGGGCGCGCCCCGGAATGACAAGGACAGCGCCCAGTGACCGCAATTGGGTGCTTAAAGCGCCTCGGCGCCGAGCTTCGCCTGCCAATGGGCGAGCCGTTCCTTCAGCACGCGATCCAGGACATAGACGATATCCTCGTCCTCCAGCCTTTCGAGCGCCTCGAAGCGGAAGGCCTCAGGGCCATGTATCGTCCATGCCGCCTGCAGCGAGCGCTGCCTGTGGCTGCCATGGCGCAGCGTGAAGCGCAGGCGGTTCTCGATCGTTGAAAGATCGGGCGCGCGTCCGACCCATGTCAGCCCGGCCGCCGCGCAATGGAAGGCGAAGATACCCGCCACCGTCTTCCGTTACTTGTAGGCGGCCGTCGCCGCCTTCCTGTCCGCCATCTGCATTGGTCAAACCCATCCCGTTCGTTGGATGCCTATTAATATCCGGATTTTAATAAGGCAAGAATTTATCCGGGTGATTTATTGCGGCGGGCTTTTTTTGGTGAACCATCGCGCTGCTGGCGCGTTCTTTCAGGGAATCCACACTCACACGAGGAGGTCCCGATGGACTGGAACCGCGTCGAAGGAAACTGGAAGCAGCTCAAGGGCAAGGTGAAGGAGCAGTGGGGCAAGCTGACCGATGACGATCTCGACGTCATCGCGGGCAAGCGCGACCAGCTCGAAGGCAAGATCCAGGAGCGCTATGGCCTCGCCAAGGACAAGGCCCGCAGCGATGTCGATGCCTGGTACGGCCGCCAGACCTGGCAGTAATCAGCCCGCCGCTGATCGGCGGTGATGAATCAGGGAGCCTCGGCGTTCGCGCCGGGGCTCTTCGACGTTTGGGCGCCTTGATCGCCGCCGGCAACCGGCCGAGACTTGAGCCGGTTCGAAACGGGATGCCTGATGTTCGAAGATCTTTCGGAAAAGACCGCGCTGGTGACGGGAGCGTCCGGCGGGCTGGGACTGCATTTCGCCAGGCTGCTCGCGCACCATGGCGTCGAGGTCACGCTTGCGGCGCGCAGGCAGACCGCACTGGATGAGGCGCGCGCGACGATCACCGCATCGGGCGGGGCCGCGGAAGGCCTCGTGCTGGACGTGGCCGATGCCGTCTCGATCGGGCAGGCGCTCGCCGGTCGGTCTTTCGACATCCTGATCAACAATGCCGGAGTCAGCGGCGCCGGGCGGGCGTCCGACATCTCGGAAGCCGAGTGGGATGCGGTGCTCGACACCAATCTCAAGGGCGTGTTCCTCGTCGCTCAGGCCGTGGCGCGCGGCATGCGCGAAGCCGGCAAGGGCGGTACCATCGTCAATATCGCCTCGATTCTCGGCCATCGCGTCGCCGGCGGCGTCAGCGCCTATGCCGCCTCGAAGGCGGGCGTGATCCAGCTCACCAAGGCGCTCGCGCTCGAATGGGCGCGTGACGGCATCCGCGTCAATGCGCTCTGCCCCGGCTATATCGAGACCGATATAAACCGCGACTTCTTCGCGACCGAAGCCGGCTTGAACCTGATCAGGCGCATCCCGCAAAGAAGGCTGGGCCGACCTGAGGAGCTCGACGGCGCGCTGCTGCTGCTTGCATCGAGCGCCGGAAGCTACATCACCGGCTCCACCATCGAAGTCGATGGCGGCCATCTCGTTTCGTCCCTGTGAGCACGGTCATGGATTTCGAGATTTCTTCCCGTATCGAGGATTACCGCGCGCGGGTCGCCGCCTTCGTCGAGCGCGAGGTCCTGCCGCTCGAAGCAGACCGGGCCTCCTACGACGCCCATGGCAATATCGCGCTGCCCTTGCTCGACAGGATGCGGGCCAAGGCCCGCGCCGAAGGGCTCTGGTGCCTGCAGCTCAAGCCGGAGACCGGCGGGGCAGGCCTCGGCAAGATGGGCATGGCGGTTTGCTATGAGGAGATGAACCGCTCGATCTTCGGCCCGGCCGTGTTCAATTCCGCCGCGCCCGACGACGGCAACATGATGGTGCTGGAAGCGCTCGGCACGCCCGAGCAGAAGGAGAGATGGCTGAAGCCGATCGTCGAGGGCAGGCTCCGCTCCGCCTTCGCCATGACCGAGCCGCATCCGGGCGGCGGCTCCGACCCTTCGATGATCCTGACGAAAGCCGAGCGGCGCGGCGACAAGTACATCGTCAGCGGCCGCAAATGGTTCATCACCGGCGCCGAGGAGGCCAAGCATTTCATCCTGGTCGCCCGCACCTCGGACGATTCCCGCAACGGCCTCACCGCCTTCCTCTTCCATGCCGACCAGCCGGGCTGGCGCATCCTGCGCCGCATCGAGATCATGGGCCCTGAAGAGCATGGCGGCCATTGCGAGCTTGAATTCAACGGGCTCGAAATCCCCGCCGAGAATGTGCTGGCCGGCGAGGGCAGGGGCATGAAGGTGACGCAGGTTCGCCTCGGCCCGGCCCGCCTGACCCATTGCATGCGCTGGCTCGGCCTGTCGAAGCGCTGCATCGAGATCGCGCAGGCCTATGCCGCCGAGCGTTACGGCTTCGGCCAGCGCCTCGCGGACCGCGAGAGCATCCAGCTCAAGCTCGGCGATCTCGCCATGCGCATCGAGATCGGCCGCCTGCTGGTGATGAAGGCGGCCTGGGAGCTCGACCGCGGCGGCTTCGCCCGCAAGGAGGTCTCGATGGCCAAGGTCCAGGTCGCCAACGTCCTGCACGACGCCGCCGATGTCGCGATCCAGGTCAACGGCGCGCGCGGCTACTCCAGGGACACCGTGCTCGAATGGATCTACCGCTACGCCCGTCAGGCCCGCCTGGTCGACGGCGCCGACGAGGTCCACAAGATGGTGCTGAACCGCTTCCTGACGCAGGAAGGCCGGGATTTCTGGCACTGGCCCGTCACCGGTCAGACGCAGGGCTGAGGCGATGGCAGTGCCGGTGCCGTTCGCCATCGACTTCGATCCGGCCGCTCTGGCTGACATCTTGCGCGCGCAGTTCGGCGCCGGTGAACTCGCGCTCGAACGGATCGGTGGCGGCCAATCCAACCCGACCTATTTCGTCGACTGGGGCACGCGCCGGCTCGTGCTGCGCAAGCAGCCGACAGGCCCGATCCTGCGCGGCGCCCATGCGATCGATCGCGAGTTCCGTGTGCTCGAAGCCCTCGGGCCGACCAATGTACCGGTGCCACGCGCCGTGCTCTTCCACGCCGATCCCGAGCCACTGGGCACGCCCTTCTATCTGATGGAGCGGCTGGAAGGCCGCGTCTTCCATGACGCCGCCTTGCCCGGTCTGGAGCCGGCCGAGCGGCGCGGCCTCTATCTCGGCATGGCCGAGGCGCTGGCGAAGCTGCATGCGGTGACGCCCGACGCGGTCGGGCTCGGCGATTTCGGCCGCCCGGGCAATTATTTCGAGCGCCAGATCGCGCGCTGGACCAAACAGCTCAGGGAATCGTCGGGCGAGCCGATCCCTGAATTGGAGGCGGTCGCCGACTGGCTGCCGGCGCATCTGCCGGATGATGACGGCCAGGTCTCGATCGCCCATGGCGATTTCCGGCTCGGCAACCTGCTCTTTCATCCCGAGAAGCCGGAAGTGATCGGCATTCTCGACTGGGAATTGTCGACGCTCGGCCATCCGCTCGCCGATCTCGGCTATTGCGCCATGCCCTGGCACACGGCGCCGGACGAATATGGCGGCATCCTCGGGCTCGATCGCGCCGCGCTGGGTATCCCGACCGAGGCCGAGTTCCTCGCGCATTACTACGCCCATGCGGTGCCGACGGCGCCGCTCCTGCGCTTCCATCTCGTCTTCGCGCTGTTTCGCTTCGCCGTGATCTTCGTCGGCATCGCAGACCGGGTTCGTGCCGGCACGGCCGCCGCGGCCAATGCGGCCGAGGTCGCGCCGCTCGCTCGGCGCTTCGCCAGACGGGCGCGTGAGGCGATGGCGGGGGCCGAGAGACTGTCTTAAGCGCTTGCTGTGGAACCACAGTGTCATCCCGGGCTTGACCCGGGATCCATCGACGGGAGCCGGGGCTCTACGATGGATCCCGGATCGGCGCGGCTGCACCGTTTGTCCGGGATGACGATGGTTCTTCCTTGGAAGTTGCTCAGCTCAGAGCGGCTGATTTCCAGCAACCCTGAAAGTATTCTAGAATAGATCTAATTTAGATCGATTCAAAACAGATAGAATTGCTTTGCCGTCCCAAGACGAGCTGTGATAGCGCGAGGGCGTCTTCCCCGGCAGGATGCTCTCCAATGCCCGCTCCCCTCTGGCTTTCCCGTCTTTCTTCCGCCGTCCTGATCGGCGCATCCGTATTGTTTGCCGGTGCTGCCGTTGCCGAAACGATCGAGGTCACCGATCTCGCCGGACGCGTCGTCAATGTCACGCGCGACCCCCAGAAGATCGTGCTCAGCGAAGGCCGCCAGCTCTATACGCTGGCCATGCTCGACCGCGAGGACCCGTTCAAGCGCGTCGTCGGCTGGGGCAACGACCTGATCCAGAACGATCCGGGCGCCTGGCAGAAATACCTGGCCAAGTTCCCGAAGGCGAAGGACGTCGCGGACATGGGCAATCCCTATGCGGCCGATGTCAGCATGGAGAAGATCGCCTCGCTCGGCACCGAGGTCTACATCCTCGACCTCTCAAACTACTTCAAGGCGCAGGAGACGGGCCTGCTCGGCAAGCTCGAGAAGGCCGGCATCACCACCGTCTTCGTCGATTTCCGCCAGGACCCGACCCAGAACGTGCTGCCGAGCGTGCAGTTGCTCGGCCGCATCCTCGGCCGCGAGAAGGAGGCGAACGCTTTCGCCGACTACTACATGCGCCAGACCCGCAGCATCTATGCCCGCGTCGGCGCGATTCCCGACAAGCAGAAGCCGCTGGTCTTCGTCGAGCGCGCCGCCGGCCTGCTGCCCTGCTGCGCCACCTTCGGCCCGTTCAATTTCGGCCGCTTCATCGAGGAAGCCGGCGGGCGCAACTGGGGCAGCCAGTTCTTCTCCGCCTTCCAGGCGCAGGCCGCGCAGGAGAAGGTGCTCGCCGACAATCCGGACGTCTATTTCCTCACGGGCGCCAATTGGTACGGCAGCAATCCCGGCAGCAGCGCCGTCAGCCTCGGCTATGACGCGACGCCCGAGAAGGTGCAGAGGGAGCTGGCGGCGCTGATGAACCGTCCGGGCTTCCAGCAGCTCAAGGCGGTGCAGGCCAGGAAGGTGATGGCCTTCTACCACCAGTTCTACGACGCGCCCTATTACTTCATCGCCGAGCTCGCCATGGCGAAGGAGTTCTATCCGGACCGCTTCAAGGACGTCGACCCGGAGGCGGTCTTCAGGGAATTCCACGAGAAGTTCCTGCCGATCCCCTATTCCGGCGTGTTCTGGGCCAAGCTCCAGTAACGATGGCCCGAGCGACGATGGCCGCGACCCTGCCCATGACGGCGAATGCCACCGGGGACTATCGCCGGCGCAATGCGCGCCGGCTGAAGCTCGTCCTGCTCGGCCTCGTCGCGCTCGCCGTCGCGCTGGCGCTCGATGTCTCGATCGGTCCCGGCAACCTCCCGCTCGCCGACGTCCTGAGCACGCTGGTCGATCCGCGATCGGCCACGCCGCGGCTCTCCGTCATCGTCTGGGACCTGCGCCTGCCGATCGCGCTGATGGCGATGGCCGTCGGCGCTATGCTGGGCCTGAGCGGGGCGGGCATGCAGACCATCCTCGCCAACCCGCTGGCCGATCCCTTCACGCTCGGCGTCTCCGCCGCCGCGACGGTCGGCGCCTCCGTGGCGATCGTCTTCGGTTGGAGCGTCATCCCCGGCGCCGGCCCCTATATCGTCACCGCCAATGCTTTTATCTTCGCGCTGGCCGCATCGCTCGTCCTGTTCCTCATGACCAAGCTGCGCGGCGTCAGCGCCGAGACGATGATCCTTGTCGGCATCGCCCTGCTCTTCACCTGCAACGCCATCACCGCGCTTCTGCAATACCGCTCGAACGAGGTGCAGCTCACCCAGATCGTGTTCTGGACGCTGGGCAGCCTCGCCCGCGCGAGCTGGGAGAAGGTCGGCGTCGCCGCGCTGCTGATCGCGCTGGCTTTGCCGTTCTTCCTGATGCGCGGCTGGGCGCTGACGGCGCTCCGCCTCGGCGACGAACGCGCCGAGAGTCTCGGCGTTCGCGTCGACCGCCTACGCCTGGAAATCCTCGTCGCGACCTCGCTGCTCGCCGCCGTCTCCGTCTCCTTTGTCGGCGGCATCGGCTTCATCGGCCTCGTCGGCCCGCATATTGCCCGGCTTCTGGTCGGCGAGGACCAGCGCTTCTTCCTGCCGACCGCGACGATCGCGAGCGCCGTGCTGCTCTCGCTCGCCTCTACCGTCTCGAAGGTGATCACGCCCGGCGTGATCTATCCGATCGGCATCATCACGGCGCTGATCGGCGTGCCCTTCTTCATCAGTTTGGTCATGTCGATCCGCGGGCGGGGAGTCTGAGCCATGGCGCTGCTGATCCGCGATCTCGATTTCCGCTATGGCACGACCCCTGTCCTGCAGGGGCTCGGCACCGAGGCCCTGCCGCGCGGCGAGCTTGCCGCTTTGGTCGGCCCCAACGGCTCCGGCAAATCGACCCTGTTCCGCTGCGCCGCCGGCCTGTTGCGGCCCGAGCGCGGCAGGGTCGGGCTCGACGGCCATGACCTCTCGCAGCTCTCCCAGCGCGAGCGGGCCCGCAGGGTCTTCTATCTCGCGCAGGATACCGGCGCGCGCGTCGCGCTCTCGGTCTTCGACATCATCCTGCTTGCCCGCAAGAGCCTGCATCGTGGTTATGCGCTCGCGGCCTCGCCCGAGGATACCCGCGCCGTCGAGGCGGTGATCGAGGAGCTTGGCCTCGCACCCTTTGCCTCGCGCGACATCGCCACGCTCTCCGGCGGCCAGCGCCAGCTCGCCGCGATCGGCCAGGCGCTGGTGCGCGAGCCCGACGTCCTTCTGCTCGACGAGCCGACCAGCGCCCTCGACGTGCGCCGCCAGCTCGACGTCATGGCGACGATCCGCGAAGCAACGCGCCGGCGCGATATCGTCACCGTGGTGGCGATCCACGATCTTTCGCTGGCAGCGCGCTTCGCCGACCGGGTTCTGGTGATGAATTCCGGGCGCATCGCGCAGGCCGGCGCGCCCGCCGAGGTGCTTGCGCATGAGGCGGTCTCGGAGACATATGCGGTCGGCGTGCATCTGGAGCATTCGGCTCGGGGCACGCTTCTGGTCGAGCCCTATATCAACGGTCACTGATACATGTCCGCTCCCTCGACGCACGACAATTTCACCCTGAAGGAAGAGATCCGCGCCTATTGGTCGGCGCGGGCCGAGAGCTTCGATCTCTCCTTCGGCCACGCGATCAAATCGGATCGCGAATTGAAGGCCTTCCAGCGCCTGATCGGCGATTCTTTCGGCTCGCAGCCGCTCGACGTGCTCGATCTCGCCTGCGGCACCGGCGAGATCACGCGGGCCCTGCTTTCGCTGAACCACCGCGTCACCGCGCTCGATTTCTCCGAGGCGATGCTGGAGCGCGCTCGCGCCAAGCACGGCAAGGCCGCCCGCTTCCGGCTGGGCGATGCCGAGCATCTGCTCGATGAGGATGAAAGCTACGACGCGGCGATCACCCGCCATCTCGTCTGGACCCTGACCGACCCGGAAGCGGCGCTGAGCGAATGGTTCCGCGTCCTGCGCCCCGGCGGCCGCCTGCTGGTCATCGACGGCGACTGGGTCAACCGCACGCGCTGGCAGGCGCTGGTCAACCGCTTCGGCAATTGGCTGCGCGAGAAGCGCGGCGCCGCCGTCCACCAGATCGACGCCGACACCCATGCCTCGATCACCAGCCGCTTCTATTTCAAGGATGGCTTGAGCCGTCAGCGTCTGGAGACGATGCTGACCGCCGCCGGCTTCACCGACATCGTCCCGGCCGATTACCATCAGGTCGTGCGCGAGCAGCAGCGCGCCGCACCGCTGCATGATGCGATCCGGCTGGCCTCCTCGACCCGTTTCGCCCTTCTTGCGCGCAAGCCTGCCGACGCCGAAGTTTCGCGCTAGAAGAGACGCACAGCGCTGCTTCCTGTGTCGGCGCTGTGCGATGGGAGCGAGCGATGAACGCCAAGCCGGATTGGGACGCCGCGCAATATCTGCGCTTCGAGGATGAGCGGACGCGGCCTTCGATCGACCTGCTCGCCCGCGTGCCGCTGAACGATCCCAAGCGCTGCATCGATCTCGGCTGCGGCCCCGGCAACAGCACGGAACTGGTTGCCGCGGGCTACCCTGATGCCGTCACAGAGGGTCTCGATTCCTCGCCGGACATGCTGGAGAAGGCGAGGAAGCGCCTGCCCAACCTCTCCTTCATCCTCGGTGACGTGAATAGCTGGTCGGATACGGCGGGCTATGACGTGATCTTCGCCAATGCCGTTCTGCAATGGCTGCCCGATCATCAGGGCCTGTTCCCGCGTCTGGCGCGCTCGCTGACATCAGGCGGCTGCCTCGCCGTGCAGATGCCGAACAATCTCAACGAGCCCTCCCATGTCGCGATGCGCGAGGTAGCGGCTGAAGGTCCCTGGGCGGAGACGCTCGCGAACGCCAAGGCCGAGCGCGCGACGATCGGCTCCTTCGGCGAATACCGGCGCTGGCTGATCGAGGCCGGCTGCCGCGTCGATATCTGGCAGACGACCTATGTCCACGCGCTAGCCAATCTCGAAGCCATCGCCGAATGGTTCAAGAGCACGGGCCTGAAGCCCTATCTCGACCGTTTGACGGCCGAGGAGCAGAAGGGCTTCCTTGCGCGCTATCTCGAGCGCATCGCGCCGCACTATCCGGTCGAAAGCGACGGCAAGGTGCTGCTGCGCTTCCCGCGCCTGTTCATCGTGGCGGTGCGCGAGGCGTGAGCGTCGGATCGGATGTTCCCTGAGCCCTCATCCTGAGGAGCCGTCCCGAAGGGATGGCGTCTCGAAGGATGTTTCAGGAGACTCGGGAACTATCTGGAGCATCCTTCGAGACGCCGCTCTGCGGCTCCTCAGGATGAGGGCTCGACTTGCGAAGTTACTTCTGACCGCTCAACCCTTCGCGGCTTCCGCCTTCTTGGCAGCCACATGCTCCTCGTCCGAAGCCCCGGCGCGCCAGTAGCTGACGACGAGGTTCTGGTCGCGATCCGGCCGGAGCTTGCCGCGGGACGCCGCCCGGATCGCCTTGAACGCGGCATGTTCCGACGCCGACCAGAGATAGGTCGAGGGACCGTCTTCCGGCCAGTCGAGCGTCGCGAAGGCATCCTGCAGCAGCGGCAGGCTGCCCGGCGCCGCCACGCCGCGATGCAGCCAGGTCAGCGACACACCGGCCGGATGGCGCAGGGGCTGTTCCTCGGCTGCATCGGCAACTTCGATGAAGACCTGGCCCACGGCCTCGGCCGGGAGCTTCTCCAGCATCCGCGCCACGGCCGGCAAACCGGTTTCGTCGGCAAGGAAGACGTAGCGCTCGGCCGGCTTGAGCCCGCGCCCGCCGGGGCCCGCCATGCCGATCCGGTCGCCGGCCTTGGCCCGGAAGGCGAAGGCCGAGCCGGGGCCGGCATCCTCATGCAGCACGAAATCGAGCGCGAGCGTGCCCGCAGCGACGTCGATCTCGCGGATCGTGTATTTGCGCACCAGCGGCCGGGTTTCGGCCGGCGAAGGCAGCAGCAAACCGTCATCGCCGACCATCGGCCAGCTCGGCTCGCTCACGCCGACCGGGGGAATGAACAAGCGCACATGCAGCGCGTCGATATGGTCGTAGCGCGCGAGGTTCTCACCGGTGAAGCGGATGCGGGCCATATTCGGCGTGATCCGCTCGACGCCGGTCACCGTCAGGATGCGGAACTCGGGCGGCAAGGCGGGGCCGGTGCCGTCGCCGCTCCAGCGCATCTCCGGTGCGGCGTCCTTCGGGGCGAATTCGATGACATGGCTGGCGATGGCGCGCTTCATGCCCAGAAGCGTGGACAGGTCCGGCGCTTCGACATGGACATCGAGCGCGGCGGACGAAAGGTCGATCCGTGCCAGGCTGCCGTCCAGCGCGATGAGCGTCGTGCCGCCCTGCTCGGTGATGACGGCCTCGTGCTCGACGAGATGCTCGCAGAGCGGCTTCAGGACGCCCGCCGGGTTGGCGAGGGCGATCCGGGTCGAGGTGGCCAGCATGATGGTCTCCGTCAAGGCTTGTGCGGCGCCGCGATCCAGAGCGTTCCGTCGAGCGGGATCGCCGAGAAGCGCGCGCCCTCCGCGAGCGTCGTGGCCGGGTCGATATCGGCGAAGCGCTCCGGGTGGAGCCATTTCGCCAGCGCCTCGATCGCGACGACGTGCAGCGGGGTATCGTTGAACAGGTGCCAGAAGCCGAAGGCGCGGCGCTTCTCAATGGCGCTGAGCATCTTGAGCGACGGCGTGCCGACGAGCTTGGCGAAGCTCTCGGCCGCATCCGACTCGCTGACGCCGAGGCCGAGCACGAGCCCGCCGAGCTTGGCGAGATGTGTACCGCCGGTCGCGACATAGACATCCGGGTCGGCGCCGATGAGCTGTTCGAGACCGATCTGTCCGGTCGCGCCCGGCAGCATCGCAGCGGCGATATTCCGCCCACCCGCTGCCTGGATGAATTCGTTGAACGTGCCCTGCCCGGCCGTCATGCAGCAATCGTAGCCGCCGGCATGGGCGTGGATGAAGATGGATGGGCGCTTCGCATCCGCGATCCGGCTGGCGATCCGCTTCATCCGCTGCTCGTAGAAGGCGATCAGCTTTTCCGCCTGCTCCTGCTGGCCGGTGAGGATGCCGAGCGCCCTGAGGCTCGGCACGGTGTCGCGCAGCGGTTCCAGGAAAAAATCGACGACCGCGACGGGAATGCCGGCCGCTTCCAGCTTCTCGACGAGATCGCCGGGGCCGCGGCGCGTGCCGGCGAGCGATTTGCTGAGCACGACGAGATCGGGGCCCAGCGCGATCGCCTGTTCCAGCGAGAACCCGCCGGCGGTGCCGCCGTCGCCGACGAGCGGCAGCGCGTCGATGGCCGGGAAGCGCGCCCGGTAGCGCGCGAGCCCGTCGGGGTTCTGCCGTTCGAGATCGCTGCCCCAGCCGGCGAGGATGCTGACGGGATCGGGGTGGATCAGGCCGAGCGCGTTGAGCTGGCGCCCTTGCGCCAGCACGATGCGCTTCGCCGGTGCGGCGAGCCTGATGGTGCGGCCGAGCACATCGGTCGTGGTGACCGGAGAAGAAGCCAGGGCCGGCAGCGCAGGCCAGCTCAAGCCCGCCAGGATCAATGCGCGTCTGTCGAGCATCATGCCGCTGCCGCCTTGTCCTGCGCCGTACCGGCGAGCGTGAAAGCGATCGTGCGCGCGAGCATCGGCAGGATCACCGAGACATGGTTCTCGCCGGGGAATTCGACGAAGCTGCAATCGACGCGGCCCGAGGCAGACAGCCGTTCCGCCATCTCGGCGGCATTGTCGCGCATCCGCGCCCGCGCGAGGCGTTCTGCCCGCTGCGGCGTGACAGCGAGGGCGGGGGCCTGTTCATGGCTGCCGACCGTGATCAGGAGCCGCCCGGCCGGAGCCGAACCACCGCGCCGGAAGGCGTCCTCGCTCGCGAGGATGGCGCGGTCCTGCCACCAGATCGACGGGCTGCCGGCGACATGGGCCTCGAACAGGCCGGGTCGGGTGAACAGCGCGTGCAGGACGAAGAGTCCGCCATAGGAATGGCCGGCAAGTGCGTGCCTTCTCGGGTCGAGCGGCGCGATCTCGGCCACGGCCGGCAGCAGCTCGGTGACGATCATGTCGAGGAATCGGTCGGCCCCGCCGGGAACCGGCAGGAGATCGCACTGGCGCCGCTCGGCATCGAAGGGCCGCCCGTCGGGATAGCCGATGCCGATCACGACGGCAGACCCGACGCTGGTCGCTTCCGGACGCTGCGCCTGCAGGCCGGCAGCCATGGCGGCCGGCGGGAACAGGGCATGCCCGTCGACGAGCACGAGGGCAGGAAAGCCGCGTGCAGGAGGCGTCCCCTCCGGCACCGAGATCAGCAGCCGGTAGCGCGACCCGTCCCGTGCCTCGAAACCGCGCTGCCAGGCCTGCGGCAGCATGACGGGAGCGAGGCTGATGCCGGGAGTGCTGTTCGGCTGCATCGGCGACGTCACCAGCGATAGGACAGCGTCGCGAGGACCGTGCGGCGCAGGCCGAAGGAGCACTGCGTCGTGCCGTAGCAGCCGGAGATATACTCCTTGTCGAACAGGTTCTGGGCGTTGACCTGAACCTTCCAGCCCTTGAGCGCCGGGCTGGCCGCGGCGAGGTCGTAGCTGATCGCGGCATCGACCAGCGTATAGGCCGGCGTCGAGAAGGTGTTGGCGGGGTCGCCGGCGCCGCTGCCGACATAGCGCACGCCCGCGCCCAGGCCGAGGCCCGAGAGCACGCCCGTGCGGAAGGTGTAGTGCCCCCAGAGCGCCGCGGTATGGCGCGGCACGACCGTCGGCCGCTTATGCAGGTCGACGCCGCTGCTCTTGGTCACCTCGGCATCGGTATAGGTATAGGCCGCGACAAGGTCGAGATTCTCGAACACGGTCGCGCGCGCCTCGACCTCGATGCCGCGAGCGCGGACTTCGCCGGTCTGGATCTGGAAGGTCGGGTGGGCGAGGTCCGTGGTCGGGACGTTGGTCTGGGTGAGCTGGTAGACCGAGGCCTGCAGGAAGGCGTTCATGCCCGGCGGCTCGTATTTGAAGCCGGCCTCGAACTGCTCGCCCTCGGTCGGCTTGAACGGCGTGCCGGCGAAGGTCGTGCCCGCCTGCGGATCGAACGAGGTCGAGTAGCTGGCATAGGGCGCGAAGCCGTTGTCGAAATTGTACATCAGCGCGACGCGGCCGGTGCGCGCGGTGTCATCCTGCTTGGTCAGCACGCCGGTGCTCATCGCCCGGGTGCGGGCCTCGGCCCGGTCGAAGCGGCCGCCCACCAGCAGCGAGAGCCGGTCGAGCTTGATCTGGTCCTGGAGATAGATGCCGTACTGAGCCGTGGTCTGCTTCGTGCCGGCCAGCGCGGGCAGGGCGAAGGGCAGGCGCCCATAGATCGGGTTGGTGAAGTCGAGCGTCTGCACCGTGCCGCCGGCGCCGGTGAAGGCGGCGCCGTCCGTCCAGTATCCGTCGACGCCGAACAGGACCTTGTGGGTCAGCGGCCCCGTGCGGAAATCGGCCTGGAGCTGGTTGTCGATGCCGGCGGTGCGCGCCTTCTCGTTCGACATCGTCACGCGGCGCATCAGCGTCTTCTGGTCGGCGGCGATGCCGCCGACCGCGACGGTCCGGAAGCGCGATTCGAGGTCGGAGACCCGCACGTTCTGGCGGAAGGTGAGGACGTCGTTGAAGCGATGCTCGAAGGCCCAGCCGAGATTGGCCTGGTTGCGGCTATAGCCCTCGAAACGCGGCTCGCCGGGGAAGAACTCGCTATGGATGCGGCCGGCCCGGCTCGGCAGGACGGTGCCGACCGCCGGGATGAAGCCGTAGAAGCCGGTCTCGGGATCGCGCTGGAACGACGCCATCAGCGTGAAGGTCGTCGCGCCGTTCGGCCGGTACGTGACGGAGGGCGCGATGAAGATGCGCTGGTCCTGCGTGTTGTCGACCTGCGTGTCGGCGGTGCGGCCGAGCCCGACCACGCGATAGAGCCAGGTCTTCTGCGGGTCGATCGGCCCGCCGATGTCGAAGGCCATCTCGGCCCGCTGCCGATTGCCGATGCGGAGCTGCATTTCGCCGTGCTTCTCGTCCCGCGGCCGCTTGCTGACCATGTTGACCAGACCGCCGGGCTTCACCTGTCCGAACACCACGGAGGACGGGCCGCGCAGCACCTCGACCCGTTCGAGACCCCAGGGCTCGAAGGACGGCACGAGGAAGTTGACGCCGCGCAGATAACGCAGGCCGTCGAGATTGTTGACGAAGCCGGCGCCCGATCCCGCGCCGCCGAAGCCGCGGATGAAGACGCTGTCATAGCGGCCGCCGGAGGACAGGCGCGTTTCGCCGAGAACGCCGGCGCTGTAGCGCAGGGCCTGGCTGACCGTGGTCGCGCCCTGGTCGTCCATCTGGTCGCGCGTGACCACGGTGATCGACTGCGGCGTCTCCATGATCGGCGAGTCGGTCTTGGTCGCGGTCTCGCTGCGGCGGGCGACATAGCCGTTGACCGGCCCGCTCGCGCGCTCGCCCTGGACCTCGATCGTGTCGAGGCCGATCGCGGTGTTGGCCGATTGCTGTTGTGCGTTCTGCGCCAGTGCGGTGCCGGCTCCGCCGGCGAGAAGGGCGACCAGGGCCACGCCGGCCCGTCCCATCGCGCGATTGCTGCTGTTGATCCCGATCATGCCTGCATTCCTGCCCCTGGCGCCTGTGCGCCCTCGTCTGCGGGGTTCTTTCAGGAAGGCTGCCGGAGCGGCAACGCGCTTGGCTTTCGATCGCGGCAGTATTTCTTTCGGTCGCGTTTCGAACGCGTCCAGGCAAGAACTGCGGAGCGGATTCATGGCCTGAATCAGCGCAGCGAGCTCGGAGCGACGCCGAAGCGCTTGCGGAACAGCCCGGAGAAATGTGCCGGGCTGTAGCCGACCTGGAAGGCGGCGACGGCGACGCTGGCCTCTCCGCTCGCGATCAGCGCATAGGCCTGCTGCAGGCGCTGCTCCTGCAGGTATTCGAAGACGCTGGCGCCGAACTCGGTCCGGAAGGCCGAGGTGAGCTTGGTCGGGTTGAGGCCGCATTCGCGCGCAAGCTCGGCCAGGCCCGGCGGCTCCTGCAGGGTTTCGAGCAGGCGGTCGCGCGCGGCATGGATTTGCTCGCGCAGGCGCGGATTGAGCCTTGCCGGGCGGACGGGCCGCTCCCCAAGCATCCGGTCCAGCACGAGGGCGCCGAGCTCCAGCGCCTTGCCGGCGAGATAGAGCGGGCGCAGCGCCTCGCCGACCGGGCATTCCGCCATCTGCAGCGCGAGCGAGCGGATCGGCGCGTCGGCCGGGCGCACCCAGAAGCCGGCATCGTCGGAGCAGGCGAGGCGCGCCGCCCTGGCGACATCCGCCCCGAATTCACGTGCGACGAAATCGAAATCGAACTGCATCAGCGCGCAGCGCAGCGCGCCGTCGGCAAGGCCTGTCCGTTGCTGCGTATGCTCGCCGCCATTGGCCGCGACGAGCACCGTCGGCCCATCGAGCAGCACGGCCGGGCGATTGTCGAGCTCCAGCGCCTGCCGGCCTTCGAGCATGACAGCGACCTTGAGGCCCGGCCGCATCGGGCCGACGATCCGCTCGCCTTCCTGGATCAGGAAGGTGCCGGCGGAGAGCGAGAGATTGCGCGAGAACAGCTCCAGGCTCGTGGCGGATTTCTGAATGGAGCTGGAATCGGCTTGCATCGTGACCTCGGTGAGGAGGCGATGCTTATCGGATACCGGAGTAAAAATCAAATAATATCAATAGTTTAAATGAATTCTAAGGTTGACGCGCGTCGCAATGCGACGCGCGTCCTTGGAGCTTGGCTATCGTCTGGAACTCCCTCAGCCCTCGTCCTGAGGACTCGCATGTCGGGTCAAGTCAGAGATAAGGCGGCGTGCAGGCGCTCACGACGATGCAGCGCTCCGTCCCGATATTGCGGTAGCGATGCGGGATGCGGCTGTCGAAGAGATAGGCGTCGCCCGGCTTCAGCACCTTGATCTGATCGCCGACGGTGATCTCGAGCTCGCCGGACAGGACCACGCCGCCCTCATGGGACTCGTGCTTGAGCATCGCCGCGCCGGTATCGGCGCCGGGATCGTAGGATTCGTGGAGAATCTGCAGGTTATGGGCCTGGGCATCCCCGACCTGGCGGAAGGACATCCGGCCCCGGCTCTCGCCGCCATTGACCTGATGCAGGCGCGAGGTCAGGTCGAGCAGGTCCGGAGCCTCGAAGAAGACCTTGTCGCGCGGCGTCCGGGCTTCGTCAAAAAAATTCACCATCGTCATCGGGATGCCGTCGAGGATCTTGCGCAGCGACGCGACCGAGGGGCTGTTGCGATTCTGCTCGATCAGCGAGATCAGGCTGTGGGTCACGCCGGAGCGGGCTGCGAGCTCGCGCTGGGAAAGCCCGGCCGCGACTCGGATTTCCTTCAGCCTTCCGCCGACGTCAAAGCTCATGACCGCTCCGTTTCCCCGTTCTGCGCGCCTTGTCCTGCCTGCGCGTCATGCAGGGGCCGCCTGCTCGACGGCCCTTGCCATGCTCAATATTCTGAGCAATGCTCCCGGAAAGCCAATAAGAAAATAGTGTCATGGGGAACCGGCGGAGTGGCATAGTTTTCGCGTCCAAAGCACACCGTCCAGATCAGATCCCCCATTCGACACGATAGGGCTGCATGGGCGCGCATCGCTGCGCTCATGGCACGGGAGATGCTTGCCGAAGACTGCTGCCGCGCCAATGCCTCGCGACGAGAATTCAACAGGGAAAGCAGGGTAATCCGGGCCGATGACGCAAGCCGAGACCGTTTTGTTGAATGGCCGCATCTTCTGCGGCTTGGCGGAAGGCTTCGCGGAAGCCCTGGCGATCGGCGGGGGGAAGGTTCTGGCAGCCGGTACGGCCGCCGAGATCGTCGCCTTGCAGGGACCTGCGACGAAGGTCGTCGACCTCGCCGGTCGCGTCGCCATTCCCGGCCTGAACGACGCCCATATGCATCTGCTGCCGCTCGGCCTCGCGATGAGCGAGGTCAACCTGCGCCCCGAGGAGGGCGTCAACAGCATCGACGAGATCCTGCGCCGCATCGCCGCCGCGGTGAAGGGCAAGAAGCCCGGCGAATGGGTCACCGGCCGCGGCTACGACCATAACGAGCTGGCCGAGGCCCGCCATCCCACAGCCGAGGAGCTCGACCGCGTCGCGCCCGACAACCCAGTCTATATCAAGCGCACCTGCGGCCATGTCGGCGTCGTCAACACCCGCGCCATGGCGGCGGCCGGGATCGGCCACAACACGCCGAGCCCCGATGGCGGCCTGATCGAGCGCCGCGACAACAAGCTGACCGGCCTGCTCGCCGAGAGCGCCATGCGCCTGATCGTCGAGGCGATGCCGAAGCCCGGCATGGCGGAGCTGAAAGCCGCGATCGAGAAGGCCGGGCACTACATGCTCGCGCAGGGCTTCACCAGCGTGATGGATGCCGGCGTCGGCATGGGCGCCGGTATGGCCGAGATCGAGGCCTATGAGGAGGTCGCGCGCGCCGGCACTCTGCCGGTCCGCACCTGGGTCTGCATCTACGGCAATGCCGACGGCATCGGCGACGAGGCGTATGCGGCGGGCTACCGTTTCGGCCGCGAGACCGGCCTCCTGCGCTACGGCGCGATGAAGGTCTTCGGCGACGGGAGTGCCGGCGGTCTGACCGCCGCGATGAGCGAGCCCTACCGCGTCGGCGATCCCGATAACCGGGGCATCTTCATCTATTCCGATGCCGACATGCACCGCTATCTCCGGCACTACCACGAACTCGGCTATCAGCTCGCCATCCATGCGATCGGCGATGCCGCGATCGAGCAGGTGCTCTCCGGCATGGAAAAGGCCGACAGCCCGGAACATCCGATCAAGGGCCGCCGCCACCGCATCGAGCATTGCGGCTTCCTGACCGACGGCCAGCTCGCGCGCATGGCCGCCGCCGGCATCGATCCGGTGCCGCAGCCGGCCTTCATCTACGAGTTCGGCGATCTCTATGTGATCAATCTGGGCGAGGAGCGCGCCGGCGCCTCCTATCCGATGCGCAAATGGCTCGATGGCGGCCTGCATGCCGCGGCGAGCTCGGACGCGCCGGTCTGTGCCACCGATCCGTTCAAGAATCTGTTCACGATGGTCACCCGCCAGACCAAGCGCCATACCGAGATCGGCGGCGCCGAGAAGCTGAGCATGGCGGAGGCCGTCCACGCCTACACGCTGCTCGGCGCCTATACCCAGTTCGCCGAGGACAGGCTCGGGCGGCTGGTGCCCGGCCAACTCGCCGACATCGCCGTGCTCTCGCAGGACATCTTCGCGATCCCGGTCGCGCAGGTCGAGAACGACGTGCGCTGCGACCTGACCCTGCTCGGCGGCGAGGTCGTCTTCGACCGGCACGGCCAGCTCGCGGCTGCCGCGCAATAGGCCGGGACGCCCGCGATGCTCAAACATACGATGCAAAGGCTGCTGCTGGTCCTGCCGGTCCTGTTCGGCGTGCTGCTGATCGGCTTCCTGCTGATGCAGGTCGTGCCGACCGACCCGGCACAGGTTCGCGCCGGCCCGACCGCGACGCAGGACGTGGTCGAGGCGATCCGCCAGGAACTCGGCCTCAACGAACCGCTGTGGAAGCAGTTCGCGATCTATATCGGGCGCCTGCTCCAGGGCGATCTCGGCGTCTCCATCATCAACAACGTCCCGGTGACGCAGGAACTCGGCAACACCATCGGCCCGACGCTGGAGCTGATGCTGGCCTCGCTGGTCTGGGCGATCCCGCTCGGCATGTTCCTCGGCACCGTCGGCGCCTATTACCGCGGTTCCCTGATCGACCGCGCGATCATGGCGGTCTCGGTCGCCGGCGTCTCGCTGCCGGTCTTCTTCCTCGGCCTCGGGCTGATCTGGCTCTTCGGCTTCTATTATCCGGTCCTGCCCTTCACCGGCCGCACCGGGCCGCTCTGGACCTGGGAGGGCATCCAGGGGATCATCCTGCCGGCGATCACGCTGGGCGGCGTCTTCGTCGGCCCGGTCGCCCGCATGACCCGGACCTCGGTGCTCGACGAGCTCGGCGCCGATCATGTCCGCACCGCCCGCGCCAAGGGGCTGGGCGAGACCGCGGTCATCCTGCGCCACACCCTGCGCAACGCGCTCGTCCCGGTCGTCACGCTGATCGGCCTGCAGATCGGCTTCCTGCTCGGCGGCGCCGTCGTCACCGAGACGGTGTTCTCCTGGCCGGGCATCGGCCGTCTCGCGGTCGGTGCCATCCTGTCGAGCGACCTGCCGATGGCGCAGGGCACGATCATCATGCTTTCACTCGGCTTCATCCTGGTCAATCTCGCGGTGGATGTCCTCTATGCCGTGCTCGACCCGCGCGTGAGGGGCACCTGATGAATTCGCCCGTGAAGCTAGAGCGCAGCGCTCTCCAGCCCGGCGCCGGGACGGTGGAAGCCGCCGTGAGCGTCGCCGCGGCTACGCCCGTTCGCCGCAAGACGGTCTTCCGGATGCTGCTCTCCGATGTCGGCTCCTGCGTGGCGCTGACGCTGGTCGTGCTCGCCGTCCTCGGTGCCATGTTCGCGCCCTGGCTCGCGCCGACCGATCCCTTCGGCAACGATCTCGCCAATACGCTCAAGCCCCCGGGCGAGGCGGGGCTGCTCGGCACGGACGGCCAGGGCCGCGACATGATCACCCGGCTGCTCTTCGGCCTGCGCACGACGCTGCTGATGGGCCTGGCCTCCGTCGCGGTCGGCTGCACCATCGGCGGCGTCATCGGCTTCTCGGCCGCCTTCTATCCGAAGGCATCGGGCGTGCTGATGCGCTGCATGGACATCCTCCTGTCCTTTCCCGCGATCCTGTTCGGCCTCGCCATCGCCGCGATCTTCGGTCCCGGCCTGCCTGCCGTCATCATCGCGCTCTCGATCGCCACCGTGCCGCTGATGGCGCGCGTGGTGCGCGGCTCGGCGCTGGTCGTGCTGCAGCAGGGCTATATCGAGGCGGCGCGCTCGCTGGGATTGAGCGACCTGCGCATCATCCTGCGCTATGTCCTGCCGAACTGCCTCTCGGCGATCTTCGTCTTCGTGACCCTGCGCTTCGGCCAGGTCATCCTGCTCGGCGCCGCGCTGTCGTTCCTGGGCCTCGGTGCCCAGCCGCCCACGGCCGAGCTCGGAGCGATGGCGGCGGACGGGCGCAACTTCCTGTTCTTCGCGCCGCATGTCTCGGTCCTGCCGAGCCTGGTGATCTTCGCGGTCGTGCTCGCCTTCAACGTGCTCGGCGACTCGCTGCGGGATGCACTCGATCCGAAGCTGCGGAAATAGCAGCCGATATCAACCAAGAAGCGTCAAAAAGGGGATTTGTTCGATGCTGAAACGTTCGACTCTGCTTCTCGCCGGCGCCGCCGCCGCGGCTCTCTCGGCCATGCCGGCCGCTGCCCAGCAAAAGGCTCCGCTCACCATCCTGCGCGTGATCGACGCGGATCGCTACGATCCGATCCGCTCCACGGCGACCGCGGCGGCCGAGGTGATGTACATGCTCGCCGACACGCTGGTGACGGTCGATTTCGACATGAAGACGATCAAGCCCGGCCTCGCCGAGAGCTGGACCGTCTCGCCCGACGGCAAGACCTACACCTTCAAGATCCGCAAGGACGTCAAGTTCTGCGACGGCCGGCCGATGACCATCGACGACGTCGTCTATTCGCTGAAGCGCTGGGTCGATCCGGCCAACAAGTCGCCGGTCTCCTTCCGCGCCGGCCCGGTCAAGGACATCCGCGCCGAGGGCGATTCCACCCTGATCTACGAGCTGAAGGAGCCCTATAGCGACCTGATGTTCCAGCTCGCGCTCTCCTTCGCTTCGGTGGTCGACAAGGACACGGTCGAGAAGCTCGGCCAGAATTTCGGCGTGCAGGGCTTCAACGGCACCGGCCCCTATTGCTGGTCGAAATGGACCCCGCGCCAGGAGCTCGTGCTCAAGAAGAACCCGCATTACAACTGGGGCCCGTCGATCTACAAGAACCCGAAGCCGCAGATCGACGAGGTCGTCTGGAAGGTCATCCCCGAGTCGAACACGCTGATGGCCGCGATCCAGGCCAAGCAGGCCGACGTGACCTATTACATGCCCTATATCGCGCTCGACACCATGCAGCGCATTCCCGGCATGACCGTGCAGCGGCAGGATAACTACATCTACGACGTCTTCATGGGCTTCAAGGTCGACAAGCCCGTGGTGAAGGACAAGGCGATCCGCGAGGCTGCCAATATGGCGGTCGACAAGGAAGCGATCGCCAAGGCGATCTATTTCGGCAAAGGCAGGAGCCTCCCCTCCCTGCTCAATCCCGCCGTGGTCGATTACGATAAGGACTCGGCCAAGATCATGCCGAAGCACGATCCGAAAGCGGCCGCCAAGCTGCTGGAAGACGCCGGCTGGAAGATGGGTGGGGATGGCATCCGCGAAAAGGATGGCGAAAAGGCCAGCTTCACCGTCTACGGCATCCGCAACAGCGACAACCCGCGCATCTCCGAGGCGATGCAGGCGGACCTGCGCAAGGTCGGCATCGACATGAAGATCCAGCTCTGGGACGCGACCGTCGCCTGGGGCAAGCTGGCGACGCAGGAATTCGACGCCTTCCTGATGTCCTATCCCTATGTGACGGCGACGGAGGCGATGAGCCTCTACTTCCGCAGCCAGCAGGCTCCGACGCCCAACCGGATGAACTGGAAGAATCCCAAGACCGACGAGCTTCTCAGGTCCGCTTCGATGGCCACTGATGCCGACAAGCGCAAGCAGGCTCTGGCCGAGGTGCAGACCCAGCTCACCGAGGCGAATGTCTGGGTGCCACTGTCCTCGCAGCCGCTCTGGGTCGTCGCGACCGATCGCGTCGAGGGCGTCCGCGCCCATGGTCTCTATGGCGCCGGCCTCTACAAGGGCCTCGACATCAAGCTGAAGCGCTGAGCGTCTGACGCGCCGCGCGGTGAGAACCGTGCGGCGCTTTTTTTATGTCTGCCGCTAGGGAGGAAATGTCATGACGATCACGGTCATCAAGAATGCCGAAGTCGTTGTCGCCTGGGACGCTGAAGCCTCCCGGCACATCTATCTGCACGGCGCAGACGTCGCCTTCGAGGACGGTACGCTGCTCTATGTCGGCCCCCGCTACGAGGGGCAGGCCGACGAGACCGTCGACGGCAGCGGGCGCATGGTCATGCCCGGCCTCGTCAACATCCATTCGCATCCCTCCAGCGAGGCGCTGAACAAGGGCTTCCTCGACGAGCTCGGCTCGCCCGCGCTCTACAATTCCTCGCTCTACGAGTTCATGCCGATCCTGCGGCCCGATGCCGAGGCGGTGCCGGACTGCGTGCAGGTCGCCTATTCCGAGCTCCTGCTCTCCGGTGTCACGACGCTCGCCGACATGTCGGTCGCCCATCCCGGCTGGCTCGATCTGGCGGCGAATAGCGGCCTGCGTGTCTGCGTCTCGCCGATGTTCCGCTCGGCCCGCTGGTACACGAAGAACGGCCATGTCGTCGAATACGAATGGGACGAGAAGGCCGGCGTCGCGGCCATGGAGCAGGCCTTCGCGGTGATCGAGCAGGCACAGAAGCATCCGTCGGGCCGGCTTTTCGCGATGGTTTCCCCGTCTCAGATCGACACCTGCAGCGAAGGGCTGATCAAGGACAGCTACGCCGAGGCGCGTCGTCGTGGCTTGCCCTGGCAGATTCACGCGGCCCAGTCGACGGTCGAATTCCACGAGATCACCCGCCGCCACGGCGTTGCGCCCATCCAATGGCTGGAGAAGCTCGGTGTGCTCGGTGAGACCAGCATCGTGGGTCACGGCATCTTCCTCGACGATTACCCACGCGTCGCCTGGCACAGCCGGCGTGACCTCGGGCTGCTGGCCGAGACCGGTACGACGGTGGCCCATTGTCCGACGGTGTTCATGCGCCGCGGCATCGCGCTCGACGATTTCGGCCGCTATCGCCGCGCCGGTATCCGCATCGGCCTGGGCACCGACACCTATCCGCACAACATGCTCGAGGAGATGCGCCATGTCGGCTATGTCGCCCGATTGATGGCGGAGAACCCGCGCACGCTCACCACGACCGACATCTTCGAGGCCGCGACCACGGCGGGTGCCGCCGCGCTCGGCCGCGACGACATCGGCCGCCTGGAAGCGGGCTGCAAGGCCGACCTCGTCATGGTCGATCTCAAGCACCCGATGATGCAGCCGCGCCGCGATCCCGTGCGCAGCATGGTCTATGCCGCCGCCGAGCGCGCCGTGGACCGCGTCTATGTCGATGGCAGGCTCGTCGTTCGCGACGGCACCGTCCTGACCATGGACTATCCGGCCGCGGCCCTGCGCCTCCACGAAGGCCAGAAGCGGACGGAAGCGGCGGCGCCCGGCAACGACTGGATCAAGCGCCCGGTGACCGACTACTCGCCGCTGACCTTCCCGGTGAAGTGAGCGGAACCTCCGCCGTCACGCTCGGGCTTGACCCGGGCATCTCGTGACCACGACGCTGCTCCAGTTCGTCATGCTCGCCCTTGTGGCGAGCATCCACGTCCTGGACACCGCCTTGCATCGACGAAGACGTGGATGGTCGGGACAAGCCCGACCATGACGGCATATATCGTGTTCAGGGCGTATCGCTGCATCGTGAGCCCCCTGCGTCACGCCGCCCGCTTTCGGACGGCGCGATCCGGCGCTAGGTTGTGCCCATGTCGCAGGCAGACGAGACAACGCAGACGCAGGACGGCTCTTCGAGCCGTCTCGGCCTCATGCTGATCGGCGGAGGCTTCTTCGCCCTGTTCCTCACCGGCCTGCTGCTCTGGTGGCGCGAAGGCGACCGGCTTTTCACCGACGGTCTGATCGCCGCCATCGTGGCCTGTTTCTAGGCATCGGCCCGAAAAGTGGGAACCGGTTTTCGGACCAAGCCGATGCATACAAAATAGTCTATCGCGGCTGCGGCCGCCTGCTGGGAATAACTCCGTGAACCGCCGTCTCGTCCTGCCCCTCGTCGTCTTCCTGGCCGGCGCGCTCGCGCTCGCCGCAGCCGCGATCCTGACCTTCGCGCCCGGTCGCCAGGGCGGCGGCAGCGGCACGGCCAGCGTCGGCGGCCCGTTCACCCTGACGACGCAGGAAGGCAAGCCGCTCTCCGACACCGACCTGAAGGGTTCGCCCTTCCTGGTCTTCTTCGGCTTCACCCATTGCCCGGACATCTGCCCCACCAAGCTCTTCGAGATTTCGGAAGCGTTGCGCGCGGCCGGCGACGGCGCCAAGGCGAAGGGGCTCAAGGCGCTCTTCATCACGGTCGATCCCGAGCGCGACACACCCGAGGTGATGAAAAGCTATCTCGGCTCCTTCGACCCTCGGATTGTCGGCCTGAGCGGCGACCGGCCGGCGATCGATGCCGTGGTCAAGGCCTATCGCGCCTATGCCAAGAAGGTGCCGCTGAAGGATGGCGACTACACGATGGACCACACCGCGCTGGTCTATCTGATGGGCAAGGACGGGAAGTTCGTCGGCGCCTTCAATATCGAGCAGCCTCCGGCGCAGGCGGCAGCGGAATGGCTGCGTCACTCGTAGCCGGCTCGACCGGCGGGCGCCGGCGCGCCAGCCCGTGCTCGGTCTTGTTCCAGGCGAAGCGGCGGTTGAAATAGTCGTAGAACGCCATCCAGGCGGCAACCGAGACCAGCGCGTAATAGAGCGGCAGCAGCGGTACGAGCAGCAGGAGATCCGGCGCCCCACGGCGCAGCGCACCGATGATCGGCGGCACGAACAGCGCGGCGCTGCCGAGCAGCCAGACGCCGAGCGCGATGGTCGAGGTCAGGGTGGCGGCGGTACCGACCGGCGCGAAGAGCGAGCCGTCCCAATAGGCGATCAGCGCGGCGACGGCGAAGGCGGGATAGCCGAGTGCCGTCGCGACGGTGCCGAAGACCAGCGACAGGAAGGCGAAGGTCGCCGCCAGGCCGGCCTCGCGCATCAGCCGCAGGGGCGCGCGCGAATGCGTCACCAGCGTCTGGATATAGCCCTTGATCCAGCGCGAGCGCTGCCTGAGCCAGGCGGGTATCGAGACCGGCGCCTCCTCGCGTGTGTTCGAGGGCAGGTCGCCGATGCGATAGCCGGCGCGCACCAGCCGGAAGCCGAGATCGGCGTCCTCGGTCACGTTCCAGGCATCCCAGCCGCCCACGATGCGCAGCGCCTCCGTGCGGAAATGGTTGGACGTGCCGCCCAGCATGATCGGCAACTGGAATTGCAGAAGCCCGGGGTTGAGCACCTCGAACAGCCCGGCATATTCCAGCGCGAACAGGCCGGGCAGCACGCCCTCCTCGGCATGGTCGATCACCAGCCTCGCCTGCAGGCAGCCGAGCTGCTTCGGGCCGCCGAGGAAGCGCGCCGCCGCCATGCGCAATTGCAGCGGATCGGGGATGTCCTCGGCATCGAAGATCGTGAAGAGCGCGCCGCGCGCTTCGAGCAGCGCAAGATTCAGAGCGCGCGGCTTCGTGCGGGGAAAGCCGGGCGGGACGATCGTCACGGAGAAATGCGACGGCAGCGCCATCTGCGCCAGTGCGCTGCGCATGGCGCTGTCGTCGGCTTCGATCAGCAGACGGATATCGAGCTTGGCTGCTGGGTAGTCGAGCGCACGCAACGCATCCGTCAACTGCCGGAGCACGGCTGTTTCCCGGTAGAGCGGCACGGCGACCGTGTAGACGGGCAGGCGGGCATCGTCGATCCGCCAGCGATGGCTGCGCCAGAGATCGGGCGACGAGCGCTCGATCGAGGCCGCAAGCCGCAGCAGGATCAAGCCGAGGAAGAGCGGGCCGAGCAGCAGCGCGAGCCCGAAAAAGGTTTCGAGGGGAGCGAAGACGCCGCCGAGCGCCGCAGTGGCGATGCCGCAGCCGGCGGCGATCACCTGTCCCCGGCTCGCCCCGGTGCGGGCGCTGTCGCGGTCGAGCCCCGCGGGATCGAGCCCGGCCGCATGCTCCGCCAACGTGCCGGCATTGCTGTGGCGCAGGGCGTCGGCGAAGCGGCGTGGTGTCGTGACCGCGATATCGTCGCGGTTGCGCGGTCCGGCTTCGATCATCCGTCGCAGCGCCGCCCCGTCGGGCGCGAGGATGAAGCGGAAGCGCCTGTCGTCGGCCGTGGGCGCGACGCCCTGGCGCAGGATGGCGTCATGAGCGCCTCCGGGCTGAAGGCGTGGCGGCTGTGCGGCGAAGGCCAGCCCCATCTCGGCGGCGAGCGCCCGGTAGAAGCGGATCTCGTCGATCAGGCCGAGCGCGATGGCCTCGCGGACAGGCTCGGTACGATTGCGCCGGGCTCTCCCGGCCGCACCTGCGAGGAACGAGGGCGGCAGGCCGTGGCGCGTCAGGAAGGCGAGTTCGACCGGCAGGCCGGCCGAGGCAGGCCCGGAGACCTCCGGACTGTCGTCGTTACCGCTGCCCCCCACTGGCCCCGGTCCCGCTCCAAGCAACGATACCCGGTGCTGAGGCACCGGAAGCAACTCATGGTTGCCGTTGACGCTGCGGGAGTCGAGGGGCTTCGCCTAGAACTTTGGACGAGGACCGCCAGGTGTCAGCGCGCCGCCAGGATTTCCGCGACCTGCGGGATGTCCTTGTCGCCACGGCCCGAGAGATTGACCACCATCAGGTGATCCCTGGGCTTCTGCGGGGCGAGCTCGGCGACACGGGCCAGCGCATGCGCGGATTCCAGCGCTGGAATGATACCTTCCAGCCTTGAGATGAGCTGGAACGCCTCCAGCGCCTCCTCGTCGGTGGCGGAGAGGTATTTCACCCGGCCGACATCGTGCAGCCAGGAATGCTCCGGGCCGATGCCGGGATAGTCGAGCCCGGCCGAGATCGAATGGGCGTCCTTGATCTGCCCGTCATCGTCCATCAGCAGGAAGGTGCGGTTGCCGTGCAGCACGCCCGGCCGCCCGCCCGTGAGCGAGGCCGCATGCAGGCCGCTCGGGATGCCGTGGCCGGCGGCCTCGACCCCGTAGATCTCGACGCTAGCGTCGTCGAGGAAAGGATGGAACAGCCCCATCGCGTTCGAGCCGCCGCCTATGCAGGCGACGAGCGAATCCGGCAGACGGCCTTCGGCCTCCTGCATCTGCTCGCGGGTCTCCTTGCCGATGATCGACTGGAAATCGCGCACCATCGCCGGATAGGGATGCGGGCCGGCGACCGTGCCGATGCAGTAGAAGGTCGTCGCGACATTGGTCACCCAGTCGCGCAGCGCCTCATTCATGGCGTCCTTGAGCGTCTTGGTGCCGGATTCGACCGGCACGACCTTGGCGCCCAGCATCTGCATGCGGAAGACGTTGGGCGCCTGCCGGGCGACGTCGACTGCGCCCATGTAGACGATGCATTCCAGCCCGTAGCGGGCGCAGAGCGTCGCGGTCGCCACGCCGTGCTGGCCGGCGCCGGTCTCGGCGATGATGCGCTTCTTGCCCATGCGCCGCGCCAGCAAAATCTGGCCGAGCACGTTGTTCACCTTGTGGGAGCCGGTATGGTTCAGCTCCTCGCGCTTCAGATAAACCTTCGCGCCGCCGAAGTGATCGGTCAGCCGCTCGGCGAGATAGAGCGGCGAGGGTCGGCCGACATAATGCTTCAGCCCTTCGCCCATCTCGGCATGATAGGCCGGGTCGGCCTTGGCGGCACCGTAGGCCTCTTCGAGCTCGAGGATGAGCGGCATCAGCGTTTCCGCCACGAAACGGCCGCCGAACAGGCCGAAGCGGCCGTTCTCGTCCGGGCCGTTGCGATAGCTGTTCGGGCTGGAGGGGGCGTTCATGCGCTCAAGCTTTCCTGTCCTGCCGCCGCGGCCTTGCGGGCCGATGCGATGAATTCCGCGATCCTTGCGGGGTCCTTGACCCCCGGCGCGCTTTCGACGCCGGATGATACGTCGATACCCGCCGGACGGGTCACCTGGATCGCTTCGGCGACATTCGCCGGATCGAGCCCGCCCGATAGCATGAAGCGCTGGGAAGGGTCGAGATTCGCGAGCAGGCCCCAGTCGAAGGTCTTGCCGTGCCCGCCGGGGAAGGCGGCATCCTTCGGCGGCTTGGCGTCGAGCAGGATCAGATCGGCCGCATCGCGATAGGCGGCGACCGCCTTGAGGTCCTCGCCCGTCGCGATGCCGAGCGCCTTCATCACCGGTCGGCCGACGGCACGGCGGAGCGCGGCGGTCTGCTCGGGCGTCTCGCGGCCATGGAACTGGAACCAGTCGGGATCGAGCGCCTCGGCAAGCGCGGCCGCCTCCCGCTCGCTCCAGTCGACGACGAGTGCGACGATCTCGGTCCGGCCGCGCGCGATCGCCGCCAGTTCCATGGCGCGCTCCAGCGTGACGCGGCGCGGGCTTCTCGGATGAAAATTCAGCCCGATCATGTCCGCGCCGGCCGCCAGTGCGGCCTCCAGCGTCTCGGGCGTCGAGAGGCCGCAGATCTTGATCAGGAAGGGTGAACCATCGGACATGGCCCGGCGTTTAGCACGGTCCGCGCGCCCGTGCATGCCGTACTTGCGACATGATGACGAAGGAAGCCATGTTCGGGCAGGGGGAAGAGGGGGACGGCTTGATCCGGATGGGCATGGGCAGGCGCGGGCTGACGATGGTGGCGGGCCTGTTGGCGGCCTCCGGCCTCGTCGTGGCGGCGTTCTACTATATCGGCCAGCCGCGGACCCTGCGCCTCGCGGTCGGGCCGCTCGGCTCCGAGGATGCCCGCATGGCGGCGGCCTTCGTGCAGGGCCTCAACCGCGACAAGGCCTCGGTACGCCTGCGCCTCGTGCTGACGGAAGGCTCCGAGGACAGCGCCAGGAGGATCGATGCCGGCCAGGCCGATCTCGCCATGTTGCGTGCCGATATCGCCATGCCTTCGAAAGCCGATACGGTCCTGATCACGCGCCGGACCTTTCCGTTCTTCATCACCCGCAGCGAGAACGCGATCGGCCGCATCGCCGATCTGCGCGGGCGCAAGATCGGTGTCGGCCGCAATCCGGCCGCCAATATCGACCTGCTGAAGCGGGTGCTGGCGCAATACGAAGTCCGGCCGGAAGAGGTCGAGATCGTCAGGCTCGGCCAGGAGGAGATCGTGGCGGCGGCGAAGGACAGGCGCATCGACGTCTTCTTCTCGATCAACGCCGTCGGCTCCCACACCAATAATGACGGCCTGCGCCGCCTGCGCGAGGCCTGGGGCAACGATCCCGTGCTGATCCCGGTGCGCGAGGCCGATGCGCTCGCCGCGCATTACCGGGCGATCGAATCCGGCGAGATCGTGCGCGGTGCCCTGGGCGGCGATCCGCCGCGCCCGGCCCAGAGCCTGCAGACCATCTCGATCACCTCGCGCCTCGTCGCGGCACAGAGCCTGGACGACAATCTCGTCGGCGAACTGACCAAGGACATTCTCGGCCTGCGGCTGACGCTCGCCGCGGACTTGCCGGCCGTCCAGGCACTGGAGACGCCCTCGACCGACAAGGACGCGCCGTTGCCGGTCCATTCCGGCGCCGCCGCCTATATCGACGGCGAGCAGGAGAGCTTCTTCGACCGCTATGGCGACTGGTTCTATATCGGTGCCATGGCGCTTTCGGCGCTCGGCACCGGCGGGGCCGCCCTGCTCGGCCGCGAGAGTGCCAACCGGCGCCGGCGCGCCATGGCCGGCCTCGATGCGTTGCTGGAGCTTCTGACCGTCATCCGCTCCTGCGAGGACGAGGCGGAGCTGATGCGGCTCGGCCGGGAGGCCGACCAGATCCTGACGCAGGTCCTCGCCGACTATGCCAAGGGCGATCTCGACACCGCCGCGCTCGCCGCCTATCGGCTCGCCATCGATCAGGTCGGCCGGGCCGTCGCCGAGCGGCAGCGGGCGCTGGCGGAGTCTTGAGCGCATTTACTTTTAGGCAGGCTCGGCGGTTGCCGAAAAGCCCGCCAGCGTTTATGTGCAGCGCAACGAATTCCAGATTCACGTGAAACAGGCTGCGCCGGCGGGGCATCGCTCCAGACCGGCTCGTGGCCTTGAAAGCAAGGCCCAGACCCGCATGTCCATGCGCAACATCGCCATCATCGCGCACGTCGACCATGGCAAGACGACCCTCGTCGACAAGCTCCTGCAGCAGTCCGGCGCCTTCCGCGAGAACCAGCGCGTCGCCGAGCGCGTGATGGATTCGAACGATCTCGAGAAGGAGCGCGGCATCACGATCCTGGCCAAGGCGACCTCGGTCGTCTGGAAGGACACGCGCATCAACATCGTCGACACCCCCGGCCACGCCGATTTCGGCGGCGAGGTCGAGCGCATCCTGAACATGGTCGACTCCGCCATCGTGCTGGTCGACGCGGCCGAAGGCCCGATGCCGCAGACCAAGTTCGTGGTCTCGAAGGCGCTGAAGCTCGGCCTCAAGCCGATCGTCGCGATCAACAAGGTCGACAAGCCGGACGCCCGCACCCAGGAAGTCATCAACGAGGTCTTCGACCTCTTCGCCGCGCTCGACGCCACCGACGAGCAGCTCGACTTCCCGATCCTCTACGGCTCGGGCAAGCAGGGTTGGATGGCGGATTCGCCGGAAGGCCCGCAGGACCAGGGCCTCGCGCCGATGTACGACCTCATCCTCAAGCACGTGCCGGAGCCGCAGGTCGAGGACGGCCCGTTCCGCATGATCGGCACGCTGCTGGAGGCCAATCCCTATCTCGGCCGCATCATCACCGGCCGCGTCACCTCCGGCACGGCGAAGCCGAACCAGACCATCAAGGTGCTCTCGGGCGACGGCACCACCGTCGAGACCGGCCGCATCTCGAAGATCCTCGCCTTCCGCGGCATCGAGCGCCAGCCGATCGAGGAAGCGGTCGCGGGTGACATCGTCTCGATCGCCGGGCTGGTGAAGGGCACCGTCGCCGACACCTTCTGCGACCCCTCCGTCACCGAGCCGATCAAGGCCCAGCCGATCGATCCGCCGACCGTGTCGATGACCTTCTCGGTCAACGACTCCCCGCTCGCCGGCACCGAGGGCGACAAGGTCACGACCCGGGTCATCCGCGACCGCCTGTTCAAGGAGGCCGAGGGCAATGTCGCGCTGAAGATCGAGGAAGCCTCCGACAAGGATAGCTACATCGTCTCCGGCCGCGGCGAACTCCAGCTCGCCATCCTGATCGAGACCATGCGCCGCGAGGGCTTCGAACTCGGCGTCTCGCGTCCGCGCGTCGTCATGAAGCGCGACGACAACGGCCAGCTTCTCGAGCCGATCGAGGAAGTCCTGATCGACGTCGACGAGGAGCATTCCGGCGTCGTCGTGCAGAAGATGGCCGAGCGCAAGGCCGACATGCTGGAGATGCGCCCGTCCGGCGGCAATCGCCTGCGCCTCGTCTTCCATGCTCCGACCCGCGGCCTCATCGGCTATCAGGGCGAGCTCCTGACCGATACCCGCGGCACCGCGATCATGAACCGCGTCTTCCACGAGTACATGCCCTACAAGGGCGAGATCGCAGGCCGCCGCAACGGCGTGCTGATCGCGATGGAGACCGGCGAGGCCGTCGCCTATGCGCTGTGGAACCTCGAGGATCGCGGCCCGATGATGATCGAGCCGGGCTGGCGGGTCTATCAGGGCATGATCGTCGGCGAGCACACCCGCGAGAACGATCTCGAGGTCAACGTGCTCAAGGGCAAGAAGCTCACCAATATCCGGACCACCTCGAAGGACGAGGCCGTGCGCCTGACCCCGCCGATCCGCATGACGCTGGAGCGTTCGCTGGCCTGGATCGACGATGACGAGCTGGTCGAGGTCACGCCGAAGTCGATCCGCCTGCGCAAGGGCATACTCGATCCGAACGACCGCAAGCGAGCCCAGAAGCAGAAGGCCGAAGTGGCCTGAGTTCAGATGCCCGGGCGCGCGCCCGGGCATTTTCGTTTAGGGGTCTGCGCCCAGCGCAGCCCGCGGATGACATGCCGGGCGATTGCCCTTGCCCGCTCGCTCTGATCCTCTGCCGCCTCTCAGGGGAAGGATCATCACCATGCAATTCCGCAATCTCGGCCGCTCGGGCCTGCGAGTCTCGCTCGTCGGGCTGGGCTGCAACAATTTCGGCGGCCGCATCGACCTCGACGCGACCCGCAAGGTCGTCGATGCCGCGATCGAGCATGGCATCACCCTGTTCGACACCGCCGACATCTATGGCGAGCGCGGCGGTTCCGAGACGGCGCTCGGCGAGGTGCTGGGCGCGCGCCGCAAGCAGATCGTGCTCGCCAGCAAGTTCGGCATGGACATGGATGCCGAGGGCGTGAAGAAGGGCGGCTCGCGCCGCTACATCATGAACGCGGTCGAGGATTCGCTGCGGCGCCTCAAGACCGACTGGCTCGATCTCTACCAGCTTCACCGGCCCGACCCGCTGACCCCGATCGAGGAGACCTTGCGCGCGATGGACGACCTCGTCCGCCAGGGCAAGGTCCGCTATATCGGCTGCTCCAACGTCGTCGCCTGGCAGGTCGCCGATGCCCAGTGGACGGCGCGCGATCTCGGCATTCCCGGCTTCGCCTCGGCGCAGGACGAGTACAGCCTGCTGAAGCGCGGCGCCGAGAAGGACCTGATCCCCGCCATCGCCCATTACGGCATGGGTCTGCTGCCCTATTTCCCGCTCGCCAATGGCGCGCTCACCGGCAAGTACAAGCGCGGAGCGGCAATGCCGGAAGGTGCGCGCCTGACCAAGCTGCCGCAGCGCGCCGATGAGATCTTCAGCGCGGATAACTGGCGCCGCATCGAGGGCCTGACCGCCTTCGCCGAGCAGCACGGCCACACGCTCGTCGAGCTCGCCTTCTCCTGGCTGGCGGCGCAGCCCGTGGTCTCCAGCGTCATCGCAGGCGCGACGAAGCCGGAACAGGTTGCGGCCAATGTCAAGGCGGCCGACTGGGCGCTGAGCGCGGAAGACCTCGCCGAGATCGACAGGATCACGGCCTGAGCGATTGCGGAACCGCTTCGGCACCGGCCATGTTGTAGCCGTGCCGAGGGGAGAGCGCGTTGACACGCCTGCGTTGGGTCCTGAAACAGCTTTCGGAGCGCCTCTGGGTGAGGGCGGCGCTCTTCGCGCTTCTGGGTATCGCCAGCGCGCTCGCATCGATCGTCGCGGCGCCGCTGGTGCCGGAGGACGTATCGGCCAAAATCGGTGCGGATGCGGTCGACAAGGTGCTGGGCATCCTGGCATCGTCGATGCTGACGGTTGCGATCTTCTCGCTGTCGACGATGGTGTCCGCCTATGGCGCGGCGGCGAGTTCGGCGACGCCGCGCGCGACCTATCTCCTGCAGGCCGATACCGGTGCGCAGAACGCTCTGGCGACCTTCATCGGGGCGTTCCTGTTCAGCCTCGCCGGCATCATCGCGCTGAGCACCGGCCTTTACGGCTCCAGCGGGCGCTTGCTGCTCTTCCTCGTGACGTTGCTGGTCGTCGCCGTGGTGGTGGCGACCTTCGTCGGCTGGATCGACGCGCTGTCGCGGCTCGGCCGGATGAACGAGACGATCGATCGCGTCGCAGCCGCCGCTGCCGAGGCATTGGACGACTATGCCGTCTCCCGGACGATGGGCGCGCAGCCCGGCCGCGCACCGCCGGCCGGCGCCCGCGCGATCACGGCGGATCGGACCGGCTATCTCCAGCATGTCGATATCGCGGCCTTGGCACAGCTTTGCGAGGATGGCGGCGAGATCGACGTCGCCCGCATCCCCGGCGCCTTCGTCGGCAGGGGCGAAACGCTCGCCTATGCCAGCGCCTTCGACGAGGAGCGGGCCGAAGACATCCGGGACGCCTTCATCATCGGCGACCGCCGCTCCTTCCGCCAGGACCCGCGCTTCGGGCTGATCGTCCTCTCCGAGATCGCCTCGCGCGCGTTGTCACCGGCCGTCAACGACCCCGGCACCGCGATCGACGTGCTGGCCTCGCTGGCCCGGCTTCTGACGCGGCCGGTGCCGGAGGACGTGCCGAAGCCGGTGGCCAGTGTTCATGTGCCGATGCTCGTCCCGCACTCGCTGCTCGAGGACTGCATCGTGCCGATCGCGCGCGACGGCGCGGCGATGATCGAGGTCGCCCTGCGTCTGCAGCGCACGCTGGCGACGATCGCGACGAACCCGCGCTTCGCCGAAGCGGCGCGCGACCTCGCCGCGGACAGTCGTGAGCGCGCGCTGGCAACCCTGCCTCATGAGATCGATCGGCAAAGGCTGCGCGCGGCCACCGCCGCAAGCAGCCCCTGAGAGATCACAGGAAGGTCGCGATCTCCTCCAGCGGCTTCTTGCCGATGGCAGGGACGAGGCAATCTTCCGTGGGGTAGCCGACGACGAGCAGGATCAGCGCCTTCTCGTTGTCGGGCCGCCCGCAGAGTTCGTTGAGGAAATTCATCGGCGCCGGCGTGTGCGTCAGCGTCGCAAGGCCGGCATCGTGCAGCGCCGCGATCAGGAAGCCGGTGGCGATGCCAACCGATTCCGGCACGTAATAGTGCTTGATCCTGTTGCCCTCGGCATCGATGCCCCAGCGCTGCGCGAAGATCGCGATCAGCCAGGGGGCTGTCTCCAGGAAAGGCTTCTGGTCGTCGGTGCCGAGATGGGCGAGGGCGTCGAGCCATTCCTCGCCGGCGCGACCGGCATAGAAGGCGCGCTCCTCCTCCTCCGCACCCTCGCGGATCAGCTTCTTGCGCTGGGGATCGGCAATGCAGACGAAGCTCCAGGGCTGCTGGTTGGCGCCCGACGGCGCCGTGCCGGCGACGCGCACCGCCGTCTCGATCAATTCCCGCGGCACCGGTCTCTCCGAAAAGTCGCGCACCGTGCGCCGCTTGCGCATGCGGGCGAGGAAGGCGTCGGCCCGGCCCTGCATCTCCGCTTCCGGGACACCCTCGAAAACGAGGGGCATGGTGACATAGGGACTCACGGGCACTTCGCTCCTGACGCATTTTGGCCAGCTTGCTGCGAATCGCCGTCCGGATGCAATGGACCGGTTGCGTCCTCCCGCTTATGGTCCGCGCCATGAGCGACAAAGCCACGACCGCCCCCGCCCTCAAGCCCGGCGACCATCTCTTCCTGGTCGACGGCTCGAACTTCATTTTCCGGGCCTATTTCCAGTCGATCAACCAGGACCGGAAATACAATGCCCGTTCGGACGGCTTGCCGTCAGGCGCCGTCCGGCTCTTCGCGACGAAGCTGTTCCAGTTCGTCCGCGAGGGCGTGCTCGGCGTCCGGCCGACCCATCTCGCCATCGTCTTCGACAAGTCGGAGAATTCGTTCCGCAAGGCGATCTACCCGGCCTACAAGGGCAACCGCTCCGATCCGCCGCCCGATCTCATTCCGCAATTCCCGCTGATGCGCGAGGCGGTGCGGGCCTTCGGGCTCATTCCGGTCGAGCAGGATGTCTACGAGGCCGACGACCTGATCGCGACCTACGCGAAACAGGCCCGCGAGGCCGGCGCCGACGTCCTGATCGTCTCCGCCGACAAGGACCTGATGCAGCTCGTGAAGCCGGGCGTCGCGATGTATGACCCGGCCTCCGGCGACCAGAAGAAGGGCGCCGGCTTCCGCGCCGAGCGCCGCATCGGCGAGCCCGAGGTGGTCGAATATTTCGGCGTGACGCCGGACAAGGTCACCGACGTGCAGGCGCTGGCGGGCGACGCCACCGACAACGTGCCCGGCGCGCCCGGCATCGGCATCAAGACGGCCGCCCAGCTCATCGGCGAATACGGCGATCTCGAAACCCTGCTGGCGCGGGCGGGCGAGATCAAGCAGCCCAAGCGCCGGGAAACGCTGACCAATCCCGAGGTGATCGAGAAGGTCCGCATCTCCCACAAGCTCGTCAGCCTCGTCGAGGACGTGAAGGTCGAGACGCCGCTGGAGAACCTGACGCTGGAGCAGCCCGATCCGGCGAAGCTCATCGCCTTCCTCAAGGCGATGGAGTTCACCACCATCACCAAGCGCGTCGCCGAGGCCTATGAGGCGGATGTCGGCGCCGTCGATGCCGACCCTGACCTGGCGCCTGGTGGCGCGCGCGCGGCCGAGCTCAAGGCGCTCTATGCCGGTGCCGATGCCGCAGAGGATGCGGCTCCCGGCATTGCGGCGGCGGCATCTCTCGCGCCTGCCGCGGCCGCTTCAGCCGCCACAGGTGGCGAAGACGGCTGGCTGAAACCGGCCGATCTCGCCGCTGCCCGCAAGAACGAGGCGATCGCCGGCAAGATCGACCGCTCCGTCTACGAATGCGTGCGCACGCTCGCCGATCTCGAACGCTGGATCGGCTGGGCCTATGAAACCGGTCATGTCGCCCTCGACACCGAGACCAATTCGCTCGACGCGATGCAGGCCGATCTCGTCGGCATCTCGCTCGCGGTCGCGCCGGGCCGTGCCTGCTACATCCCGCTCCAGCACCGCGGCGGCGATGGCGGGCTCTTCGACGAGGGACTGCTGGCCGACCAGATTCCACTGGCACAGGCCGTCGCCGCGCTGAAGCCGCTGCTCGCCGATCCCGGCGTGCTCAAGATCGGCCAGAACCTGAAATACGACCTGCTCATCCTCGAGCGTCATGGTCTCTCCGTGTCCCCGATCGAGGACACGATGCTGATCTCCTATGCGCTCGATGCCGGCAGCAACAGCCACGGCATGGACAAGCTCTCGGAATTGCATCTCGGCCACGAGACGATTCCCTATGCGCAGGTCGCCGGCACCGGCAAGAATCAGGTCACCTTCGACAAGGTGCCGCTCGACCGGGCGACCGACTATGCCGCCGAGGATGCCGACGTCACGCTCCGGCTCTGGCTCGCGCTGAAGCCGCGCCTCGTCGCCGAGAAGAAGACGGCGGTCTACGAGGTGCTGGAGCGGCCGATGGTCGAGGTCCTCGCCAGGATGGAGCGCCGCGGCATCGCCATCGACCGGCAGATCCTCTCCCGGCTCTCCGGCGATTTCGCGCAGGGCCTGGCGCGGCTGGAGGACGAGATCTACGAGCTCGCCGGCGAGAAGTTCACCATCGGCAGCCCCAAGCAGCTCGGCGACATCCTGTTCGGCAAGATGGGGCTGGAAGGCGCCAAGAAGACCGCGACCGGCCAATGGGCGACCGGCGCCGGCGTGCTGGAGGATCTCGCCGAGCAGGGCCATGCGCTGCCCTCGAAGATCCTGGAATGGCGCCAGCTCGCCAAGTTGAAATCGACCTATACCGACTCGCTGCCGGGCTATGTGAATCCCGAGACCAACCGGGTCCACACCTCCTATGCGCTGGCGGCGACCACCACCGGCCGGCTCTCCTCCTCTGAGCCCAATCTGCAGAACATCCCGATCCGCACCGAGGCCGGCCGCAAGATCAGGACGGCCTTCGTGCCCGAGAAGGGCTACAAACTGGTCTCGGCCGATTACAGCCAGATCGAACTGCGCCTGCTCGCCCATATCGCCGAGATTCCGCAGCTCCGGCAGGCCTTCGCCGATGGCATCGACATCCATGCGATGACGGCGTCCGAGATGTTCGGCGTGCCGGTCCAGGGCATGCCGAGCGAAGTTCGCCGCCGGGCCAAGGCGATCAATTTCGGCATCATCTACGGCATCTCGGCCTTCGGCCTCGCCAACCAGCTCGGTATCGGCCGCGAAGAGGCGAGCGCCTATATCCGCAAGTATTTCGAGCGCTTCCCCGGCATCCGCGACTACATGGACCAGACCAAGACCCATGTCCGCGCCCATGGCCAGGTCACCACGATCTTCGGCCGCGTCTGCCATTTCCCGGCGGTCGCCTCCAAGAACCCGTCCGAGCGCGCCTTCGTCGAGCGGCAGGCGATCAACGCCCCGATCCAGGGCTCCGCTGCCGACATCATCCGCCGGGCGATGACCCGGATGGACTCGGCGCTCGCCGCCAATCGCCTCAATGCCCGCATGCTCCTGCAGGTCCATGACGAGCTCGTCTTCGAGGTGCCGGAGGCCGAGGTCGAGAAGACCCTGCCGATCATCGAGACGGTGATGGTCGAGGCGCCGCATCCGGCCGTGCAGCTTCGTGTGCCGCTCGCGGTCGAGGCCCGTGCCGCCGACAACTGGGACGAGGCGCACTGAGAACTGGACTGCGCGCCGCCTTCGAGCCCTCATCCTGAGGAGCGAGCCAAAGGCTCGCGTCTCGAAGGATGTTCCAGTTATCACTGGAGCCTCCGGGAACATCCTTCGAGACGCCGCCGATGCGGCTCCTCAGGATGAGGGCTGTGGTGGTCGCATCGGGGCCATGAGGTAGCTGGAACCCGGCCGATCCTCCCGGCGTTGATCCTTCCGACGCGCCAGGGGGGCGCGGGTTGCGCGTTGGGATCGAAGACATGCTCAGCTCATCGGCCTGGCGGCCGTTTCCGCGCTACATGGCGGAACCGGAACCGGCGGAGGACAACGCCGAGGTCACGCCCTCCGAGCATGACCTCATCGTCCGCTATGCCATCGTCGGCATCTTCGTCATTCTGGCCATGGCCTCGCTGGCGCTGACCAAGGTCATCGCCATGCCGATCGTGGCGGGGGTGATCTTTGGCCTGGTTCTCGGCCCGCTCGTCGATATGCTGGCGAGTCGCCGCGTGCCGCAGCACGCGGCCGCGGCCCTGGTCGTGCTGCTCTTCATCGGCCTGCTCTTCGGCGCGATCGCCATTCTCGCGGTGCCGGTCGCCGGCTGGAGCGACCAGGCCCCGGCGATGATGGCGGCGCTCAGGAGCAAGCTTGCCGGCGTCTTCGCCTTCATGGACGAGTTCAAGCGCGGCATCGGTTCGCTCACCGGCAAGGGCGCGGAGCTCAGCGTCTCCCAGGGCAACCCGCTCTTCGACATCGCCCTGACCTCTTCCGCGGCGGCAGGCGGCATGCTGATCTTCGTCGCGACGATCTATTTCTGGCTGGCGACGCGTCGCCATCTCAAGGCGCGGATTCTCCGGCTCTGCCTCGGCCGGAGCGAGCGCCGCTCGGCCGGCTCCTTCTTCGAGGAGATCGAGGCCCGGGTGGCCCGCTATTTCGCGCTGGTGACCACCATCAATTTCGGCATGGGCGTGCTGACCACGGCGATTGCATCGCTCGCCGGCCTGCCCTTTCCGGTGTTCTGGGGCGCGCTCGCCTTCCTGCTCAACTATCTCGCCTTCATCGGCCCGATCATCGTGGCAGTCCTGCTGCTGGCGGGCGCCCTGCTCGATGCCCCCTCGATCGTCGCGGCCTTCTGGCCGGCGACGGCCTATTACGTCCTGCACCTGATCGAGGGGAATGCGGTCACGCCGATCTTCGTCGGCAACCGCCTGACGATCTCGCCCTTCCTCGTCTTCACCGCCTTCGTCTTCTGGCTCTGGCTCTGGGGGCCGGTCGGCGCGGTGCTGTCGACGCCGATCGTCATCGTCGCCATGGTCGCGCAAGAGGAATTCGCGCGCTATCGGCGCGAGAAGGCGAAGGCCGAGGCCGAGGAAGCCGTGGAGGCGAAGGCCGCCTGACGGCCGCTTCCGGAACCGAAGCAACGCTCATGCGTTTGCCGAAACAAGGCGGAGGGCCTTGCGGCGACCGCGTCTCCTCGCCACCATCTGACCTTCATCAGCGACAGGATCACACCGCCATGGCCACCACGACATCCGCGAAACGTCAGGCCGCCGCTGCCGCCAAACGTGCGAAGGCCGAGGTCGAGGCCGGTGCCGAGGATGTCGCGACGGAGGCGCGCCAGGCCGGCGCCCGCGCCAGGCGCCAGGCGAGCGCTCTGGAAGACACCCTGACCCGCAGCGCCGAGGATATCGCCGCGACCGTCAGTGAGCGCCTGCGCGCCGTCGGCGTCGACACCGACAGGATGGTCGATGTCGCCAAGGAGCAGGCGACCGAGCTGCAGCAGCTGATCGAGGACGAGATCCGCGAGCGGCCGCTGCGTGCGCTCGGCATCGCGGCGGCCGTCGGCCTCTTCGTCGGCTTCCTGTCGGCGCGCTGACCATGCTCGGGGGGATCGGATCCTTCATCACCGCGGAAGTTTCCGGAGTGGTAAGGCGCAATGTCACCGTCTACGGCCTGTTCGGCCTTGCCGCGCTGCTGATGCTCTGCGCCGGCGGCTACGCCCTGAATGCGCTGCATACCGTGCTGGTGCTGCGCTATGGCGCCGTCGCCGCCAGCCTGTGGATCGCCGGCGGCCTTTTCTTGGCGTCTCTGATCGCGCTCGGGATCGCTGCCATCGTCAAGAACCGCCGTCGGCCGCCGCGCCCGGCCGCGACGGCGGCGCTCGCGGCCGCGCCGCTGGCCGCGAAGCTCATCGGCTCGCGCCTGAGCTGGCGCATGGCGGCTGCCGGCGGCATCGTCGTGCTGGGCGCGATTCTGGGTCGCCAGATCGTCGCCGGCGGCTCGGATGACGATGCGGAAGCCTGATCCCGTGCCGATCGGCAGCATGGACGAGGCATGTCTTTTTACATAGGGATGTCGCCATGCATCCCCTAACAAGACTTGCATGTCTGCACAGGTGAGGCCTCGCACCCGCTTTCCGATGCCGGTTTTCCCGGTCTTCGGCGCGCGCCTTCGCTCGGCGACGACCACGATCATCGCGATCGGCGTGGTCGCGCTCGCGATCCTGCTCGCCGCCTTGATCAACTGGCAGGCACGGCAGACGGCGGACAGCGTGTCCCACGCGATCGAGATCCGCGAACGGGCCGAGCGTTTTCTCGGCCGCATGCGCGACGCCGAGACCGGGCAGCGCGGCTTCCTGCTCACCGGCAGGATCGATTACCTCGATCCCTTCACCGAGGGACGGGCCGCGGCCGGTCCCGAGCTCGACATCCTGGCGGCGTTGGTCGATTCCGATCCGGTCCAGAAGGAGCGGGTCGCGGCGCTGCGTGCGGATATGGCGATCAAGTTCGCCGAGCTGGACCGGACGATTTCGCTGGAGCGGGCCGGCCGGCGCGGCGAGGCGCTGGCGCTGGTCCGCAGCGAGAGCGGCATCGCCGCGATGGACCGGCTGCGCGACACGGTCCAATTGGTCCAGCAGAGCGAGAATATCCGCCTGAGGTCGCTCTACAGTCGCGAGGAGCGCCGCCGCCTCTGGGGCAGCACCGGCATCGTCGTCGCGCTGGCAGGCCTGGCCTTCGCCGCCTGGCAGCAATTGCGCAGGCGCCAGCGCCTGAGCCATGCGCTCGCGATCAGCAATGCCGAACTCGAGCAGATCGTGGGCGAGCGCACCCGCCAGCTCGAAAGCGAGCGCCTGCGCATCGAGGCGTTGCTGCGCGATGTGAACCACCGGGTCGGCAACAACCTCGCCATGGTCTCGGCGCTGCTCAACGTGCAGAGCCGCCAGACGCGCGAGCCGGCGGTCAAGGCTGCGTTGGCGCAAGCCCAGTCGCGCATCCAGGCGATCGCAGCAGGGCAGCGGCGCCTGCGTCTCGATATCGAGACCGACGAGATCGATGCCCGGCCCTATATGGAGGATCTGCTCGCCGAGATCGGCAAGACGGCCGAGGGCCGTCCGCTCCGGATCGAGCTCGAAATGGATGCGATCCGCCTGCTTGGTCGCGATGCCGTCTCCTTCGTCGTCATCGTCAACGAGCTGGTGACCAACGCGATCAAGCATGCCTTTCCCGACGGCATGGCCGGAAGGATCGTCGTCCGCTTCCTGCCGATCGCATACGAGGGCGAACCGGCCTTGGCGCTATCGATCGAGGATGACGGTGTCGGCATGCCCGCCGAGGCGGGGAGCAAGGGGCTCGGCCAGACCGTGATCGCGAGCCTGCTGCGCAGCATGCGGGCCGTGATGACGTCGGAGCCGGTTCATCCGGCGCAGATCGACCGCCCGGGCACGCGGGTCACGATCGTCTTTCCGAAGCACGAGGCGCTCCCGGGCCAGGCTTGAAGCCGCGCTTTCAGGCTTGTGCCGCCTCCAGGGCCGATCCGCCCACGGCGCTTTTGACGAAGGCTGCGACCTCGCGCGTCGAGAACGGCTTGCGCAGGAAGCGCACGTCGCGCAGGCTCGGCGGCACCTCGTGGGGCGCCGATCCCGAGACGAAGGCAAAGGGTGTTCCGATTTCCTGAAGCGCGCTCGCGACGTCGAAGGTCTTGCCGCCGACGACATCGATGTCGAGCAGGGCGCAGGCGAGTTGCCTGCCCGTCATCCGCCGCGCCTCGGCCACGGATTCGACGACGATCAGTTCGACCCCGTCGCCGAGCTGCTCGGCCACGGCGGTCTCGATGTCCATCGCGATGAACGGGTCGTCCTCGACGATGAGTACGCGGATATCAGCCATCGACCGGCTCTCTCACTCACTGCAATCCTGTTACCTGACCCCAACGTCACAGGATTGGCGATGTTCCTGCTCTGGCGCCCCAGCATGGCGGAAAGCTTTGGATTTGAGTCGATTTTGACCGGTCAAGGTTAGCAAAAGGTAATTCGACCCTTCGGCGGCGCGTCAGCGCCGCCGCCCCGGTGGGACGAGCGTCAGTTCCAGCGCCGTGACGCCGATAGCGATGTTAAGGCCGCGATTGCCCTGGAGCGGGAGCGGCAGCAAGGTCGCCTCATTGTCCCTGCCGCCCGACAGGGCATTGCTCGGCGTGGATGGCGCGGCCGCGTTGCCACTCTTGTAGGGCCCGCTCAACGCGCCCAACGGCGCACGCGCATAGGGCCCATAGACGCGCCAGACCATGGTCGCGGTCCGGACGGGGCCGAGACCGAGGCTGAAGCTGCGGACGATGCCGGTATAATGCTGCACCGGTCCGCGGCGCGGCCTGAAGCGGCATTCGGTCGGACGTTGCGCCTTGGCGATCGCGTTGAAATTGCTGCCGACGGTGCAGGACAGGCGCCCTGTCGGCGGACCTGCCGACTGCGCGGAAGCAGGCTCATGCATTCCGATGAGGCCGGCGAGGGCAAGGGCGGTTAGACAGGATCGGAATTGCCCTCGGTTCATCGCGAATGCTCCTGGTGAACTGCGGGACGAACGCCCCAAGAAACCCACAGTTCCGGATTAGGGAACCGGGAGAGGTTTGTCGCGTTGGCGTTTCATCTTGGCATGGGAATGTCGATGTCCGTGAGTCGTCGTCTTGGGGAAACCCCAACAATAATCGATCCCGATCTCGTGATGGCGCTGCCGCCTTTCTGGGAGCTCGAAGATCTCGTTGCGACCGGCCTCGACCAGCAGGGCGCACTGGCGGTCATGGCCGCGCGGCGCAGCGGTCCCCGGCTTGTCGGGGATATCGCCGCCACGGGGGACGAGCAGGGTTTCCTGCTGCGTTTCGGCCGGGTCGAGAGCTCCCACTGAAGGCGATCACTGGCAGAAGCGCGACGCGCGCGAGCGCCGTTCCTGGATATCGACATGCAGGTGATTGGCATGGGCCGCGTCGGAGCCCGGCCCCAGCGTGGTCATGAAGGCGCCGCAGGCCGATTGCCGGACAGCATCGAGAAAGCGGTTCTGCACCAGGCCGCTCGGCGTCTCGACCACAACCTGTGACGCGGTCCCGCCATTCCCCAGCCTGAAGGCGAAGATATCGAGCGCCTGACCGGTCGCGTGCTCGCTGACCGGCCCGGCGGTGGCCCGGTTGCGCCGCCGGCATTCATGCCCGCCGCCGACGCGCAAAGCCGTGAGATCGCGCTCGAAATAGCCACGCGCCAGCGGCTGCACGCTGCGGTCGAGCCAGTCCGCCAGCGTCCGGGCCATGGCGCAGCTCAGCAGCGGTGGCGGTTCGAACGACACGGTCGCCCCGCCGCCCACGCCCCGGATGGCGAGAGCCTCGACACGCACGGGATCGATGACCCGGCAGGCTGCGTCGCCATGTTGGGGGGTAGGGGTCGCCGGGGCGACACGATTGCCGGGGATGGCGGCCAGAGCCGACAGGCATGGGCTTGACCCGGCCGGTGCCGGTGCGTCTCCGGCTCTCGTGGAGGCAGGCTCCGCTCCGCCGGCGCCGGCCTTTCCAGCCTCGTCAGGCATGGCTGGGCGCAGCTCAGGTGGTCGTGGCGGAGGACTGCTCGGAAACCGGCGCCGCGGCAGGGGTGGCCTTGCTCGCAGAGGACATGATGCAGAGGCCGATGGCGGCGATGGCGGCCGTGGCTCCGAGCCTGGCCTTGCCTAGCTGTCGAGGGCCGAGGCGCTGGCGATCGCCAGGCCGGTCAGGCCGGCAAGGGCGAGGGAGAGAAGTTCCGCGCTGGGGGCTCCCGGCTGTATGTATCCCGAGAAAAGCGCGGTCCCGATCGATAGCGCCGCGATCACGGCCGAGAAACAGGTCGTCGCCATAGTCCACGCCCTCCCCAACTGCAAACGAAACCGTCATTTCACGCGAAACGCATCATTTCCGCTCGGGTTCCGAGCGGCAAGAAAAAAGGCCCGCGGATCGCGCCGCGGGCCTCGATCGTCGCCGAGCGGCGTCGAAGCGTCAGGCGGCCTTGCGGCCGGCGCGGCGGTCGAAGAACAGCGCCTGGCTGATCGCGGCCTTCACGGCCTCGGGCTGGAACGGCTTGGTGATCAGGAAGGCCGGTTCGGGCCGGTCGCCGGTGAGCAGCCGCTCCGGATAGGCGGTGATGAAGATCACCGGCACGTCGATCGAGGTCAGGATCTCGTTGACGGCGTCCAGGCCCGAGCTGCCGTCGGCGAGCTGGATATCGGCGAGCACGAGGCCGGGCCGCTTCTTGGCGACGAGCGCGATCGCCTCGCGCTGCGTGCGGGCGACGCCGGTGACGCTGTGGCCGAGCTCCTCGACCATCGTCTCGATGTCGAGCGCGATGATCGGCTCGTCCTCGATGATCAGGACCTCGGTCGCGACCTGTTCGGCGATCTCCTGCCCGGCCGCCTGGACCAGCGCGGCCGCTTCCGCAGCGGAGACGTCCATCACCTTGGCGACGTCGTCGATCGGGAAGCCTTCCACCGTCCGCAGCAGGAAGGCCTGACGCGGTCGCGGCGTCAGCGCTTCGAGATTGCGCTCGGCCGGAGCGCGCGCCAGCTCGACGATCGGCGCCGTGGCGTCGACGCTGGCCGAGGACCACAGCTTCAGGAAGGTCCTGTACAGGCCAATGCGCGGATCGAGATCGCGCGGGAAGCCGGAGGGATCTGCCACGAGGGCTTCGAGCATCGCGACGACATAGGCGTCGCCGCTCGGCTGGCTGCCGCACAGCGCGCGCGCGAAGCGGCGCAGGTAAGGAAGATGAGGCGCAATTTCTTTTGCAATCGACATGAACGCGTCCCTTTTAGCGTGCGGGAATAATGGCTTAGGATGCGTCGGAAACAAGAAATTTATTTTTGCGGAACCGTGGAACCTTGTCGAAGAATGCCTGTTATTAAGGCGTATTGGTGTCGCCATCGCGACCTGGCTCCGGCATCGCCGGCAGGAACGGCAAGACCGGAGATGGCAGGAATTGGAGATGCGGGACCGGCTGGAAAAGCCGGCCCGATGGTGGTGGTGCGAGGGCTGACATGAGCAGGTTGGATGCAGCGATGACGGAACCTGACGATCCCGAGGATGGGTTCGGTCTGGTTCTGGATCCCAGGGTGCAGGAATCCATCGGCCGCTCCCTCAAGGCCCATTACGACGACATCGTGAACGCACCCGTGCCCGACAAGTTTCTCGTGCTGCTCGCGCAGCTTGAGGCGACCGAGCAGCGTGCAGCCGGAGCGTCGCACGATGAGTCCCAGTGAGACGGTGACGGCCGCGCCGGCCGAGACCTTGGCTCTGGAGCGCAGGACCGAGGACTTCAAGGACGGGCTGATCCGCGAGATTCCCAATCTGCGCGCCTTCGCCGCGTCCCTCTCGGGATCCATGCAGCTGGCTGACGACCTCGTGCAGGACACGCTGCTGAAGGCCTGGGGCAATTCCGACAAGTTCGAACCCGGCACCAGCCTGCGCGCCTGGCTCTTCACCATCCTGCGCAACACCTATTACTCGCTCTACCGCAAGCGCGGCCGCGAGGTGCAGGACAGCGAGGGCACCTATGCCGAGCGCATGGCGACCCATGGCAACCAGGAAAGCCATCTCGATCTCGCCGATTTCCGCAAGGCCCTGGCGAAGCTCCCCGAGGAGCAGCGCGAGGTGCTGATCATGGTCGGTGCCACCGGCCTGTCCTATGAGGAAGCGGCGGAGATCTGCGGGGTGGCGATCGGCACGATCAAGAGCCGCGTCAATCGCGCCCGCACGAAACTCGCCGAGCTGCTGTCGATCGGCAGCGTCGACGATCTCGGTCCGGGCCGCACCAGCGCGGCTGCGATGCAGAGAGTTGGTTCCGAACCCGTCGGGTCCTGATGCGTTTGCGGCGTTTCAGCACTGTCAGGACACGCCTGCTGGCTTTGCTGGTCGCGATCGCCATTCCGATCGCCTGTGCCTCCGCTTTCGCGGCCTATGCGACCTACCGGGCCGCGATCGTCGCGATCGAGGCGGTGCAGTCGCGCGCCGTCGATGATTTCGCGGTGCGCACCCGCGTCTGGTATCGCGGCATGTCGCGCGTCCTGCTCGCCTTGGGTACGGTGGCAAGCGAGGCCCGCCTCGGTGCTGCCGGCTGCGCCGATGCCGGCATCAAGGCGTTGAAGGGATCCGGCGGTGTGCGCGGATTCCTCCTGCGCAATCGGGATGGACAGCTCTGCACCGGGGCGCTCGATCCCGGACTCACGGCCGAACTGCTCGATCAGGTCGCCCGGCAGCTTGCCGGCCGGGCTCCGGTCGGGATGTGGAATGGCGCCGATCTCGGCAGGATGCGCTACGATCAGGTGACGGCGGGCGGGCGGCGCTATCTCGCCGTGCTCGCATCGGACCTCCCCGGAGAGGGGTTGCTGCAGCAAGGGCTTCTGCTGTCCGATCCGACGCTTCTCGAGAACGTCTTCGACCTGGGCGAGGACCGTCAGGTCCTGCATATCGCTCTTGTCGGGCGTGAAGCCGGCGTCGTCGCCAGCCGGGGCGACGACCGCGATCTTTCCTGGCTCCCGCGCACGGACCTCATCCCGGAAAAGCATGCGCGCTGGGAGGCCCCGAGCCGCGCTGACAAGGATAGCGTCTTCGCCGCCCGCATGGTGGCCGACCCCGATTTCTACATCGTTGCGAGTTTCGACGATCGTCCGGCCGAGGCGGCGCGGCTGCAGTTCATCGTGCTGCTGCTCGCCCCGCTGCTGACGCTCGGCCTGCTCTGTCTCGTCTGCATGCGCGCCATCGAGAAGCATTGCCTGCGCTGGCTGCGCGGCATCGAGGTCGCCGCCCGGTCGAGGACGGCCAACAACCGCGTGCGCGCAACGGTGGCGGAGGGCATGCCCAGCGACATCCGCAGCGTCGCCGAAGCCTTCAACGGCATGGTCGAGGAGCAGGAGGTGCGCCAGCGCCGTCTCCAGACCGCGCTCGACGACAACCGTTTCCTCGTGCGCGAGCTGCACCATCGGGTCAAGAACAGCCTGCAGGTCGTGCAGAGCTATATCGGGCTGAGCAAGCGCGACCATCGCGACGAGGCGCGGCTGGCATTGGCCGATGCGGAATGTCGCGTGCATGTCCTCTCGGCCGCCTATCGCTTCACCCTTGCCGATGGCGAGATGCAGCCGGTCCGCGTCGATCTCTTCCTGGACGATGTCGTGACGATGATCTCGAACCTGATCCGCAGCCGCGACCAATGGGTGACGAGTCGGATCGAGACAGCGGCGACGCTCTCGGTGGACCGCATCATCCCGCTCGGCTTTCTCGTCGCGGATGTCGCCTCGCGCGCGCTGCGGGGCACGCCCGGCGTGCGGATCGTCGTCGAGGTGCTGGATGTCGATGCGTCGGCGATCGAGGTGGGGCTGACCGTCGACCGCGATATCGAGCACAGCGCGCCGCCGCGCCTCTTCGCCGGCCTCCTCACCCAGATCGAGGCAGTGCAGACGCAGGAGCCTCAAGGCCGCAGCCTGGGACGCTGGCGCATCGGCCACGGTTCCTGAGACCATCCGCCCGAACGGAAACGCGCCACCGATCCGATGAGGAGCGGCAGCGCGTGGGCAAGAAAAATGGTTGGCTGGTCAGCGTACGATATGGGTGACCGGACCGCCGGCCATGGCCTGTTGCGAAGGCGACGCGATCGCCCGCTTCGCGGCGCTGCGCGAGCGGTCGGCGTGATCCACGGCGGCGAGTTGCAGGTTGTCGGCATAGCCGCGCTCGCTCGCACCCTTGGCAAGCGCCACAGTGGTCGAGCTCTGGTCGTCAGGCGTTTGGAGCCCGGCTCCCAGGGTCAGGCCGGTCACGGCCGCGCCCATGAGGCCGAAGAAGACGACGGCGCGCATGGCCGGCGCGAGGCTGGACTTCTGCATCTATGTCTCCAGGGCTGTCCGGCCGATCGACCGGTTCTCGGCAGGGAAACGCCGGACAAGACATTTCGGTTCCCTGCGCCCCTGAGGGCTCGGCCCGTCCCTCTCCCTGCGGAACGCGAAGCAGCCTTGCCGCGTTGTCCGAAAGCCGGCTCCGTGCCGGCGATCGGGGGATCGCATTCGACCATGAACATCGCCAGCCGGCCGGGGCGCCTCGGCACGCCATGCCTCGCTTGTCCCTTGCGGCTCAAGCCGGCCTTCAAGGACAAGACCGATGACGAAATCCGCTTCATCCAGACGATGAAGATCGATCACCGGACCGTGCGCGCCGGATGCGACATCATCCATCCCGGTCAGGAGGATGCGGAGCTCTATACGCTCTTTTCGGGTTGGGCTTTCCGCTACAAATCCCTCCCGGACGGGCGTCGCCAGATCCTGAATTTCCTGTTGCCGGGCGATCTCGTGGGGTTGCAGGCCTCGGTGCTTGCGGCCGCCGAACATGGCATCGAGGCGCTGACGGATGTCGAGCTTTGCGTCTTCCCGCGCAAGCGCCTGTGGGATCTGTTCGAGCGGATGCCGGCGCTGGCCTATGACGTGGCCTGGCTCGGCTCGCGCGAGGAGTGCATGGTCGACGACAATCTCACCTCGGTCGGGCAGCGCAACGCGGCCGAGCGCCTCGCGGCCTTGGTCATCTCGCTCTATCACCGGGCCGATGCGCTAGGGCTCGTCAGCAATGACAGCTTCGACTTTCCACTATCGCAGCAGCAGATCGCCGATGCACTCGGGCTCTCGCTCGTTCATACCAGCAAGACTTGGTCGCGCCTGCGCCGGGAGGGGCTGTTCGCGCTGGCCGGGGGCAGGCTCACCTTGCTCAACCCGCATCTGACCGCGCGGATGGCCGAAGTCTATGAACGGATCACGGCGCCGCGGCCGCTGATCTGACGGGTTCGATTGCGGCCGATGCGGATTAAAAGCTTGGCGACAGCCCGCTCTTGACCCCATATGCCGCGCAGGTAACGTGATTTGCGTCAGACGCGTCTCTGCGGCGCTCAAGGGGTGTCATGTCTTCGACGATCCGCCATCGCCCGCCACGTGCCGCATCGCTGGCGGTTCGCCTCGGGCAGTCCCGCGTCGCGACGCGGCTCGAAGGCGAGATGCGCGTCACGGCAGCCGATCTCGTCGATCGCGTGGCCGAGGCGAAGCTCAAGGTGGCCGCCGTCCGCTACAAGGTCGAAGGCGAAGTCCGCAGCAAGGCCGAGAAGCTCAAGAGCCGCGTGACCGAAGCCAAGACGAAGCTGGGCGACGAGGCACGCTTCATCAAGTCCTGGATCGACGACCCGCGCCGGACCGGCTCGGTCACGCCGTCGAGCCCGGCGCTGGCCCGGCGCATGGCCTCCTTCGTCGACCCTGCGCAGCCCGGCCCGGTCATCGAGATCGGCCCCGGCACCGGCCCGGTCACCGAGGCGCTGATCGAGCGTGGCATCGACGAAGGCCGCCTGGTCCTCGTCGAGTACAGCCCAGAATTCTGCGCGTTGCTGAGCAAGCGTTTTCCGCGGGCGACGATCGTGCAGGGCGACGCCTATGCGTTGTCGACGACGCTCGCCGGCCATCTCCAGGAGAAGGCGATCGCGCTGGTTTCCAGCCTGCCGCTGTTCAACCGGCCGCCGGCGACCCGTTCGGCGCTCGCGCGCGAGGCGTTTCCGCTGCTCGTGGAGGGCGCACCCTTCATCCAGTTCACCTATTCGGTGATCTCGCCGATTCCGCGCAAAGGCTCGGGGCTCAAGGCCTTCGTATCGGACTGGGTATTGCGCAACATCCCGCCGGCACGCGTCTGGGTTTATCGCCAGATTCGATGATTTTCCGATATTCTGACGCTGCGTCAGCGCGCTTCATCGCGTATTCCGGCCGTTTCCATACGAAATCGTAAGACCTCGCCGTTAGGCAGCGGTCGCGATCAGGTGCCTGTCGGCCTGCTCGCGCATGAGGAGCCTAACAGCCGATGAGTGGCGCAGTCCTCCGCTACAGCCTGCCGCGTTGGCGCCTGACGCGCTGGCTCGCGGATGCCGGACCGGATGTTCCGCCCGAAATCCGGGTCGCGCTGATCGCCAGCCTCTACGGCACGCTGCCGATCTTCGCCGGCGGCGTCATCAATTCGCTTGCGGTCTCCTTCCTGATCGCCTGGCGCATCCCGACCCTGCCCTTCATGCTGTGGTGCGCCTTCGAGCTGGTCTGCTGCAGCATCCGCCTCGCCGTGCTGGTCCATGCCCGCCGCCGGGCCCTGCGCGGCGCTTCCACCCCGACCGATCTCTATCTGCTGCTCGGCATCGCCTGGGCAGCCGGCATCGGCGCCGGCACCTTCCTCAGCCTGATGAGCGGGGACTGGGTCGCGGCGACCCTGGCCTGCCTCTCGGCCGCCGCGATGGTCGGCGGCATCTGCTTCCGCAACTTCGCGGCGCCGCGCATGGCGGGCGTGATGATCGGTTTGACGCTCGGGCCTTGCGTGCTCGCCGCGCCCGTCCTGTCCGAGCCGATCATGCTGATCACCTTCATGCAGATCCCGTTCTACCTCTTCAGCATGACGGTCGCCGCCTACAAGCTCAATGCGATGTTGATCTCGACCATGCGGGCCGAGCGCGAGAACGCCTTCCATGCCCGCCACGACATGCTGACCGGCCTGTCGAACCGCACCGGCCTGGCCAAGGCCTTCGCGACGCGCTTCGAGAGCGAGACCGCGCCGCGGGGCCTGGCGCTGGTCTATCTCGATCTCGACGGCTTCAAGGCCGTGAACGACAACCATGGGCACATGGCCGGCGACGCGCTGCTCCAGCTCGTCGCCGAGCGCCTGCGCGGACTCGTGCGCAGCACCGACATCGCGGCCCGCATCGGCGGCGACGAGTTCGTCGTGCTTTCCGAGCAGACCGAGCGGGTCCAGCTCCAGCGCTTCGGCGAGCGCATCGTGCGCGAGATTTCGGAGCCCTACGAACTCGACAGCGGCCATCAGCTCAGTATCGGCGCCTCCGTCGGCATCGCGCTGGCGCCCGAGCACGGTCGCGACATGAACAGCCTGATGGCTGCGGCCGACGCCGCGCTCTACCAGGCGAAATCGCGCGGCAAGTCGCTCTGCGTCATCGCCGGGCAGCGTTCGGTCCTGGACGCGCGCGCTTCAGGCGGGCGCTCGCTGCGACTGCAATAGCCGCTACTCGATCGTGCAGGCATCCGTCGCGGGCAGCAAACGCCAGACGCCGTCATCGGGCTTGGCGGGAATCTTCACCGCGCCGTCGGCGATCTCCTCGGCGTCATAGGGATTGGGATTGGCGATGATCCCGCCATTGCGGATATCGAGGGCGCCCTGCGGTCCGCTCTCCAGCCGCCAGTGGCCGGCCTCCCATTCCGGCACGCAGCGCAGGGCGTTGCCCTGTGGCTTGCAGAAGCCGCCGAGCTGGTAGTCGAAGCGGCCCGTGGTCGTGCGCTGGCGCAGGTTGAAATAGAGGGCGACATAGAGCGCCGCATGCGGCTCGGCCTGCCAGTTGACGGGCTTGTGGACGAGGCGGATCTTCGCGACCTTCTGCTGTGGATGCGCCTTGAGATGGGCCTCGTCGTAGGCGCGCTCCCAGCAGGCGTCCCGTTTCGGTGGCAATTCGCTTTCGAGCGGGCGGGCCATGGCCGGCAGGGCGGCGACCAGCAGGGCGGAAACGACGGCAGCGCGGCGCATTCTGAGGGCCTCCGGGCTTTGGAGCCTCAGGTCAACGCAGTTTCAGGCCGGTTGCAACGGTTTTCGCTCGGCGCTTGACCGCGAGCGCGCGCTGGGGCTTGGCTGTCGCGCCGGGACGGAACAGCCGGAGCGGGAAGCGTGACGGATATCGGGCGGCTGGTCCGCGACATCACCGACGAGATGCGCGGCGCGCAGGAGCGCGGCGAGGTCGCGACCTATATCCCGCCGCTCGCACGCATCGATCCCCGCCAGTTCGGGCTCTGCGTCGTGACGGCCGATGGCGAAATCCATGCCGCCGGCGACAGCGAGGAGCCCTTCTCGATCCAGAGCGTCTCGAAGGTCTTCGCGCTGACGCAGGCGCTCGGCAAGGTCGGCGATACGCTCTGGCGCCGGGTCGGGCGCGAGCCCTCGGGCACGCCGTTCAATTCGATCGTCCAGCTCGAGCGCGAGCAGGGCGTGCCGCGAAACCCCTTCATCAATGCCGGCGCGCTGGTCGTCTCGGATATCAACCTCGCCGGCCACGAGCCGCGCGTCGCCATCGGCGAGCTGCTGCGCTTCATGCGCTACCTCGCCGATGACGACACGATCATCATCGACGAGGCGGTGGCGCGGGCCGAGCAGGCGACCGGCTTCCGCAACATCGCGCTCGCCAATTACATGAAGGCCTTCGGCAACATCACGCATCCGCCGGAGCTGACGCTCGGCGTCTATTTCCACCAATGCGCCATCGCCATGAATTGCCGCCAGCTCGCCATGGCCGGGCGCTTCCTGATGCATGGCGGCTACTACGAGCCCGGCGGGCCGCGCGTCGTCTCAGGGCAACGGGCGCGGCGCATCAACGCGCTGATGCTGACCTGCGGCCATTACGACGCCTCGGGCGATTTCGCCTTCCGGGTCGGCCTGCCCGGCAAGTCCGGCGTCGGCGGCGGCATCCTGGCGATCGCGCCGGGCAAGGCCGCGATCGCGGTCTGGTCGCCCGGCCTCAATACCAACGGCAATTCCCTGCTCGGCACGCTGGCGCTGGAGCGCCTGACCGAAGCGACCGGCTGGTCGGTCTTCGCGCTCGCGCGGTAGGGACAATGCGCGTCATGCTCGGGCTTGACCCGAGCATCTCGTGCCGAGAAGGGCGCCTCTTCCCGCCTGAGATTCTCGGGTCTGCGCTTCGCTTCGCCCGAGAATGACGGGGAGATTTAGCTCCGCAACCCCGGCGCTTCCTGCCCGGTGCGAGCGACATACTCGGTATAGCCGCCGCCATAGGCATGCACGCCGTCCGGCGTCAGCTCCAGCAGGCGGTTGGACAACGCGGCGAGGAAATGCCGGTCGTGGCTGACGAAGAGCATCGTGCCCTCGTAGTTCGAGAGCGCGGTGATCAGCATCTCCTTGGTGGCGATGTCCAGATGGTTGGTCGGCTCGTCCAGCACCAGGAAATTCGGCGGATCGTAGAGCATCATCGCCATGACGAGCCGCGCCTTCTCGCCGCCGGATAGCACGCGGCAGCGCTTCTCGACATCGTCGCCGGAGAAGCCGAAGCAGCCGGCGAGCGAGCGCAGCGAGCCCTGCCCGGCCTGCGGGAAGCGGTCCTCCAGCGCCTCGAACACGGTGCGCTCGCCGTCGAGTACTTCCATGGCATGCTGGGCGAAATAGCCGAGCTTGACGCTGGCGCCGATATTGACCGTGCCGGCATCGGGCTCGGTCGTGCCGGTGACGAGCTTCAGCAGCGTCGACTTGCCGGCGCCGTTGACGCCGAGCACGCACCAGCGCTCCTTGCGCTGGATCTGGAAGTTCAGCCCGTCATAGATGCTGCGGCTGCCATAGGCCTTGCCGACATTCTTGAGGCTGACGACGTCGTCGCCGGAGCGTGGTGCCGGCTGGAACTCGAAGGCGACGCTCTGGCGCCGGCGCGGCGGTTCGACCCGCTCGATCTTGTCGAGCTTCTTCACCCGGCTCTGCACCTGCGCGGCATGCGAGGCGCGCGCCTTGAAGCGCTCGATGAAGGCGATCTCCTTGGCGAGCATCGCCTGCTGGCGCTCGAACTGCGCCTGCATCTGCTTCTCGGCCAGCGCCCGCTGCTGCTGGTAGAACTCGTAATCGCCGGAATAGCTGGTCAGCGCGCCGCCATCGATCTCGATGATCTTGCCGACGATGCGGTTCATGAACGCGCGGTCATGCGAGGTCATCAGCACGGCGCCGTCATAGTTCTTGAGGAAGGATTCCAGCCAGATCAGGCTTTCGAGGTCGAGATGGTTCGACGGTTCGTCGAGCAGCATCGCATCGGGGCGCATCAGCAGGATGCGGGCGAGCGCGACGCGCATCTTCCAGCCGCCGGAGAGCCCGCCGACATCGCCCTCCATCATCTCCTCGCTGAAGCCCAACCCCGCGAGCACCTCGCGGGCGCGCCCGTCGAGCGCATAGCCGTCGAGCTCCTCGAAACGGCCCTGCACCTCGCCATAGCGGGAGATGATCTCCTCCATCTCGTCGGCCCGGTCCGGATCGACCATGGCGGCTTCGAGCGCGGCGAGCTCGGCCGCGACCGTGCTGACCGGGCCTGCCCCGTCCATCACCTCGGCGACGGCGCTGCGCCCGGCCATCTCGCCGACATCCTGGCTGAAATAGCCGATGGTGATGCCGCGATCGGTCGAGACCACGCCCTCGTCGGGCGCTTCCTCGCCGGTGATCATCCGGAACAGGGTGGTCTTGCCGGCGCCGTTCGGTCCGACGAGCCCGACCTTCTCGCCCTTCAGAAGCCCGGCCGAGGCCTCGATGAAGACGATCTGCTTTCCGTTCTGCTTGCTGATATTCTCGAGGCGGATCATGGAAATAGGGAACCTTGGAGGAATGCTCCCGCGGCACTAAGCCATCGGGGCGTGTCGGGAAAGATCGGGGAGCCTGCCATCAGGCCGAGATGACGGCGCTGCGGGCATTGGCCGCGCTCAGGAGATCGGCGGGCGCGAGCGCGATCTGCAGGCCGCGCTGGCCGCCATTGACATAGACCAGCGCCTCGGCAGCGGCCGGCTCGTCCACGATCACCGGCAATCTGCGCTTCTGGCCGAAGGGGCTGACCCCGCCGACCTTGTAGCCGGTCAGACGCTCTGCATCGGGCACCGGCATCATTGCCGCAGCCTTTCCGCCGAAGGCCGCCGCGACCTTCTTCATGCTGGCCTCGCGATCGGAGGCGAGCACGATGCAGACCGGCTTGCCGTCCACCTGCGCGATCAATGTCTTGAGCACGCGATGCGGCGGCTCGCCCAGCGCCTCAGCCGCCTGCAATCCGACGCGCTCGGCATTGGGGTCGTAATTGTAGCTATGAAGCTCGAAATGGATTCCGAGCTGCTTCAGCGCCAGAGTGGCGGGGGTCGTCTGAGCCATCGTGCCGGTACCGCATGGGCGGAAACATGGAAATCCGCCTCTCTCTGCAGAGATTTCCCGAAATATCAACGGCTCTCTAGTCTCAGACAGGGCCGGCCAGCAACAGAGCAATGTCAGCGCGGCGTTACCGGCGATCTCGCAGATCGTCGGAACGTGATCCGTGCGCTCCGGCTTCGCCCTTGGATCGTCAAGGGTCGTTTGGAGAAGTCACGAAATCCCGGCGCATCGGCGTGAAGACATCGACGAGGACGCCGGCCTCGATATTGACCGCGCCGTGGATCGCATCCGGCGGCACGGTGAAGCTGTCTCCGGCGACGAGGCGCTCGGTGCGCCCGGAGATGGTGATGTCGAAGACCCCGCTCTCGACCAGCGAGCACTGGATATGGGGATGGCTATGCGCGGGGCCGATCGCACCGGTCTCGAAGCGCACGCGCACCATCATCACCTCGTCGCGATAGGTCAGGATCTTGCGCGTCACGCCCTCGCCGGCGGGCTCCCAGACGAGATCGGCGTCATGGGCGAAGGGCTGGTTCCTGCGGTCCATGTCATTCTCCCTCAGCGCGCGAGCCAGCCGCCGTCGACCGGCAGAACGATGCCATGGATATAGGCGGCGGCATCCGAGGCGAGGAAGACGGCTGCTCCGCCCAGCTCCCGCGGCTGCCCCCAATGCCCGGCCGGGATGCGCCCGAGGATCGCGGCGTTGCGCTCGGGATCGGCGCGCAGGGCTTCGGTGTTGTTCGTCACGAAATAGCCCGGCGCGATGGCATTGACGTTGATGCCCCTGCCGGCCCATTCGCAGGCCAGCAGCCGCGTCAGCCCGGCAAGCCCGCTCTTCGACGCCGTATAGGACGGGATGCGGATGCCGCCCTGGAAGGAAAGCAGCGAGGCGATGTTGATCACCTTGCCGCCCTTGCCGTCGGCGAGCATGCGTTTCGCTACCGCTTGGGTCAGGAAGAAGGTCGATTTCAGGTTCACGTCCATCACCGTGTCCCAATCGGCCTCGGTGAAGTCGATCGCGTCGGCACGGCGGATGATCCCGGCATTGTTGACGAGGATGTCGAGCCGCGAGCCGTCGGCCCTCGCCACCGCTTCGGCTTCCTCGACGATCCGCGCGACCGGCTCCAGCGTGGCAAGATCGGCGGTGATCTCATGGAAGGGCTGGCCGGCCGCCGCGACCAGCGCCTTGGTCTCCGCCGCGCTCGAACGGCCGACCGCGACGATGCCGGCCCCCGCCTCGGCCAGCGCGACCGCGATCGCCTGGCCGAGACCGGTATTGGCTCCGGTGACGATTGCCGTGCGGCCGGTCAGGTCGAAGGGCGAGACCATCAGCGCAGGTCCCCGGTCGCGACCATGTCCATGTCGGTATAGTCGACATTGTCGCCGCCCATGCCCCAGATGAAGGAATAGGCCTTCGTCCCGACGCCGGAATGGATCGACCAGCCGGGCGACAGGATCGCCTGCTCATTGGCGACGACGAGATGGCGGGTCTCGTGCGGCTCGCCCATCAGGTGGAAGACGCGCGCGTCGGCGGGGACGTCGAAATAGAGATAGATCTCGCAGCGCCGGTCATGAACATGCGCCGGCATGGTGTTCCAGGTGCTGCCCTCCTCCAGCGTGGTCACGCCCATCACGAGCTGGCAGGTCTCGCAAACGCCGGGGATGATGTACTGCCGGATGACGCGCTTGTTGGCGGTCGCCTGCTCGCCGAGCGCCAGCGTCTTGGCGTCGGCCTCGCGGATCACCCTGGTCGGATGCACGGCATGGGCCGGGGTCGAGAGCAGGTAGAACCTCGCCGGATTGCCCGCAGCATCGCTGGCGAAGGAAACCGCCCCGGCTTCCTTGCCGATATAGAGCGCATCGCGCTTGGCGAGCGCGTAATCCTGGCCGCCGACCGAGACCTTGCCGGGGCCGCCGACATTGACGATGCCGAGCTCGCGCCGCCTGAGGAAGGCGTCGGTACCCACCGCCTTCGGCGTCGGCAGCGTGACGGGCTTGTCCGCCGGCATGGCGCCGCCGACGATGACGCGGTCGAGATGGCTATAGGTCAGCCTGACCTCGCCCGCAGCGAACAGCGTCTCGATCAGGAAGTGGCGCCTGAGCTCCGCCGTGTCGAAGCCCCTGACGGCTTCGGGATGCGAAACCTGGCGAATCTCGATGGTCATGATCGGTCCTTCAGTGGAACAGGCGCGGCAGCCAGAGCGACAGGCCGGGCAGATAGGTGACGAGCAGGAGCACGGCGACGCTGGCGCCGTAGAACGGCCAGATCGTGCGCATGGACTCGCCGATGGAGATGCGGCCGATGGCGCAGGCGACGAACTGCACCGAGCCGACCGGCGGGGTGTTGAGGCCGATGCCGGCGTTGAGGATCAGGATCACGCCGAAATGCACGGGATCGACGCCGAAGGCCTTGACCACCGGCAGGAAGATCGGCGTGCAGATGATGATCATCGGCGCCATGTCCATGAAGGTGCCGAGCACCAGCAGGATCAGGTTGATCATCAGCAGGATGACGATGGGATTGTCGGAAACCGCCTTCATCGCGGCGATCGTCGCCTGCGGCACCTGCAGAAAGGCCATCAGCCAGCCGAAGGCGCCGGCCGTGCCGATCACCAGCAGCACCATCGCCGTGGTGCGCACCGCGCCCAGGGTCGCCTCGACGAAGGCCGTCCAGGTGAGCTGGCGATAGACGAAGACGGTGACGAGCAGGGCGTAGACCACCGCGACGCAGGAGGATTCCGTCGCCGTGAAGACGCCCGAGCGCACGCCGCCGAAGATGATGGCGATCAGCAGGATGCCGGGCAGCGCCAGCACGACATGGCGGCCCACCGCGGCGAAGCCCGGAAAGGCCTCGCGCGGATAGCCGCGTCGCGCCGCGACGGCCCAGGCCGCGACCATCAGGGCCAGGCACAGCATCAGCCCGGGCACGATGCCCGCGGTGAACAGGTCGGCGATGGAGAGGTTGCCGCCGGCCGCCAGCGAATAGATGATCATGTTGTGGGAGGGCGGGATCATCAGGGCGATGATCGCCGCGTTCGCCGTGACGTTGACGGCATAGTCGGCATCGTAGCCGCGCTTCTTCATCTGCGGGATCATCAGGCCGCCGACGGCGGAGGCATCTGCGACCGCCGAGCCGGAGATGCCGCCGAACAGCGTCGAGGTCACGACATTGACCTGGCCGAGGCCGCCGCGCAGATGGCCGACGAGGCTCGCCGCCATCTGGATCAGCCGCTCGGCGATGCCGCCGCGGATCATCAGGTCGCCGGCATAGATGAAGAACGGGATCGCCATCATGGCGAAGGCGTTCATGCCGGAATTCATCTGCTGGAAGACGACGACCGGCGGCAGCCCCATATAGGCGACGGTCGCGAATGAGGCGAGGCCGAGGCAGAAGGCGACGGGCACGCCGATCAACAGCAGGACCGAGAAGACGCCGAAGAGAATCCAGAGTTCCATCGCTCAGGCCTCCCGGCTCTCACCGAAATGAACGAAGCCGAGCGGCGCCTGCCGCTCGCCGGTGACGAAGAGGAGCAGCTTCTCGAGCGCGAAAAGAGCGATCAGCGCGCCGCCGGCGGCGATCGGGACGTAGTCCCAGCCGCGGGATATGCCGATGATCGGCATCCGGTCGCTCCACGTTCCGGCGGCGAGCTGCCAGCCATAGCCGAGCATGGCGAGGCCGAAGGCGCAGACCAGGGCCTCGCCGACGACGATCAGCACGGCGCGCAATCGTGGCGGCGACAGCACCAGCCCGACCTCGAAGCCGAGATGGTCGCTCTCGCGCACGCCGACGGCGGCGCCGAGCAGGATGAACCAGGACATCAGGAAGAGCGATCCGGCTTCGACCCAGATCGGCGTGTCGTTGAGCACGTAGCGGCCGAACACGCCCCAGGCGACCATCGCCGTCATCAGGACGAGGCCGGCTCCGGCGGCGATGAGCGCGAACAGGCTGAGCTTGGCGTCGATACGTGTCAGGAAAGCGGTGAAAGCGCGCATGGGATGTCCGTGGATGCGGGTTTCTCATCCTCAGCCTTCATCCTGAGGAGCCGCGAAGCGGCGTCTCGAAGGATGGTCCGGCGATCTCTGGATCATCCTTCGGGACGCAATCTGCGATCGCTCCTCAGGATGGGGGCTTTTGGAAATCGGGGCGGCCCGGAAGCCGCCCCGCCTAGGCGAGGCTCAGTTCACCGCCTGGATCGCGGCGACCATTTCCTTCAGCTTCGGGTCGGTGACGAACTTGTCGTAGACCGGCTTCATCGCGTCGATGAAGGGCTTCTTGTCGACCTGGTTGATCTGGGCGCCACCGGCCTTGACCTTGGCTTCGGAGGCCTTCTCGCGGGCATCCCAGAGCTCGCGCATCTTGGCGACGGATTCCTTCGCGGCCGCCTTGATGATCGCCTGGTCGGCGGCGTTGAACTTGTCGAAGCTCTTCTTCGACATCACCAGCGCTTCCGGCGAGAGCGAATGCTCGGTCACCGAGTAGAACTTGGAAACCTCGAAATGGCGGGTCGACTCATAGGACGGCCAGTTGTTCTCGGCGCCGTCGATGACGCCGGTCTGGAGCGCGGAATAGACCTCGCCGAAAGGCATCGGGGTGGCATTGGCGCCGAGCGCCGAGACCAGCGCGACGAACATGTCGGACTGCTGCACGCGGATCTTCATGCCCTTCATGTCGGCGGGCGTGTTGATCGGACGCTTGGAATTGTAGAACGAACGCGAGCCGGAATCGTAGAAGGCGAGGCCGATCAGGTCGTGCTTCTCGAATTCCTTCAGCAGGTTGTCGCCGATCGGCCCGTCCATCGTCTTCCGCATGTGGTCGACCGAGCGGAAGATGAAGGGCAGGGACGGAATGTTGGTCGCCGGGATCAGGTTGTTGAACGGCGCCATGTTGATGCGGTTGATGTCGATGACGCCGAAACGGGTCTGGTCGATCGTGTCCTTCTCCTGGCCGAGCTGGGCCGAGTGGAAGACGTTGATCTTGACGCGGCCCTGCGTGCGCTCCTCGAGCAGCTTGCCGAAATGGCGGACGGCCTCGACGGTCGGGTAGTCGGTCGGGTGGATATCGGCCGAGCGCAGCGTCACGCTCTGGGCCGGGGCTGAGGTCGCGGCGGCAGCCGAAAGGGCGAGCGCTGCGGTATAGGCGAGGAAACTGCGGCGTGCGGTCATGGTGCGTTCTCCCGTGTTTTCGAAGGCCCCGCCGTTTCCCGGCTTGTTCGCTGGCGCCTCGAACGTAAGCTTGCTGCCAGCCCCCTTGCGGTTGCGGCAGTGATTGTATGGTAGTATGTTGTGGTATGGTACGCAACAGGCTGTGGAGGTTTTCGACTTGAGCCTTTCGTTGGCGTCACCCGCCCTCGCACTGGGCGCTTCGGCGGCCGGGCGCGTCGAAGCCGAACTGCGTCGCGCGATCATCGCACTCGAACTGCCACCGGGCACGCGGCTGTCGGAGCAGGAGATCGCGCTGAAATACGGGGTCTCGCGCCAGCCGGTGCGAGAGGCCCTGATCGCGCTCGCCCGGACGCGGCTGGTCGACGTGCAGCCGCAGCGCGGCACGGTCGTGGTCAAGTTCTCCGTCCGCAAGATGATGGAGGCCCGCTTCGTCCGCGAGGCGGTCGAGGTCGCGATCGTCCGGCAGGCTTGCCAGTCCTTCGCCGCGCAAAGCCGCCAGCGGATCGGCGATCTCCTCGACATGCAGGACAAGGCGGCCGCGCGCGACGACCACGCCGCCTTCCAGCGCTATGACGAGCTGTTCCATATCGAGCTGACCGAGGGCGTCGGCATGCCCCTCGCCTGGGAGGCGATCCGGGACATCAAGGCGCATATGGACCGGGTGTGCCAGCTCACGCTGCCGGGGCCGGATGCGATGCTGCCGCTGGTGCAGCAGCATCGCAGCATCATGGTTGCGATCGACGCTCGGGACTCAGGACGGGCGGAAACGGCGATGCGCCACCATCTCACCGAAATTCTGCGCGCACTCCCCAGAACGGAAGCGAGCTTTCCCGATCTGTTCGAATGACCGTCGCCGCTCCGCGAACGCGGCTAGAGCATCGGACTGAATATCATATTCAGTCCGATGCTCTAGGCCTTTGATTTTGCATCGGCTTTTCCGAAAGCCGCGTTCCACTTTTCGGGCCGATGCTCTAAAGGCCGCCAATCAAGCGCGCAGGCCGCCGAGCATCAGGTCGCAATAATCCTGCGCGAAAGCAGCCGCGCGGCGGCCCTTCCCCGGCTTGAACCAGCGCACCATCCAGTTGAGCAGCGAGAGCACGGCGCGGCTGGCGACGTCGATATCGACCGCCCGGAAGGCCCTCGTGGCGACGCCGTCGGCGATGATCTGCCGCAGGGCCTGTTCGTGCTCGTCGCGCAGCTTCTGCGCCTCCACGATCATCACCACATTCTCCATGCCGCCATAGCCGACGAGCATGGTGAGGAAGCCGTCATAGTGCTCCTCGAAGAAATCGGCATGCGCGGTCATGAAGCGGGCCAGCGCCTCTTCCGGGCCGGAGGCCTGCGCCGTCGCCCGCGAGACGTGATGGCGCAGCCCTTCGAGCGTGCGCACGATGATCGCCTCGTAGATCTCCTTCTTGTTGGGGAAGTAGTGATAGATCGCGGCCTTGGTCACGCCGACGGCGGCCGCAAGCTCGCCGAGCGACGACCCGTCATAGCCGTCGCGGGCGAAGAGCCGGGCGGCATCGTCGAGGATACGGTCGCGCGCGTTCGCGATGGTCGGCGGGCGGCCTTGGCGCCTGGGTTTCGCTTCGGTGTTCGTCCCTGCCATGGCTGACCTCAGCCGATCGCGCCGGCGGCGCGCAGTCGCTCGATCTGCTCGGGCCCGAGACCGAGATGCTCGGCAAGGACCGCATCGGTATGCTCGCCGACCGCGGGCGGCGGCGTCGGCTCGCGCTGCGGGCTTGCCGACATCCGCAAGGGGCTGCGGACCGAGCGGAAGGTGCCGATCGTCGGCGCCGGAACGGAGACGACGCTCTGGCGCAACGCGGCGATGTCGCTCGTCAGCGCCTGGCCGACGCTGCGGACATCGCCGGCGGGCACGCCGGCAGCGTGCAGATCGCCCAATACGTCCGTCAGGTTCAGGCTTGCGAAGTGCCGTTCGAGCAGGGGCAGCAGGGTTTCGCGATGCTCGGTGCGCTTGCGGTTGGTCGCATAGCGCGGATCGTCGGAAAGGTGGGCCAGGCCAAGCGCCCGGCAGAACCGGCGGAACTGCTCGTCATTGCCGACGGCGATGGCGATCCGCCCGCCGATGCAGGCGAAGATCTGGTAGGGCACGATGCTGGGATGGGCGTTGCCGTAGCGGCCGGGTTCACTGCCGGTATTGAGATGGCCCGAGGCGATATTCGCCAGGAAGAACAGGGCGCTGTCGTTGAGGCCGATATCGAGCCATTGCCCCTCGCCGCTGCGCTCGCGCATGTAGAGCGCCGCGAGCACGGCCTGCACGGCGTTCATGCCGGTGACGAGATCGATGAAGGCGACGCCCAGCCGCATCGGCTCGCCGTCGCGCTCGCCGGTGATCGCCATGAAGCCGGATTCGGCCTGGATGATGAAGTCGTAGCCGGGGCGTTCCTCCTGCGCATGGCCGCGGCCATAGCCGGAGATCGAGCAGACGATCAGGCGCGGATTGATCGCCTTGAGGTCGTCATAGGTCAGCCTGAACTTGCGCAGCGAGGCCGGCCGGAAATTCTCGACGAGGACATCGGCCTTGCGGGCGAGTTCGACGATGATCTCGCGACCTTCTGCCGTGCCCATGTTGACGGCGAGGCTCTTCTTGTTGCGGTTGGCGCCGAGATAATAGGTCGAGATGCCTTCGACCGAGGGCGGCATCCAGCCCCGCGTGTCGTCGCCCGCGCCGGGCTGCTCGATCTTCCAGATCTCGGCACCGAGATCGCCCAGCGTCATCGTCGCCCAGGGGCCGGCGAGAACGCGGGTGAGATCGAGGACCTTGATGCCTTCCAGTGCCGCGCCCATCGCTCGTCCGTCTTGCATTTCGATATTTACTTACCGGCTGGATGGTATTTAAATAACCCGCCTTGTCAAGAAAGTCCGAGCTGCCGGACGGCGGCAGGCGAGGGAGATGGCGATGGCTTTGGATAGCGAGACCATGCGGGACCTGCTGGATACGGTGGCGCGCTTCGTCCGCGAGCGCCTGCGGCCTCTGGAGCATCAGGTCGCGCGGGAGGATCGCATTCCGCCCGAGATCCGCCGGGAGATCGCGGAGATGGGCCTGTTCGGCCTGTCGATCCCGGAGGAGTATGGCGGCCTCGGGCTGACGATGGAGGAGGAGGTCCGCGTTGCCTTCGAGCTCGGCCGGACCTCGCCGGCCTTCCGCTCGCTGATCGGGACCAATAACGGCATCGGCTCGCAGGGGCTGATCATGGACGGCACCGAGGAGCAGAAACGGCGCTATCTGCCGCGACTGGCCTCGGGCGAACTGATCAGCTCCTTTGCGCTGACCGAGCCGGAGGCGGGCTCCGATGCCGCTTCTCTGAAGACCTCGGCGCGAAAGGTCGAGGGCGGCTATGTCCTCAACGGCACCAAGCGCTTCATCACCAATGCCCCGCATGCCGGGCTGTTCACGGTGTTCGCGCGCACCGATCCGGCGCAGCCCGGCGCAAGAGGCGTCTCGGCCTTCCTGGTCGAGGCGGGCACGCCGGGGCTTTCGCTCGGGCCGGTCGACAGGAAGATGGGCCAGAGCGGCTCGCACACCTGCGATGTGATCTTCGCGGATTGCCGCGTCCCCGGCGATGCCCTGCTCGGCGGGCGCGAGGGACAGGGGTTCCGGACGGCGATGAAGGTGCTCGATCGCGGGCGCCTCCACATCTCGGCGGTCTGCGTCGCGATGGCCGAGCGCGTGATCGAGGACAGCCTGCGCTATGCCGTCGAGCGCAGGCAGTTCGGCCAGCCGATCGCCGAGTTCCAGCTCGTCCAGGCGATGCTCGCCGACAGCCGGACTGAGGCCTATGCGGCACGCTGCATGGTGCTGGAGACGGCGCGCGCCAAGGATCGCGGCGAGGACGTCGCGACCGATGCCGCCTGCTGCAAGCTCTTCGCCAGCGAGATGGTCGGCCGAGTGGTCGACCGCGCGGTGCAGATCCATGGCGGCGCCGGCTATGTCGCCGATCACGGCATCGAGCGCTTCTACCGGGATGCGCGCCTGTTCCGGATCTACGAGGGCACGTCGCAGATCCAGCAGATCGTCATCGCACGAAACATGGTGAAGGCGCTCGGCTGATACCCGCCCTTGACGTCATGTGTCGTTTCTCAGCAAAAGATGACTCGGAATTGCGCTCAGAGCCGGCGTTTTAGCAAGAGTCATTGACTCGATTATCTTAGAAGCATGACTCATCAAGTTTGCGGCTGAGTCGGGCTAAAGATTGGGGCCTCAAGCCTCTTGGTGTTCCGTCGCTTAGCCGGATTGGATCGCTCGCGCTTGGCAGCTGCCGGGCAATGTCGTCCCGTATCGAGCAAGGCTACGGACCCGAAATTCAATCTTCGACTGGTTTTTCCCGACAGGCCTTTCGTGCCATGGGAGGCAGTGTAGCAATGTGATCGGTTCAATCCGGCGGAGTATGAGGCGCTGGAATACTGATCGCCTGCCTATCGCCGGATCAAGCCCCGGATAGGACGCTTCTCCTGGATGGCCTGATGCAGATGCCGGGCGACGTGACCGACGAACCGAGGACTCAGGCTGCCCGTAGGCGTCATGCTCGCGAAGTCGTAGAGCTCGTCGGAGCGGACCTTGTTGTAGTCGTCGAGGACTAGGTAGCTGGGCTTGTCCAGGCTCAGGCCGACACGGCGCTTCTCAGTTTCTGGAATCTCGACATACAGCCTCTCCTCCCCCGCCTCCGGCTGGGGTTCCAGGCTCGTGATCGGGAACAGCAACAGCCAGTTCTCGACCTGCATCATCAGACAGACCCTGCGGATCTTCTTGCTGCCTGTCTGCGCCTTTTCGGCCTCGTGACCCCAGAGATAGTTGAAGCGATAGACGTCGCCTCGCTTCATCACCGACCCTCCCGATCGTCCTCGTCGATGATCTCCTGAAGGCCAGCCATCAACATCGCGATGTCCTCCTCCGGCGCGTTCTGGAGCGTGAACGCCCTCTGTTCGGTCGGCCGGACCGCATCCCGTAGCCGCTCGTACTGTTCGACCGGCAGCATTACGATCTTCGCCTTGCCCCTCTTCACCAGCGACACCGGCTCCGCCAAGGCCGCATCCAGGACATCGCCGGAACGACGGTTCAGGTCCGAGAACGAGAATTCCTTCATCGAAGTCTCCAACTAGAGAATATACGTATAATACGTCAATAACGTATCATTGCCAAGCCCATTCCTCATCCGAAACGAAGGACCGGCCGGCGCCGGTTCTGACGGCGCGGCACGGACGACCGCGAAGGTGTGTCAAATCGCGTTGAAGCGCAGCCCTCTTCTGGCGTATTTGAATGCTGATCTGAGGATCGCAATCTCGCCCGATGGACCGTCCTGAACCTGCTAACGTCCAATGTCGAGCCGTGCTTGCCATGAGGCCCGCGGAGCTGTCACCTGGACCCGAGCGACGATATGACCTTCTTCCTCGCTAAACGACCCGGTCGACATTGCCAGAGCAGAAGCCGCAATCGACGCGGCTTGGCATCAGGTGAAATCCTCTCTCAAAGAAGCTTCCAATAGCAAGTCCGAGCGGCTACGGCTCGCCGACATCATCGTGAGCCTCGTCCCCATCGCCGAAGATGAGGCAGATTTGGCATGGCGCGCTAGCGAACGATATTTCAAGGCTCCGTAGCCGTGAAATCTTATCGTAAGCTCAACCCGCGTGGATGACGATGGTCGCGGCTAGCATGCGCGCGAGCACGCTTGCAGGCGAAAGAGCCGCCGACGGTGCATTTGTTACAGATTGTAACGGGCAGGAACCGCGGCTCTCCGCTCGCGTCTTTCCTTCGAGCAGGTAGCTCTCTGCTACCGCAAGCGCTCAAGGAGACAGCCCATGCACCACCTCTCGCCACAGATGCAGTCCTGCATCGACGAATGCCTGCGCTGCTATCGAACCTGCCTTGGCATGAGCACCAGCCATTGCCTCGAACTCGGCGGAGAGCACGCTAAACCATCTCACATCCAACTGATGCTCGCTTGCGCCGAAGTTTGTCGCGCGAGCGCCCAGGTCATGATCATTGGCTCGCCGCATCATAAGCATCTCTGCGCTGAATGCGCCGACATCTGCGAAGACTGCGCCAACGAATGCGAGCGGATCGGAGACATGGACGATTGCGTTCAGGCCTGCCGCAGCTGCGCTGAAAGTTGCCGGAAAATGGCGGCGTAGCCGCTCTACCCTCGACTTTTCGGAGAATTCAGATGACGCGCCTCGCACTGACCATTGGTCTCGCGGCTTCGATGATGACCGCCGCACTCGCCCAACCCGCCCCAAAGCCTCAGATGGGTGATGGGATGCCCATGAAAACGATGATGCCAGAGGCATCCGATTCCGCGTCAACCAAGGGGTACAAGGAATCGATGATGAGCATGATGAGCAGGATGCCTGCCTATACCGGCGACGCGGATGTCGACTTCATGAAGCAGATGAAGGGTCATCATCAGGCGGCGATCGACATGGCCAAGGTCGAGCTCGCAGCTGGAAAGGACGCCGACGCCAAGAAGCTCGCCCGCGAGATCGTCGCCGCTCAGGAGAAGGAGATCTCGACGATCGACGCGTGGCTGAAGGCTAAGGGTAAGTAGCGCCGCTCTCAAGTTTTTCAGCAAATGCGGAACGCCTGAGCTATCCGACAGGAGGCCGCCATGGAGCATGGCAGTGACCATAAAGGCCAGAACCATTACGGCCGGCTAACGATCGAACTGACGCTCGATGTTATCGTCATGTACCTGGTCATGTACACGATGATCGCGACGTTCAGGCATTTCCACTTCAACCTCAACAATCTGTACATGACGCTGATGATGGTCGCGCCGATGACGATCATCATGGTGGTTTCAATGCGCTCGATGTTTCCGTCGCAACGGCTGAACTGGCTCGTCATCGCAGGCGCCGCGGCGGTCTTCCTGCTCAGCTTCGCTGGCATGCGAACGCAGGCCGGTATCGGCAATTCGGAATTCCTGCGCGCGATGATTCCTCACCACTCTGGCGCGATCCTGATGTGCGAAAAGGCCAGCATCACCGATCCTGAAATTCTTGCGCTTTGTCAGGAGATCACGAAGTCGCAGAGCCAGGAAATCGCCCAGATGGAAGCGATTCTCGCCCGGCAGAGGTGAACACTTCACATCCGAAGCCGACGTCCCCATTTCGAGCTTAGATCTCAAGCCCCCGAGCGGGTTTGCCATCGGGGCAAGCCAGGGGAGGCTGTGATGAGATTGTCCCGCCAAAACGTCCTATCGGCGACCTGCTTACTTCTCTTAGCTCAGCTTGAACCCGTGGTAGCCCATCGTGTGAATCTCTCCCCCGGACTGCGAGAGGTCACCAGCGCCATCAACGGCAAGGTCTGCGCAACAGCAGGAGGAGCGCGCTTCACCTTCCAAAATGACGGGCGCTTCTCCTACGATGGCCTCTGGCAAAGCAGCGGAAGCTTCACGCTTGGCGAGAACGCGGTCGTGGTGACCTTCGACAGCGGCCTCCAGCGCTCGTTCGGGATCTCGAAGCGAGACGGAGCGCTCTACATGGAGCAAACCCGCGTTGTCTGCACCGCGAAGGATTAAGCTGGCATGCTTGTAGCCACGAGCATCGGCCAACTCGTTTCGGCATTTAGTGGCGCTTCGCGCCGAGGTCATTGGCTCCTCTTTCTGAGGGGCCATCATATCCACGCAGTCTGTTGTATCGCGCGATCTGCTCCGGCGTGAGCAGCTGTGCAGTCTCGATATGGGCCACGAGATGGACCGCGCGTAGCATGGCCTGCTTCGCGCCGATCTGTGCCGTCAGCTGGTTCAGTCGAACTTGATCGATCTTTCGCTCCGCAAAAGCCGCATCGAGCTCGCGCTCCAAATCAATAATCTCGGCTCCGAGCGCCTTTGCCCTCGCGCTCATACGCGCTTTCGATGCCTCAACGGCGTTGCGCTGCCCGGCCGCGAGCTGAAGCTCGGGTGCCAGTTCCAAGACATGGAGCGGGCCGGGATAGCGGTTTAGCTCGGCCGGCTTGGCCAGGCCCACACCCCGCCCCTGAGCCAAGTCGTCGACCTCCTTCTGCGAAAGGGCTTTGATCTCGCGGGTTTCCTGGGCGGCGTAAGGATTCGTCGGGTGCTGTGCCAACGTTGGCCCCGCGGATCCCCACATGGTAAGGCTGAGCAGGCTGACGGCGGTCATCTTGATCATGGAATCGTCTCCTCGACAATTCCGATACCAGCCGCGCGCGCACTGCCGCATGATTTCGATCATGTCAGTTCAATCGAGCCGTCGCTTCTCCGGATGACCCGTTCAGCTTCCAGCTGCGCCAGCGTCCGATAGAGAACCGCGGGCGCCAGGCCGATGGTGGCCGCGACATCTTTCAGCAGTCCCTTGATGGCGACAGTCCGGCCATCCGCGCCGGTCCGCGCGACTAGATAGGCAAGCACACGCTCGCGCGCCGAGCGAACATCGCGCAAGGTCAAGGCAGATCGGAGTTCCATGACCTGGCGCGCAAGGTCGGCCGTCAGGTCCAGCCGCGCAGCCGCATCGTTCTGCAGCAAATGGAGCGCTTCCGTCCTGGGGAAGCATGCGACCGTGCTCTCGATTATGGCCTGCGCATCGCAATGATAGGTCTCGGCAAAAAGCGAAGCCTCGGCGAAGCGCTCGCCCGTTCCGGCGACGAAGAGGACCGTCTCGCGTCCGCTCGCGCTGCAGCGCGCCAAACGGATTTGCCCGTTACGGACCGCGAAAAAGCCCCGGGTCGCGTCCCCGGTTGCGAACAGAGTCTCGCCGGCTGCGAGTTTTCGGATGGTGGGCCTCAACGCCTGGAAGAGCGATTCAGCCTGCTGAAATCGCCCCTTTTCACCGGCCGGACCGAAAATTGCCATCGCTGCCATCAAATCTGCTGAAGCCCTCGATAGCGCGCAAACATGTGGTGCTTGTCGGCCGAAAAAATAGCGATCTCGTAGGACTGCGGCGCTTGGCCAGGCACCTCCATGCCGGGCGAGCCGACAGGCATGCCTGGAACTGCGAGACCGATCGCCTTCGGGCGCTCGATGAGCAGGCGCTTCACCGCCTCAGCCGGGACATGTCCCTCGATGACGTAACCGCCAATCTCGGCCGTGTGGCACGACATCAAAGCCTCCGGTACGCCAAGTCTGGCCTTGAGGGGCATCACGTCATTGACCTGGACCACGTCGACTGGAAAGCCCGCGGCCTTGATATGCTCGACCCAATTGCCGCAACAGCCGCAGTTCGGATCGCGGGTCACGATCATCTTCGGCAGTGTTTCCGCTACCGCCGTTCCGGCCAGCGCCAAGGCTGTGAAGGCGTGCGTCGCTCCGATTATCAGCCCACGGCGGTTCGTTGAAATACCGTCCTGCATGTTCACTCTCCTTCATCTCGACCGCGCTCTTCAGCGGAAGAACACGTATTTGACCAAAGCGGCGATCGCCAACAGAAGCACGGCGATGCCGAGCCAGTGCAAAGCACCCATGCTCCAGCCCATTCCGTTCATCATGTCGCTCATGTCGGTCACTCCACCTATTCAACGATGGCAACTTGCCGCTGCACCGGCATAAGGCTGAGCTGCCACGCTCTCGATTTCCTCAGCAGATAGAAGCCGCCAGCCCTTCACCAGCCCGTAGATCGCCGGGATTACCAGCAGCGTCAGCACGGTCGAGGAGACCATGCCGCCGATCATCGGCACGGCGATCCGCTGCATCACCTCGGAGCCCGTGCCGGTATTCCAGAGGATCGGCAGCAGGCCCGCCATGATCGCGACTACCGTCATGATCTTCGGTCGGACGCGCTCGACGGCGCCCAGCATGATCGCCTCATGCAAGTCCGCGCGCGTGAAGACCCGACCCTCCGCTTCGCATCGCGCCCGCACCTCACCGAGTGCGTGGTCGAGATAGATCAGCATGATCACCCCGGTCTCTGCGGCTACGCCGGCGAGAGCGATGAAGCCGACGGCCACGGCGACCGACATGTTGAAGCTAAGCCACCAGAGCAGCCAGATTCCCCCGACCAGGGCAAACGGCAGCGACAGCATGACGATGAATGTCTCCGTCAGCTTGCGGAAGTTCAGGTAGAGCAGCAGGAATATGATCGCGAGCGTCACCGGGACGACCAGCTTGAGGCGCGCCTCCGCCCGTTCGAGATATTCGAACTGGCCGCTCCAGGCGATGCGGTAGCCTGTCGGCAGCTTGACGCTCTGCGCGATCGCATTCTGGGCGTCGCGGACATAGCCGCCGAGATCGCGCCCGACCGTGTCCACGAAGATATAGACCGCGAGCTCACCGTTCTCGGTGCGGATCGAGGTGGCGCCACGCTTGCGGTCGATGCTCGCGACTTCGCCGAGCGGCACGCTGGCACCGGAGGGCGTCGAGACCTGAACCTCGCGCGCGATCGCCTGTGGGTCGGAGCGTAGGTCGCGTGGATAGCGAATGGCGACCCCGTAGCGCTCGCGGCCCTCGACCGTCGTCGTTACGGTCTCGCCGCCCATCGCCATCACGACCGCGCTCTGGACATCGCCGACGGAGAGCCCGTAGCGCCCCAGCGCGATCCGGTCGGGCACGATGTCGAGGAAGTAGCCGCCGATGACACGCTCCGCATAGGCGCTGCTGGTACCCGGCACAGCCTTCAGCACGGTCTCGATCTGGCGCGAGATCGCCTCCATCTGCACGAGATCGGTGCCGAAGACCTTGACCCCGATCGGCGTGCGAATGCCCGTCGCCAGCATATCGATGCGGGCGCGGATCGGCTGAGTCCAGGCGTTGGAGACGCCCGGGAACTGGAGGGCCTTGTCCATCTCCGCCTTGAGGCTGTCGAGCGTGACGCCTTCGCGCCATTCCGCCCTCGACTTCAGATTGATGATGGTCTCGAACATCTCGGTCGGTGCGGGGTCGGTCGCAGTCTGGGCGCGACCGGCCTTGCCGTAGACCGAAGCAACCTCCGGGAACGAGCGAATGATCCGGTTCTGGGTTTGCAGCAGCTCGGCCGCCTTGGTCACGGAGATCCCGGGCAACGTGGTTGGCATGTACATCAACGTGCCTTCGTCGAGGGTCGGCATGAACTCCGAGCCGAGTTGCCGAGCTGGCCAGAGACTGAGCCCGAGGACGGCCACCGCAACCAAGATCGTTAGCGTCTTGGCCTTCAGAACGCCACGGATCAGAGGGCGGTAGAGCGCGATCAGCATCCGGTTGATCGGGTTCTTGGCTTCCGGAATGATCCGCCCCCTGACGAAGATCACCATCAGCGCGGGAACGAGCGTCACCGACAGGAGCGCGGCCGCCGCCATGGCGAAGGTCTTGGTGTAGGCGAGCGGCCCGAACAGGCGGCCTTCCTCCGCTTCCAGCGTGAAGATCGGCAGGAACGAGACGGTAATGACGAGCAGGCTGAAGAACAGCGCCGGCCCGACTTCGCTGGCCGCCTCGATCAGGATGTCGACGCGTGGCTTGTCCGGCGGCGCCCGTTCGAGATGCTTGTGGGCGTTCTCGATCATAACGATGGCGGCATCGATCATGGCGCCGACTGCGATAGCGATGCCGCCCAGGCTCATGATGTTGGAGCCAAGGCCGAGCGCCTTCATCGCGGCGAAGGCCATCAGGATGCCGACAGGCAGCATGATGATTGCGACCAAGGCGCTGCGCAGATGAAGCAGGAAGACGATGCAGACCAGGGCGACGATGATGCTCTCCTCGATCAGCGTGCCTTTCAGCGTCTCGATCGCTCGCTCGATCAGCCCGGAGCGGTCATAGACCGGCACGATCTCGGCCCCTCCCGGCAGGTTCGCCGCGACCTCGGCAAGCCGCGCCTTGGCATGCTCGATGACGGCAAGTGCATTGGCGCCGAAGCGTTGCAGGATGATGCCGCTCGCGACCTCGCCCTCGCCGTTGAGTTCGGTGATACCGCGCCGCTCGTCGGGACCGAGTTCGACGCGAGCGACATCGGAGAGGCGCAGCGGCACACCCCGATCGCTTTTCAGGACGATGTTCTCGATATCCGCGACCGACTTCAGGTAGCCGCGGCCGCGGACCATGAACTCGAACTCGCTGAGCTCGACCGTGCGTCCACCGACATCCATGTTGCTGCTGCGCACGGCCTCGCGCAGCGTCGCGAGCGAGACACCCTGGGCACGCAGCCGCACGGGGTCAACCACGATGGCGTATTGCTTGACGAAGCCGCCGACGCTGGCGACTTCGGCCACGCCCTCGGCGCGCGAGGCGGCAAAGCGCACCACCCAATCCTGCAAGGAGCGCAACTCGGCCAAGGTCATGTCCTTGGCCATGACCGCATACTGGTAGACCCAGCCGACGCCGGTGGCGTCAGGGCCTAGCGTCGGCGAGACACCCGTTGGGAGGCGCCGCGCCGCGGCATTGAGATATTCGAGCACACGCGAACGCGCCCAATAGGGATCGGTGCCGTCCTCGAAAATCACGTAGACGAAGGAGACGCCGAAGAACGAGAAGCCACGCACGACGCGTGCCTTCGGCACGGTGAGCATAGAGGTCGTCAGCGGATAGGTGACCTGGTCCTCGATCACCTGAGGCGCCTGCCCGGGATATTCGGTGTAGACGATGACCTGGACGTCGGAGAGGTCGGGGATGGCGTCGAGCGGCAGGGTCTTGAGTGCATAAGCCCCGGCCGCCACGGCGAAGGCCGCGGCGACGAAGACGAGCACCAGGTTGCGCGCCGACCAGGCGATCAGGCGGGCGATCATGGCTTGGCCTCCGGCTGCACGAAGCCACTCAGGGCGGCCTTGAGGTTGCTCTCGGCATCGATCAGGAAGTTGGCGGAGATGACGACGCGATCGCCCTCTGCGACGCCGTCGGTGATCGCGACCATCCCCTCGCCGTGGCGGCCAAGCTTCACGTCGCGCGGCTCGAAGCGACCTTCGCCGCGATCGAGGATGACGATGCGGCGTGTCCCGCTGTCGATCACGGCGCTATCGGGGACCGCGAGCTCCGGAGCTGCATCACCGGAGCCGATCTCGACGTCGGCATACATGTTCGGCAACAAGATGCCGTCGCGGTTGGCGATTTCGATGCGGACCTTTGCCGTGCGGGTTGCCTCGGCGATTTCCGGGTAGATCAGGCTGACGCGGCCCTCGAACGGGCTCCCGGGACGGCCGCGCAGTCGCACAGTGGCTGGTGCGCCGATGCCGACGGCAGCCAGTTGGCGTTCCGGAACATCGGCCAGAACCCAGATCGTCGAGATGTCGGCGAGCCGGAACAGGCTGCCGCCGGCAGCTATCTTCATGCCATCGCTGACGGAACGTTCGAGCACGATGCCATCGCGCGGGGCCGACCAGTTGATCGTCAGCGGCACCTTCCGGCTGTGTTCGATCTCGGCAATGACCTCCGGGGGAACGCCGAGGTTTTCGAGACGCTGTCGCGCGCCGCCTTCGGGTACGCCGCGCGCGGCGGCATTGAGTTCGGTGATGAACTGCGCACCGGCCGTACTGATCTCGGGAGAGTAGATCCGGGCGAGCCGCGTTCCCTTCGAGACGCGGTCGCCGGTCGTGATCGGTGCGACCTCCTGGACGAAGGCGTCCGCTCGTATCGTCACGACGGAAATCCGTCGCTCGTCGAGCTGCACCACACCCGGAACCCGAATGGTTTGGGCAATGCTCTGACGCCGGACTGGTTCGGAGCGTACGCCGCTGCGCTGGATGCGCCCGGGCGAGAGCTTGATGACCCCGTCCTCGTTTCCCTCGCCTTCGTAGACGGGGAGATAGTCCATCCCCATCGAGTCCTTCTTCGGCACGGGCGACGTATCCGGGAGGCCCATCGGATTGCGGTAGTAGAGGATGCGCTTCTCGCCGGCCTGCGCCGACCGCTCCTCGGCCGGGGGCTTTTCCTCGAAGCTGACGTCCTGACTGGCGCGGACGGCCGCGAAGGGCCTGCCGTCCTTGGTCTGGCGCGGTTCGGCAGAATAGACCGGCTTCCGGTCCGGATCCTGATAGTAGATCACCGGACCGGTTCCGACGGGCTCGTTCGCGGCGAACGAACCTTCTATGCCAAGCCAACCACGCCAGCCGACCACAAGGCCGCGTTGCCCGGCCCAATAGCCCGCACCTCCCGCCGCCAGAACGGCGGCGAGAGCGAGGCCCGCGAGGGCGATGCGTTTCATGGCAGGGCCTTGAGGATCAGCTTGTTTTCGAGCGTGCCGCTCTCGCCCTGGACCTTGGCGCCGAGCGACAGGCGCCAGCCTCCGGCCATGGTGAGATTGGTCTTGAAGCGGTAGGTCCCCGGCTCGGTCGACGGCATCGCCTCGATCGGGGATGCCATCATCTCCATGCCGTCGGGCGCCATGTCGATGCGCTTGGCGAAGATCACCGCGTCGGGAATCGGCTTGCCCGAACGCTTGTCGACGAGCTGGACGGCGACGACGACGCCGTTGCCCTGCTTGATCTCGCTCTGCACGAGCCGGAACTCATAGTCCTTGATGTCCGCGAGCGCCGGAAGGGAGACGGCCGCGAGCGGAAGCGCCGTGGCGAGCGCCCGCAAATTGGTGATGAAGGTCATTGTTCGTAGTCCTGAGTGCATCAGGCCGCCGCACAGGCGCGCAGCCTCAGACGTGGCGATGGCCACGGCTCACCGTCCGCCCGGAACTGCCGTGCGGACGAACCAGCGCGGTCGCGCTGGCGATGTCTCAGGTTCGTGGAGGTCGGACGGGCGGCTCGAACGGCCGCGAAACATGATCGGCCTCATCACCGCCCAGTCCGAGTTGGGCAACGATGGACCTGGCAAGCGTGACGAACGATGTGGGTTCGCTGGCGAAGCACTTGGCCAGGCAGAAGCTCAACGCGGGGCAGTTGGTCGAACAGTCCTTGGCTTTGCCTTGATCAGTCGGGCAGCACGGCATGGCGCCGTCCATCGGCATCGCCATTTCCATGATATTGGAGCGGCCAAAGCCAGCCGTCGCCGGGCTGACGAAGGCAGCCAGAACGGTGGCCGTGACGAACAGGGCCAGCACCAGACCATGGGCGATAAGCCGAAGCTTCATGAAGATGCATTGCCATGGCGGCGAAATCCGCGAAAGGCCCCTCGCTTCAAGACTTCGTCATCTTCGATCATGGGCACTCCACAGGCAGGCCCCGAGCAGGACATTGGTGAGGGCCAGCAGCATGAGGGCCACATACGTCCAGTTCGAACCCGCCCTTTCGATAAGAAGGGCCCCAATCGTAGGTGCCAACGCTTGGGCAATGAGGCTAGGCCTCGCGAGCTTTCCGACGAGGGGTGCGTACCGCTGCGGCCCGAACTGAGCGAGGGGCAGCGTTCCCTTCGCGATTGAGAAGACGCCGTTCCCTGCGCCGTAGAGGATCAGCGCCAAGGTGATCGGTCCAGCCCCGAATGCCAGCATCGCAAGCCCCAAGGCGATCAGCCCGAGGGCCGCGCTCATCGTCCAGATCGGGTGGTGGCGGGCTCCACCTGCCATTTCGACGATCCGGCCGCCCACCTGTGCGGGGCCGACAAGCGCTCCGAGCGTAACGGCCGCAGCCAAGCCGATCCCTTGAGCCTGAAGCAGCGTCAGCAGATGGACACCAACGATCGCGGTGATGGCCCCGCCGATGATCATGATCCCGGACAGAAGCTGGAACGCGCCGCGCTCCGATGGCAGCAGGTCGACCGACAGGCCACCACCTCCGGCCTTCGCCTTAGGAAGCTCCGGCGGAACCTTCGGGAGTGTCATCAGGATGATCGGGAGGGAAACCACGAGCTGGATGGCGGCGTAAGCGAAGCAGGTTCCACGCCATCCGAGATGAGCGACGAGGTAGGCTGACAAAGGCCAGCACACGGTGCTGGCGAAGCCGCCCCATAGGGTCAGCATCGTGATCGCCGACCGCGCGGTGCCGCCGTAAAGACGACCAAGCGTCGAGAACGCTGCATCGTACAGACCTGCCGCCATCCCCGCGCCGAGAATGATCCACCCGAGCACGAAGACCGGCAGGTTCGGGGCCAAGCCCAGAGTGCATTGTCCCGCGGCCAGAAGGATCGCCGCCGCAGCCAGGACTGGTCGCCCGCCTGTCTCGCCGATGGCACGGCCGACATAGGGCGCGACGGCCCCAGCGGTGAGCAGGCCGATCGAAAGTGCGCCGACGATCCACGACAACGGCCACCCGGTATCGGCGGCGATGGGCGCGGCAAGAACGGCCGGAAGATAATAGGAGGAGCCCCAGGCGAGGATCTGCACCACGCCCAGGGCTGAGATGACGGTCAGCCGATCACGATCGATCATGCAGCCTTGCCGCAGCAGGAGGACGTGGTCTGCGCGGGCTCGGGTGCCTTGGCGGGACCACAGCCGCATCCGGGCTTGCCGTCTGCCTTCGCTGCGGCGTCATCGGCGCAACAGGCGTCCACTTCGGCCGGTGCGGGACCTCCGCAGCATGCTCCGGCCCCCGCCGGAGCTGCGGTGCATACGCCCGTTTCCGGCAAGACGAGTCTGACATTGTCGGCCTCGGCCAGATCGCCGGCGATCGCCGCCACGACCGACCGAACCTGCTCGAAGCCCGTCATCATCAGGAAGGTGGGCGCGCGCCCGTAACTCTTGATCCCGACGGTGTAGAACCCGGGCTCGGGATGCGAGAGTTCGCGATGCCCGTGCGGCGGAACGGATCCGCAGGAATGGAGGTTCGGGTCGATCATGGGTCCGAGCGCCCGTGCGCTTTCGAGCCAGGGGTCGAACTCGACCCGCAGCTCCCGGGTCAGCGAAAGATCGGGTCGCTGTCCCGTGCAGGCCACGATGCTGTCGATCGGTCCGATGGTTCGGCCGACACCGCCGACCTCGCCGTGTACGACGATGCCTGCTCCTTCCTGGCGAAGACCCGTGATGGCGAAGCCGGAGACCAATTCGATGCCGCCTTCCGCGACCAGGCGGCGCAGGCGCTGCCCGAGATCTCCCCTGGCGGCGAGCTGGTCGTTCGAACCACCACCGTAGACACGAGATAGATCCCGGCCGCGCGTGGCCCAGATCGCCTTGGTCGCGCCGTCCCGAGCCGAGAGTTCATCGAGATCGAGAAGCACGTTCGCGGCGGAATGTCCGGCGCCAACCACCAGCGTCGTCCGGCCGACATAGTCGGCGCGGGCACGGCCGAGGACGTCGGGGATACCGTAGGCGATCCGATCGGCCAATGTTTCCTCGCCGTCCGCACGCACGCCGCTGGCACTCACCGGGTTCGGAGTCGTCCATGTTCCGGAAGCGTCGATCACCGCGCGGGCCTGGACGCGGCTTACCGCGCCGTCGCGAGCGGCTACGGTCAGTTGGAACGGACGCAGCTCGCGGTCCCTGCTCACCACCTTGTCGATGCCATGCCGGCTGATCGCGGCGACGCGGACCCCGTATTCGATGACGGAGGCCAGATCTTGCGTTGCCGCCAACGGTGTCAGGTACGTTTCGACGAGCTCGTTCCCGGTCGGATAGCTTCCGGCTTCGGGCTCCTGCCAACCGGCCGCCTTAAGCAGGGTCCGGCTGGCCGGGTCGACATTGAACTCCCACGGCGAGAACAGTCGTACGTGACCCCAGTCCCGGATGTTGGCGCCGACCGCGTCGCCTGCCTCGAGCACCTTCACCGGGATACCTCGCGTGACGAGGTTCGCTGCGGCCGCGAGTCCGATCGGTCCGGCCCCGATGACGACGACGGGAAGCTCCTTCATCTGGATATCCTCCATTCCTGCTAGAAACATGGAATTAAGTGGCAAATGAAAAGCCACTCAGGCGGCTTTCCCGGAAGCCTCCGAGCAGCCTTCCTCGATGCAGCATTCGTCGGCGAGGAAGCCGAGAAGTGCATCCATGGCAGGGTAGACCGCGCGGCAGATCAGGGTAGTGGCCTGTCGCTCCTGCGTGACGAGACCGTTCCGGATCAACCTCTGAAGGTGGTGGGACAGGGTCGAAGCCGGGATCCCCAGACGCTCCTGCACCTGATTGACCGGGAGGCCGCCGTGACCCGCGCGAACCAAGGTTCGATAGAGCTGGAGGCGCGTCGGGTTACCGAGCGCTTCGAGCTGCTTTGCTGCTTCTTCGACGTTCATGGAAATAAGTAGGCATGAGTGGGATCGCTCCGTCAAGCTCTATTTCCATGAACGTCGAATTACTCGGCTGCCTGAACCTTTCGCACGCTGTCGCCGCGCTCGTACCAACCCTTCGATCGATTCACGATCCAGACGACGGTGAGCATGACGGGCACCTCGATCAGGACCCCCACCACGGTCGCGAGCGCCGCTCCTGAGTTGAAACCGAACAGGCTGATCGCGGCGGCGACGGCGAGTTCGAAGAAGTTCGAGGCCCCAATCAAGGCGGACGGCCCCGCGACGCAATGCTGCTCGCCGGCGATCCGGTTCAGGAGGTAGGCCAACCCGGCATTCAAGTAGACCTGGATCAGAATCGGCACCGCCAGCAACGCGATCACCATCGGCTGGGCGAGAATCTGCTCGCCCTGGAAGCCGAAGAGCAGGACGAGCGTTGCGAGCAGCGCGACCAGGGAAACCGGTCCGAGGCGGCCGAGCAGCCGATCAAGCGCGGCCTGCCCGCCCTTCGCCAGAAGGCGGCCGCGGACAAGCTGCGCGACAATCACGGGGATGACGATGTACAGGACGACCGAAAGGACCAGCGTTCCCCACGGCACGGTGATCGCCGACAGGCCGAGCAGCAGGCCGACGATCGGTGCAAAGGCTACGACCATGATCGCGTCGTTGAGCGCGACCTGGCTGAGCGTGAAGTGCGGCTCGCCCCTCGTCAGATTCGACCAGACGAAGACCATCGCCGTACAGGGCGCTGCCGCCAGAATGATGAGACCGGCGATGTAGCTGTTGACCTGGTCGGCCGGGAGCCATGACCGGAACAGCCAGGCGATGAAGAACCAGCCGAGCGCAGCCATCGAGAACGGCTTCACCGCCCAGTTGATGAAGAGGGTGACGCCGATTCCGCGCCAGTGCCTGCCGACCTGCCCGAGCGCCGCGAAGTCGATCTTCAGCAGCATTGGAATGACCATCAGCCAGATCAGGACCGCAACGGGAAGGTTGACCTTGGCGATTTCGGCCGAGCCGATGGCCTGGAAGACACCCGGCATGACATGGCCGAGGGCGATCCCGACGACAATGCACAGCGCAACCCACACCGTGAGGTAGCGTTCGAAGGTGGACATGAGGACCTCAGGCGAGAGCGGCGGGGCGACGGGAGGCATCGACGACCAGTTCGCCGTCCTCCTTTCGGAATTCCCCGAGTTGCGGCGGCAACAGAGACAGAACGGCCTCGGGCGGCCGACACAGCTTCACGCCCTTGGGGGAAACGACCAACGGACGATTCATCAGGATGGGATGGGCGTCGATCGCGTCGAGCAGAGCCTCGTCGGAAAGGCTTGGATCGCCGAGGCCGAGTTCGGCGAACGGCGTGCCCGTCTCGCGGAGGATTTCACGGACGGTCAGCCCGGCCCGGTCGAGAAGCTGTTTCAGCAGCGCCCGCGTAGGCGGCGTCTTCAGGTACTCGATGACATGCGGCTCGACGCCAGCGTTGCGGATCAGACCGAGTGTGTTCCGCGACGTCCCGCAGGCAGGGTTGTGGTAGATGATGACGTCCATCACGCCACCTCCGGGCGACGGCCGCTCGCGCCTTCGAGACTGCTGATCCGCCGGACCTGCTGCGCCAACGCCATCTGGTCCAGGCTGGCCATTGGAAGGGATAGGAGAACACTGATCCGATTCCGGAGATAGCGGAGCGCCGTCACGAAGGCCCGCTCGCGTTCGATTTCGCCGCCCTGAACGTTGGAGGGGTCTTCGATGCCCCAATGCGCCGTGATCGGCTGCCCGGGCCAATGCGGGCAGGCCTCTCCGGCAGCTTGGTCGCAGACGGTGATCACGAGGTCCATGACGGGCGCGCCAGGTTCAGCGAAGACATCCCAGGTCTTCGACGACAGGCCCTCGGTCGGGATGCCTTCGGCTTCCAAGACCTTGAGCGCCATCGGCTTCGGCCCAGGGCCACCCTCGCTGCCTGCGGAGAAGGCCCGGAAGCGCCCTTCCCCGAGATGATTCAGCAAGGCCTCGGCCATGATCGACCGGGCTGAGTTGTGGGTGCAGAGGAACAGCACGTTGTGGACGCGATCAGGCATCGGTCGTGACCTTCGGTGGGCAGCAGGGAGTAAGCTCGGCCAGGAGCGGCGCGCAGATCGCCGGGCGGCCGCCGCAGCAATCCTTGAGGAGGAAGGCGATGGCCGATCGAAGCGCGTCGAGATCGGCTCGGTAGACGATCGAGCGGCTGAAGCGCTCCGAACGAACGAGCCCCGCCCGGCTGAGAATGCTCAGGTGTGACGACATGGTGTTGTGGGGAACTTCGAGACGACGGGCGACCTCACCGGCAGGCAACCCCCCCGGCTCCGCGCTCACCAGCAAGCGGAAGACGTCCAGACGGGTGCTTTGCGCCAGCGCCGCAAGGGCGAGAATGGTCTGCTCTGAATCCATATGTCGGGACATATCGACATATTGCAACATGCGCAAGTGGCGAGTTTATCGGATCGCCGTAAGCAAGATGAAGATAATGCCGCCGCCGCTCAACGTGTCTGTGCGATTGATTAAGCGACGGAATTTGTAAAAGAGCGGGGACTGCGGCTCTTTTGCAGAAGCCGATTCAAATCGCTCTTTCGTGATTGTGAGAATGGCTCTTCAACATGCGGCGCAGGATGTCATCGCGCCGATGGAAATGATGCCACAGCGCCCCGGCGACATGGACCAGCGCGAGCACCAACAGCGTCCAGCTGAGCAACCGGTGCAGCGGCGCAGCGCGGAAGCTGAGATACATCGCAACGGTGCCCGTGAACGGCAAGAGCAGCAAGAGGCCATACAAGGCGACATGAACCCCTGTCGCAGTCCATCGTTCGAGCGGCGATAAACCTTCGAGCGACGGGCGGCCATGGATGTAGCGCAGCGCGATCAGCACCAGCGCCAGTCCCGTGATCAGCCAGCCCGTCCAGGCATGGACCTGGTGCAAAAGCAGATCGAACGGGTTGGGCCTGGTGAAGCCATGCGCCAGATGGGTGCGTTGGATCGCCCAGGATGTCGGAACCTGGGCGATGCACAACACCGGCACGCTCCAGTGGATCCAACGCTGATAAGCACCAAACGATTTCCCCGAGCTGACCTTCGGAAGAAGAACGCTGTGCAACAAACTCACGATGCAGACCCGTTAATCGAATGGCATTGGCTGGGTTGGGCGCCGGGGACCGAACACCTATTGGAGAGCCACGGACCTTAGGCGCAGCGCATTGGCGATGACGCTGACCGAGGATAAGGCCATCGCCGCCGCCGCGATGATCGGGGATAGCAGCAGCCCAAAGATTGGATAGAGCACGCCGGCCGCAACCGGCACACCCGCCGCGTTGTAGATGAAGGCGAAGAACAGGTTCTGGCGTATGTTGCTCATCGTCGCCCGGCTGAGCTGAAGCGCACGCACGATGCCCTCGAGGTCGCCCTTGAGCAGAGTGACGCCTGCACTTTCGATCGCCACGTCGGTACCTGTGCCCATGGCGATGCCGACATCTGCCGCTGCCAGCGCAGGGGCATCGTTCACGCCGTCGCCGGCCATGGCAACGACGCGGCCCTGCGAACGAAACTTGCTTACGACCGCGCTCTTGTCCTCGGGCAGGACCTCGGCCTCCACCTCGCCGATGCCGAGCCGGCGCGCCACCGCCTGTGCCGTCGTCTTGTTGTCGCCGGTCAGCATCACCACCCGAATGCCGGCGGCCTTGAGAGATTGAATTGCCGTCGGGGTGGTCTGCTTGACCGGGTCGGCGATCGTCAGCAATCCGGCGACGCTGCCATCGATCGCGACAAAGATCACCGTACCGCCCTCGGCGCGCAACGCCTCCGCCTCAGTCGCCTGCGCGGCCGTGTCTATGCCGGCTTCGCTCATGATCCGGTGGCTGCCAATTACCAGCGCGTGGCGCTCGACCGTTCCGGTCACGCCCTTGCCGACCGGACTGTCGAAGTCCTGCGCCTCGGCCAGAGCAAGGCCGCGTTCCTTCGCGGCATCGACGATCGCGGCGGCGAGCGGATGCTCGCTCGCCCGCTCCAGCGAGGCGGCTAGCCGCAGCAGCTCGCTTTCCGCGATTGCCCCGACCGGCTTCAGTCCGGTCAGCCGCGGCTTGCCTTCGGTTAGCGTGCCGGTCTTGTCGACGACGAGGGTATCGACCTTCTCGAAGCGCTCCAGCGCCTCGGCATTTTTGATCAGGACGCCGAGATGCGCACCGCGCCCGACCCCGACCATGATCGACATCGGCGTCGCCAGGCCGAGGGCGCAGGGGCAGGCGATGATCAGCACGGCGACGGCGGCAACGAGTCCATGCGCGAAGCGCGGCTCCGGCCCGAATGCCATCCAGGCGCCGAAAGCGACGATGGCAATGACGATGACGAGCGGAACGAACCATCCGGAGACCTGGTCCGCGAGCCTCTGAATCGGCGCCCGGGAGCGTTGAGCCTCGGCTACCATGTTGACGATCCGCGAAAGCATGGTGTCGCTGCCGACCTTGCCAGCCCGCATGATGAAGCCACCGGTCGTGTTCAGCGTGCCGCCGATCACCGCCGCACCGACCTCCTTGGTGACCGGCATCGATTCACCCGTGACCATGGATTCGTCAATCGAACTGCGTCCTTCGAGCAGCTCCCCGTCGACCGGGACGGTTTCACCGGGCCGAACCCTCAAACGATCGCCGACATGAACCGCCTCGAGGCCGATGTCTTCGTCCTCACCATTGTCCCGCACACGCCGAGCAGTCTTCGGCACCAGGTCGAGCAAGGCCCGGATGGCGCCACCGGTCTGCTCGCGGGCCCGCAATTCAAGAACCTGGCCGAGCAGCACGAGGACGGTGATCACGGCCGCCGCTTCGAAATAGACTGCGACCGCGCCTTCCGCGGAACGTAGCGTTTCTGGGAAAAGGCTCGGGGCCACGGTGGCGACGACGCTGTAGACCCAGGCGACGCCGGTACCCATCGCGATCAGCGTGAACATGTTCAGGCTGCGGTTGACGAGAGAGGTCCAGGCCCGCTCGAAGAACGGCCAGCCGGCCCAGAGAACGACGGGGGTCGCCAGGATCAGCTGCAACCAGTTCGAGCTCTTTTGGCTGAGCAGCATATGTAGGTCGACGAGATGCCCGCCCATCTCCAGTGCGACAACCGGCAGAGCGAGCACGAGACCCACCCAAAACCGACGTGTCATGTCGACGAGCTCGGCGCTGGGCCCCTCCTGAACCGTGGCGATCTCCGGTTCGAGTGCCATGCCGCAGATCGGGCAATTGCCCGGCCCGGGCTGGCGGATCTGGGGATGCATCGGGCAGGTGTAGATCGTGCCTTCGCGCGCCGGCTTTGCTGTCGCAGCTGCCTCGCTCCCGGTATAGGCCGTCGGGTCGGCCTCGAACTTGTTGTGGCATCCGGCTGAGCAAAAGAAATAGCTCTGCCCCGCATGCGCGGCGCGATGCTTGGCCGTGGCCGGATCGACGGTCATGCCGCAGACCGGGTCCTTCACACTCTCCCCGACGCCATGAGAATGGCCGTGGTGGTGGGAGTGATCATCGTGTTGATGACCGGCGTGACGCTGATGATCTGCCATGGCTCGCCGCCTCGCTCCTTGCCCTTTACCCTGCCAATGCATGAGCGGCCGGCGGGTTCATGCCGGCCGCTCGCTATCAGCTTACGCGGTCTGGGCTGGGCGTGTATCCAGCGCCCGTCACGATCGATTTGATCGCAGAAAAGTCCGCCGCTCCGACGACGCTGACGAGCTTCGAAGCCGGATCGGCAGTGACTGCGGATCCGGGCAACTGGCCCTCGATTGCCTTCTTGATCGTGCCGGCGCAATGGCCGCAAGTCATGTCCTCGACGCGAAAGCTGATCGCGTCTTTGGGGGCGCTTGTCGAATTGGCGGTACCCGAATGTTGTTGGCAGGAGCACATAGCTGCAATGTCCCATAGTGACGGTTGCAGCAATCTGCGCCTTCCCATTGTGGGAAGGTCAAGCAGCTTTCGCTCGTTCTCTACCGGTCAAGCGCTCCGGCCAACCAGCCGTCTCAGTGCAGGATCTGGCTGAGGAAGAGCTTGGTGCGCTCGTGCTGCGGGTTCTTGAAGAACTCGTTGGGGGTGTTCATCTCGACGATCTGGCCGGCGTCCATGAAGATGACGCGGTCGGCGACCTGGCGGGCGAAGCCCATCTCGTGCGTGACGCAGAGCATGGTCATGCCCTCCTCGGCCAGCGAGACCATGGTGTCGAGCACCTCCTTGACCATCTCGGGGTCGAGCGCCGAGGTCGGCTCGTCGAACAGCATGATCTTCGGGCTCATGCAGAGCGAGCGGGCGATGGCGACGCGCTGCTGCTGACCGCCCGAGAGCTGGCCCGGATATTTGGCCGCCTGCTCGGGGATCTTGACGCGCTTGAGATAGTGCATCGCGATCTCCTCGGCGTCCTTCTTGGGCATCTTCTTCACCCAAATCGGCGCCAGCGTCAGGTTCTCCAGGATCGTCAGATGCGGGAACAGGTTGAAGTGCTGGAAGACCATGCCGACGTCGCGGCGGATCTCGTCGATCTTCTTGAGATCGTTGGTGAGCTCCGTGCCGTCGACGATGATCTGGCCCTTCTGGTGCTCTTCCAGCCGGTTGATGCAGCGGATCATCGTCGACTTGCCCGAGCCCGACGGGCCGCAGATGACGAGCTTCTCGCCGCGGGAGACCTTGAGATTGATGTCGCGCAGCACGTGGAACTCGCCATACCACTTGTTGACACCGACCATCTCCACCGCCGTCGCGGTCTTCAGCGAGGTCGGCTTCAGCGCCACCGGGCGGGTGTCTGAGGTCTTGGTTTCGGCCATTGCCGTGGTCATGGAGGCGTCTCCTAGCGAGCAACGGGGCCGCGCCGCTCCAGGAAGTCGGCGAAACGGGCAAACGAGAAGGACAGCGCGAAGAAGATCGCGCCGATGAAGAGGAAGGTTTCGGCGGCCGGCGACGGCCAGGCCGGATCGGCCAGCGCCGCCTTGCCGGAGCTGATCAGGTCGAACAGCCCGACCACGAGCACGAGGCTGGTGTTCTTGATCATCACGATGATCGTGTTGGCCAAAGCCGGGATCACCACCCTGATCGCCTGCGGCAGGATGACGAGATATTGCGTGCGCCAGAATGGCAGGCCGAGCGCCGCGGCCGCCTCGTACTGGCCCTTCGGGATCGCCTGCAGCCCGCCACGGATGACTTCGGCGAGATAGGCCGCCGCGAAGATCGTCAGCGCGACAAGGGCCCGAACGAACTTGTCGGGCAGCAGCGCCTCCGGCAGGAAGAGCGGCAGCATGATCGAGGCGACGAAGAGGATCGAGAGCAGAGGCAGCCCGCGGACCGACTCGATCCCGACGACCGCGGCGATCCGGACGGCCGGCATCGTCGAGCGGCGGCCGAGTGCGAGCAGTATCCCGACCGGGAAAGCGATCCCGATCGCGACGACGGTGAGGATCAGCGTCACCGGCAGGCCGCCCCAAGCCGAGGTCGGCACCTCTTCGAAGCCGAGACCGCCACCCATCAGCCAGACGATCAGCGCCAGCGCCGCGATCCAGAGACCGAGCAGACGCGGCGTCCAGCTTGCCGGCCGGACCGACCAGCCAAGCAAGGCCAGGATCAGCAGGCAGACCAGGGCCGGCCGCCAGCGCTCGTCAACGGGGTAGATGCCGAACAGCAGCTGGCCCGATTTGGCGTAGATGAAGCTCCAGCAGGCTCCGGACGCGGCGCGGCAAGCGGCCGGGTCGGGGTTGAAGAGGACGGCGTCGAGCACCAGCCAGCGCAGCATCGGCGGCACGGCAACAGTGAGCATCGCGCCGAAAGCCAGCGTCAGGGCGGCATTCAAGCGCGACCCGAACAGGAGCCCGGCGGTCCTGTGCAGGGAGGCCAGGAGCGGTGCGGGCCAGGCCTGCGTCGGCACCGGAGCCTCGGAGAGAGGGAGCGAAATCGTCTTCACGGGTCAGCGTTCCACGATCGCGATGCGGCGGTTGTACCAATTGGCCGCGCTCGACAGGGTCAGGTTCAGGGCGAGGTAGACGCCCAGGATGATGAAGACGCCTTCGATCGAATGGCTGGACTTGCTGATGATGGTGTTCATCACGGCGAGGAAGTCCGGATAGCCGACCGCGATCGCCAACGTCGAATTCTTGACGACGTTGATGTACTGGCTGTTGAGCGGCGGCACGATCACCCGCAGCATTTGCGGGATCACGATCAGCCGCAGGATCTGCGCGCGGGATAGTCCGACCGAGCGACCGGCATCCAATTGCCCGGATCCGACTGATAGCACGCCGCCACGCACGATCTCGGCGATGAAGCCGGTTGTGTAGATCGTCAGGCCGATCAGGATCGTGCTGAGTTCTGGGGTCAGCTCCAGCCCGCCTCGGAAATTGGAACCGGCAAACACCGGCCAATCAATCGAGAAGCCGACATCAGCCATCCAAAGACCGAACAAAATCACGGCAGCCGCAGCCCAGCTGAGGGCGGAGCGAAATTTGCGCAGGCCACCTGCGAGCCGAGCAGCGAGGACGAGCAGGCCGGCAACGAGGATCAGGGCCACGCCCGCTGTTGCCATGCTGATGTGAAGGCTCGGGACCATGACGCCCCGCATCGAGGCGAAAACGCCGGGAACCGGGTTGAGCGCCTGCCCGACCGGCGGCAGGACCTTCCACCACAGCGAATAGAGGAAGATCAGCAGGACGATCGGCGGCGAGTTCCGCGCGATCTCGACCCAGACCCTGCATGTGCCGGCGGCGAGCGGATTGCTGCTCAGCCGGGTGACGCCGACGATCAGGCCCAGCACCGACGAGAAGACGATGACGAGCGCGGAAATGAAGACCGTGTTGGCGAGGCCGACGACGATGGCCCAGTAATACGGATCGCGCGATTTGTAGGAGAGGATCGCCTCGGAGATCACGATCCGGGACGGCATTGTCAGGAAGTCGAACCCGATCGGAATGCCGCGTGTCTGCAGATTCGTGAAGGTCGTGGTGACGAGCAGGCTCGCGGCGCCAATGACGGCCGCTACCAACAGGCATTGAATGACGATCGATCTCGTCCTGGCATCGCTGAGCATGCCGCTCTCCCCTTTCCGATTGGTCATCGAATGGGGGAGCGTTCGTCACACTCCCCCAGTAGCGCCTAATCCCAGGGGTATGGGTAATTCAGGCCGCCATCCTTCCAGAGCGCGTTCAGACCGCGATCAACCTTGAGGGGACTGCTCTTCCCGAGATTGTTGTCCCAGATCTCGGCGTAGTTCCCCATCTGCTTGACGACGTTGTAGACCCATTTGTCGTCGAGCCCGAGCGGCTTACCGAAGCCCGGCTCCTGGCCAAGCACCCGCTTGATCTCACTCGATCCGGATTTCAGCTTCTCGTCGATGTTCTTGGCGGTGATGCCGTGGAGCTCGGCCCAGAGCAGGGCATTGATTGTCCAGCGCGTGATGTCGAAGAGCTGATCGTCCCCGCGCCCGACCGCAACGCCGTTGGGCTCGGCGGCGTGTCCGACCTTGATGATGTCGAAGTCATCCGGGTTCTTGGCCACCGAGGCGCGTTGACCGGCGGCGGCCGTGCCATCGGTCACATAGGTGTCGCAGCGGCCGCCGAAGAAGGCGTCGCGCGCTTGGATCGTCGAGTCGAAGTAGACCTTCTTCATCGTGATCCCGTATTCTTCCTCGGTCTCTTCGATCGCCTTCTCGGTCAGGCTGCCGCCGCCTTGCAGGCACACCGTCTTGCCGGCGAGTTGCTTGGGATCGGTGATCTTGTCGGCCTTGCGCACGAGCAGGCCGTCGGTGTCGTAAAGCGTGATCCAGACGAAGCGCACCACCGTGTCGCGCGAGAGGGTGATGGTCGAGGTGCGCGAGAGCACGTCGATCTCGCCCGTCTGCAGCGCCGGGAAGCGCTGGCCGGCGTTGAGCGGGACGAAGCGGATCTTGTCCTTGTCGCCAAGGATCGCCGCCGCGAAGGTCCGGCAGATGTCGGAATCGAAGCCGCGATAATAGCCGTTCTCGTCGGGGCGTGAGAGGCCCGGCACGCCCTGGCTCGCACCGCAGCTCACATAACCGCGCTGCTTTATTTTGTTCACGACGCTCTGCGCGCCGGCATCGCCGACGCTCGCCGTCAGACCGGCGGCGGCGAGCGCCGCGCCGAGGAGCATTGTCAATCTTGTCATGGCTATCTTCGTTCCCCTGTTTGCAGTTCTTTTCAGTCATTCGGCCGCCGTTCGGCCCATCGACGCCGTTGCGAGTTCGGCAAACGGGAGGAAGGCCTGCTCCAAATCGCCGATCAGGTCGTCGAGCGCCTCCAACCCGATCGACAACCGCCAGACCGGCCCTGATGGCAGCCAGTCCAAGCTGGTCCGGCCCTTCCGCGGATCGTTGACCGCGATCAGCGAATGGACGCCGCCCCAGCTCGCACCGAGCTTGAACAGGCGCATCCTCTGGAGAACTTCGCGCTGCAGCGGCCCGAGCTCGGGTCTCAGCACAACCGAGAACACTGCAGCCGCCCCCGTAAAATCTCGCTTCCACACCGCATGCCCGGGGTGGTCCGACATGGCCGGGTGCAGGATCCGGACGACCTCCGGTCGCTGCGATAGCCAGGTCACGATTTCGGCTGCGCTCGCGGCGGCGTGACGCATGCGGACTGGCATGGTCATCAGGCCGCGCTCGCACAATGCACAATCTTCCGGTGAGACGCCGTAGCCCAGGAAGCGCGCGGTATCCTTCAGGCGCCGGAAGAGAGCTTCGTCGCGCACGGCTATCGAGCCCATCAGTAGGTCGCCATGACCGCCGGCATGCTTCGACAGCGCTTGCATGGCGATGTCGACGCCATGGGCCAGCGGCTTGAACAGCAGATGGGAAGCCCAGGTGTTGTCGGCTGCGACCAATGCGCCAGCCTTATGGGCAGTCGCCACGATCGCAGGCACATCCTGGACCTCGAACGTCGCAGATCCCGGCGACTCAACCCACACCAGCCGCGTCTGTTCGTCGAGCAGCTCCGCGATTCCGGCATCGAGCCGCGGATCATAGGATTGCGCCGTGATGCCAAGCGGCCCGAGGAAGCGCAGGATCATGTCCCGCGCCGGGCCATACAGCGTCTCCGGCATCAGGACCCGGTCACCGCTTTTGCAGACGCCCATGGTCGCCAGCGTCAGCGCCGCCATGCCAGATGGAACGACGAGCGCCCTCAATGCCCCTTCGAGCTGGGCGATATGGTCCTCGAGGAGCCGGCTCGTCGGCGTCCCGTAAAGCCCATAGCTAAAGCCGTCATAGACTCGCTCGGCACGGGTCTCGAACGCTTCGAGGTCGTCGAAGACAATCGTCGAGGCGCGCTCTACTGGCATTGCAACCGCCTGGAACGGCTGCTGCGAACGCGCGGGCGGATGGATGTGGGAGGTGTCGTCGGAATTCGTCATGGGCCGACGCTAGCTCGCCCAACATATTGCCATCTATGACCATTTCGATAGACTCGATCCGATTTTGATATGGTTTGCCGATGAATCTGCGCGACATCGACGTCTTCCACGCAATCATGACCAGCGGCGGAGCCGGAGCCGCAGCTGCCTTGCTGGATACGTCCCAGCCGGCGATCAGCCGCTCGCTCGCCAAGCTTGAGGCCGAGCTCGGCTTCAGCCTCTTCGACCGGATTCGAGGCCGACTGGTGCCGACCCGGGAAGCCCTGCTCTTCCACGCCGAGGTAAAGGCCAATTTGGTTGGCCTCGATCGCCTCAAGCTGCGGGCCGCCCAGATCAAGGAGGTCGGCGCCGGGACCATCCGCGTCGCGAGCCTCTCGGCGCTCGGACATGGCCTGGTCCCCCGAGCCATCACCGCGTTCTCGCGCAAGCACCCGCAGGTGCGGATCAGCTATCAGGTCCGCACCTCCAACGTCGTGCGCGACCTGGTGGCGTCCGGCAGCTTCGATATCGGCCTCGCGGCGGACGAGATCGACACCAACGGTGTCCTGCACAGCGTATTCACCACGCCGCGTGCCGTCTGCGTCATGCCGCAAGGACATCCGCTGGCGGGGCGGGACGTGATCACGCCAACCGATCTGAACGACGAGGGTTTCCTCGCGCTCGCGCCGGAGGATACGGCGCGGCTCGCCATGGACAGGATCTTCGCGGAACATGGTGTCCAGCCGCGGATCCTGGTTGAAACGCCCTATGGCGTAACCATCGCAATTCTGGCGGCGCAAGGGCTAGGACTTGGCCTTGTCAATCCCTTCATCATTGCCGACAAGATGATCCAGGGCATCACGGTTCGGCCGTTTGAGCCGGCAGTTCACTTTCGTGCGCTCCTGCTTAGACCGCCCGACGGCGTGAACTCTGGCCTCGTCTCGGAATTTATTTCTGAACTCTATGCAATCCGAAACGCATTCGGGGCCGATTAGGTCGACCCCCATCTCGTCGACGCGATAGTCGCACTCGCCGCGAAAAGCTCACCGCGAGAGCGCATTGAGAGCCCGCGTCGCCAAATCTAGCCAAGCCTGTTCTGCGAATTGGCCGGCATGCCATTCTCCAGAACAGCTCCCTTCATTTCTCGGGTGACATGGCGAAAACTCAACGCGAAAGCAAAAGCGATGAACATCAGCAGCAATAGCAGCACGAGACGATTTCGCCTGCGGACGGACGGATCGATCGCGACTGCCTGAGGACGTTGTTGTGGAGCTGGCATTTTGGGATCTCGGTGGGACTGGAAGCGATGGCTGATTAGCGAGTACCGATAGAACCGGTCGCAGAGGGCTCCGAAAGACTGCCGCCGTTGAATGGGTCCCTGAGAGCCGCTTCGGGCTGGCTAATCTCGACCCGTCCCGCGACCAGCGGCTGCATCCGCTCCGGCCCCATGTCCTTGAGCATCTTGCGGAAGCTCGAATGCATGCCGCCATCGAGATAGGCATAGCTCATGGCAGGTGCGCCACTCGCCACGAGCTCGGCCAGGCGTGATTTCTCACGGTCGAGGCGTTGGGAGACGAGCGGCTTGACGTCCGGGGCCAGTTCGTAAGGGGGGCAGCTTGCGCCAGGTTCGAATGGGCCAGCCCCATCATTCGGGTTGAAAACATAGCGCCGGCCGCAGAAGGCGAGGCTGGGCGGCTGGCGGGTGGCCTCGAAGTGGTCGTAACCTTCCTTGAGATTCTGCCAAAAGGCGAAATTCGGATCGGTACGATGGCGTGCCATGTTTTCGGCCGTCATACGAAAAGGCAGTGCCTGAACCTGGAAACTGCGCTGACCACCGGCAAAAGCCTCGCGAGCCAATCCAAATATCTCGGTCACCCCATCGTCGGTCATTGCGAAGCAGCCGGCCGAGGTGCAAGCCCCATGGACCATGAGCGCTGAGCCAGTGTAGCCCAGCGATCGTTCCAAGGCATTCGGATAACCGAGATCGAAGGAAAGGTAGTACTGCGAGCGCGGATTCATCAAATTCGCGGTCACGGCATAGAAGCCCTCGGGAGCCTGACGGTCGCCCTCGCGCTTCTTCGGTCCAAGCTTACCGGACCAGCGGCACATTGGATATGTCTTCAACAGGGCGTAGCGGCCACTTCGGTCGCGTTTCCAGACTTCGAGTTCGCTCTCCTGCTTGAAAATCCGGATCAGGATCGGGTCAGCCTGATTCATGCCCTTCGCGGACATCTCGGTAACGAGGCGCGCCGGAAGAGGCTGCAGATGGCGATTGTCCCCGCCTTCACCGACGACACAGCCGGACAGAAGTCCCATGGCCAATGCCGATACCAGCACGAAGCGAGATATGATCGATCGATGAAGGCAATGCATGCCGCGAACTCTGAAACCCGTTGGCTAATGAAAGCTGAAGAAGGCGATCGCCGCCTTCATACAACCTCTAGCCACATGAGGTTCAAGAGCCCGCCTTCAATGCCATCGGAAGCAGTATGGGCCTAGCTTCAAACTCACCGCTTCGAGGCTGCAGTAGCCGTCAACACCTCTGGCCGACCAACGACCCGGCCGAGGAACCGCCAGACATTCTGATCCTCTGCAGACTGGCGTCGGATGAACGTCAGACCCGAGCGTGACCAGGGCAGCACGTCATCGGTCTGATTGTCCAAAATGAATTCGCCGCGGTCGGTCACAACGGTCAAAACAGCGTGACCTCCTCCTTCCTTGTCGATCACGACAGTCGCGAGTAGCGCCGACATTGGCCATCCTCTGCGGATAAGATCGCGACGCTTCTCCAGGACATAGTCCTCGCAGTCGCCCTTGCCTGTCGTCGCATAGGTCCAGTTCTCGACGACGCCATATTGCTCCTGATCCGTCACCGGCGCGATCGCTTGATTGAACTGGAGGTTCACCGCCAAGAGTTCGCGCCAGCTACGTTCGTCCAATCGCTTGATGCTCTCCGCCGAGCGCGGAATGCGACAGTCGGTTGCATTGTCCCGACAGAACTGGGTCCATCCAATCGGTGCCTGAGAGCTTTCGCCAGCATGGAGATGCGCCAAACTGGTTCCGCTTGAAGCATTCGCGAATTTGGGAAGCCACGCCGCAGCGACGATCAAGCAAACAGAAAAGCTGAATTTCACCATCGACATGAGGCTCTCCTTACAGAGAACGCTCGTATCCGATGCGACTTGAATTCAGGAAAAATCCGAGTGCTGAATTACTGCAGTTTGATTCATCATCCGTTTATGGAAATCTCCACGTTGATAACCATAAACGGACCAACTATGCAGCCCTCGGGCGAACGATACAGGAGGCGTGCATGACGTCGAACGCAACGCGAAAATCACGAAACCGCGCGGTCGCGGCCGCGCTCATCACCTTGGCGGTGGTCTTTTACGCCGTCAGTCTGGTCCGAATGAACCAGACTGAAGATCGGCGCCATCGCGAGGATCCCAAGGCGCATTCGGCCGGCTCGCTTTAACCAACCCGTACGAGCGCGGATGTGAGGGGAACAGTGTGACGTTTTGCCCCTTCTTGCGGGATTGAACCTCAAGCGACTGGAGGTCCGATAGTCCCTGGTGGCGCCAGTTCCGGCGTCGATGATAGGGAACGAGGCAATGTCAGAGCCATCCCAGTCGGCACCCAAGCGAATGCTTTGCCCGACATGTCAGGTCAATCTCGTGATGAGCGAGCGGCAGGGCATCGAGATCGACTATTGCCCGCAATGCCGCGGTGTCTGGCTTGATCGCGGCGAGCTCGACAAGATTATCGAGCGGAGCGCGCGGGAATACACTCCGCCGCCGCAACCGGTACCGGATAACGTCGGAAGCCCAGGCGCATCTTTCCTTGCCCAACCTGGTAGCGGCCCATGGGGAGCCCTTTCTGGCGCGCCAACTCCTCCGCCATCCCATCCCGCTGGACAAAACTATCCGACAGGATACGGATCCGGCCACGGTGGATACGACGACCACGGCAGCGGTCATGGCGGACACGGCGGCGGCGGCTCACATGGCGGCCATGGTCGGCGCGGATTTCTCGGCCGGATATTCGACTGACCGGATAATCGTCTCGCTTCTGACGGTGTATCAAATGCCGGGCCGTGCGAGTTTTCGCACGGCCTCAAACGCGTTGGAGCATTGCGGTGCCAGCTTGGCGAGCATTGCTTCGGGCCCGACACCACCGGCCCAGTATTGCCAGAGCTGATCCAGGAGCCAGACCGGGTCTTGAACGGCCCGCCCTGCAAGTTGCGGGGCGGCGTTGGTCACACATTGCGTGACGTTTTGCGCGGCAGCCTGCGAGACACCCGCTGCCGTCAGCTTCCGCGTGATCGCGTCTTGCAGGGGGCTCAGCAGAAAAGTCGAGATCAGCAGCGCCAAGATCGATTGCAACGGCTACACTCCGCACTCTTTTTGGGTTCAAATTCGGCTGTCATGACCAGGTGCCTCGCGGTGCGCGCGGCTTTCGATCTGGATCGTCGTGTGCTGCAGGCCGAACTCACTGCCGAGCATCAGGCTGGCCGACGACAGGATCTCATCGGCTCGCTTCGTGTCCTCGGCGACCAGATGTCCACTCATGGCATCGAGGCCGGATGTCAGGGTCCAGACATGCAGATCGTGAACCTCAATCACGCCGGGTATCGACCGCAGTCGCTCCTCGAGGAGAGCGACATTCACTTCCGGGGGCGTCCCTTCCAGCAGGATGTGGATGGCCTGCCGCAGCAAGCCCCAGGTCCGAGGGACAATGAACAGGCCGATGCCCGCGCCAATGATCGGATCAATAAGGTTCCAACCCGTCACCATGACGACAGCGGCCGCAACGATAACGGCCAGAGAACCGAGCATATCGCTCAGCACCTCGAAATAGGCGCCCTTGACGTTGAGGCTTTCCGAGGAGCCGCCGGCGAGCAGCTTCATACTGATCAGATTGACGACAAGCCCGACCACGGCAACAGCGAGCATCGGTCCGCCGATGATCTGCGGCGGATTCCGGAAGCGCTCATAGGCCTCGAACAGGATGTAGACCGTAAGCAGAAGCAGCACGACCGCATTCAGCGTTGCGGAAAGCACCTCCGCGCGCACATAGCCGAAGGTTTTTTGCGGCGTCGCGGGACGCTCGGCGAAACGGATCGCGGTCAATGCCAGGGCAAGACCGCCGGCATCGGTCAGCATATGGGCCGCATCAGCGAGAAGCGCGAGACTTCCTGTCAGGAGGCCGCCGATCACTTCGGCTGCCATGAAGGCTGTCGTTAGGCCCAGAGCCAGAGCCAGACGCCGCTTGTGCCGGCCGGCCGCGGTTCCGGCAACTTGCGACCCGCCATGAGAATGTCCCGCGCCCATCCCGATCCCCAATATCCAAAACCAAGAACGATGAAGCTGCCGACCTAACGATCTTCGGTGGACTACGTTCTCTCTGTCGACGATTCACACCTGCATCCGAGTCAATTGTCGCGGTGCGGATGGATCAAGAATGATCGTCATGAGCAGGCTGACCGAAGTTTTCGACACGGACATCGGCTGTCACGCGCCCCGCACGAGCAAAGACGAACGAAACCGGGATCGTGCCGCCGGGTTCGATCTTCTGCTTCAACCCAACCAGTCTGATCTGGCGTTGATCGGGTTTCAGGCCCGTCTTGGTTTCGGGCGCCAGCACAATCTCGTCAATCTCGGTGTTCCGCGCTCTTGTGGCGCGATTGGCCACATTCTCAAACACTGCACTGGCCGCCACGGGCGTCTCGACAGCGATGAGCCGATCGATTGCCTTGCCGGTATTCTCGATGGTCACGTAGACCGGCAGCTCATCTCCGACGAGCGCCATCCCCCGCGTCCAGGGGTGGATGACCGATACGCCATTTGCCCGTGCTGCCGGTTCGATATGCGAGAGCCCTAGCAGCAAGAACGGACCGATGCCGATCAAGGCCAGGCCAACGGTTCGAGCGATGGCTTTGCCTGTGGGTGTTTCAACCCGCTCGGCATGCCCCAGGGCGCTGACGAACTGACGGATGGCAGCGCGGATCATTTCGCATGACCTTCCGCGCTCGATTTCGCGCGAACTCGATTTGACGCAGATAGCGACAGACTCGCCATCAAGATCAGCAAAACACCGCTGCTGATGGCGATGTCTGCCCCATTAAAGGTCGGCCAATGCCAATCGCCCCAGTGCAAATCGAGGAAATCCGTCACCGCGCCTTGGCGCCAGCGGTCCTGGGCGTTGCCCAGCGCGCCACCCGCAATCAAGGCCAGGCCGATCCGCTCGAAACGCGAGTGGCTCCGAACCGCCCAGACGAGCAAACCCACCGCCACCATGAGCTTGAAGGCGGCCAGGCCTGAGGGCCAAGCATCGAGCCAGTCGCTGCCAAAGCCAAAGCTGACACCGTAGTTGAAGCCCAGCCGCAGATTGAAGAATGGGGTCAACTCGATGATGCGCGGCGGCGTCATCACCTTTGTCAGAATCAGCCATTTGGTGAGCTGATCCAACGCTGCGGCGGCCGTCGCCCAGAACAGCACCTGGCCCAGACGTTTCGTTGTCGTCATCATCGGCCAGACTCCGATCGTGAAGAATAGGTACCAAGCCATCGCCGAACGCGGGCGCAATAGACCCGGTATGGCTCACCCAGGCTTTGAAGCAGGACCCGCTCCTCGATGCGGACCTGCAGCGTGATGGCCAAAAGGAGAGCAAGGGTGAGGATCGCCTGGATCAGGCTGGGCAAAACGAGGAATAGACCCAGAAAAAGCATCGCCTGTCCGAGAAAAACCGGATTGCGCGAGATGGCGAAGGGACCGCTATCGACAATGACACCGACCTCGCCTTCCGCCGCACCGATCCGCCATGAGTTCCCCATGTGGCGCTGCGCGATGATGGCAAGGCAAAAGCCGATAACGACCAGCATATGGCCAACGACATCGAACCACGTACCGCTGAGCCAGCTGGTCAATGGGTCGAGCCTGAACGGATTTCCGAGTGTCCCGAGCAATGGCCAGACGACTGCGCCGGCGAATGCGAGCTTGAACAACAGAGCTGGCACAGCCTGCGACTGCGCGCCCTTGCCGAACAGCCAGACCGATCGGTCTGATTTCCGCGCGAGCGTCGCAGAGAGCGCCAGCAAGCCGACGACGTAGGCAACGCCCATCAGATAACTGGCGATCTCCATGCCCGACATGGCGGATCAGGCCACGCGGCTCGCATTGAAGCGTAGAAGCCGAAGAGCATTGGCCGTCACGATCACCGTCGCGCCCGTATCCGCGAGAATTGCGACCCACAGTCCCGTGTAGCCGAGCACGCTGGTCACCAGAAAGACCGCTTTGAGCCCGAGCGCGATCGCGATATTGGTCCGGATATTCCCCATCGTCGCCCGCGCCAGGCGGATCATCGCTGGAACGTCACGCACCCGGCTTTTCAGGATCGCGCCGTCCGCGGTTTCAAGAGCGACATCGGTGCCCGAACCCATGGCGACGCCGAGGCTCGCAGCCGCGAGAGCAGGCGCGTCGTTGATTCCGTCGCCGACCATCATTACCGGCGTCTTGGCCGACAGCTCCCGGATCGCCGCGACCTTATCGTCTGGCATCAGCTCGGCTTTCGCTTCCATGCCGAGAGACGCAGCGATGGCATTGCCGGTCCGGGCGTTGTCACCAGTCAGCATGAGCGAACGAATTCCGAGTTCCTTGAGCTCTGCCACCGCCGCAGCGGCGTCGTCACGTGGCTCATCGCGTAACGCGATCAGTCCTGCGAGTGCTCCGTCGGCAATAACGGCCGCAACCGTCTTGCCGTCGCCTTCGAGGCTTTCGACTCTAGCTTTGGCTGTCTCGTCGAAGGCGGCACGGGAAACGGCGTGGCGCGGCGCCCCAACGAAGATGGAGACACCGTCAAGCGCACCCGTAACACCCTGGCCGGCGATCGCAGCTACGTCCTCAGCGGGACGAACGTTGATCGCATGCGCCTTTGCACGCTCAAGAATAGCCAGGGCCAGCGGGTGGCTCGACCCGGTCTCAACCGAGGCGGCCAATTCCACGACCCTGCGCTCTTCCTCGCCAATCGCGACGACTCCGGTCACCCGCGGAGTGCCGGCGGTCAAGGTACCCGTTTTGTCGAAGGCAACCACGCCCGTCTTGGCGGCGGCTTCGATGACGACGCCGCCTTTGAGCAGAAGCCCCTGCCGTGCCCCCGTGGACAGCGATGCGGCGATCGAGGCCGGCACTGAAATCACCAGCGCACAAGGGCACCCGATCAGCAGCAGCGCCAGCGCCCGATAGATCCACATGCCCCAATCGGCACCGAAGGCAAGCGGTGGCACGAGCGCGACCAGAACGGCGAGCCCGACGATGATGGGCATATAGACGCGGGAGAACCGGTCGATGAAGCGCTCCGTCGGCGCGCGTGCCTCCTGCGCCTCTTCCACGAGCCTGATGATACGGGCGATGGTATTGTCTTCAGCCGCCTTTGTGACGCGTACGCGCAGCGCCGCCTCGCGATTGACCGACCCCGCGAACACAGGTTCGCCGATACCCTTGGTCTTCGGCACCGATTCGCCGGTCACGGGGCTTTCGTCGATCCCGGAGACACCGTTGACGATCTCGCCATCGGCGGGAATGCGATCGCCCGGTCGGACGAGAACCGTCTGACCGATCGCAAGCGTCGCAGCATCGACCTGCCGCGTCCCACCATTCTCCTCGACAATTGCCGTCTTCGGCACCAGTTCGCCGAGCGCCCGGATCGAGTTGCGCGCCCGATCGGCTGCGACCCCCTCCAGGACCTCGCCGACGGCGAAGAGGAAGACGACGAGTGCAGCCTCCTCCGCCGCACCAATCAGCAACGCGCCTGTCGCTGCGATCGTCATCAACATCTCGATCGTGAAGGGCATTCCGGCCGCGACTGCTGCAAACGCGCGGCGCGCCACCGGAAGCAGGCCGATCACGCAGGCCGCGAAGAACAGCCAGTACGACGCATCGTGCCAGACGAGGCTCGCTCCCCAGGCTCCTGCCAGCAAGGCACCCGTCAGAAGGACCAAGCGGCCCTTGTTGGTCTGATACCAGGACATGCCCGCTGGCGTGACCTCGTGAACGTGGCCGGCCGCGCCATGCCCGTGATCGTGCCTCTCAGTCTGCCCTTTCTGATCGGCAAGGGCGGTCCCAGCGCGATCGTGTTGATGGGCGCCATGTGCATGGCCATGGCCCTTGCCGTGATCATGCGCGTGCTCATGTTTGTGGTCGTGCCCGCAGCAGGCCTGGCTCTGCGCCGGCAGGGAAGAGGTATCGGCTATCCTGGCCACCGAATAGCCAAGTCCCGCAACCCGCTTCTCGATCGCCTCGGCCTTCGTCTTCGTCTCGTCCAGCGTCAGTCTCAAGGTCTCAGACATCAGCGATAGATTGAGGCCGGTGACGCCCGGCATGTTCTCCACGGCGCCACGCACCTTGGCGACACAGCTCGCGCAATCCATGCCGCCGATCTTCCATGCGAGGGCATGGATCGATGTCGTATCGGCTGCAGGCGCCGTCTCCGCGGGGCGATGATCGTGATGATCATGCTGACGGTCGTGATCGTGGCCGCAGCCGCAATTTGCCGCCGCTTTACCTGCTTCCGCTTTCTCGCCTGGTGCGTTGGTCGCCATCGGGGAGGCCCCGAAACCGAGGCTCTTCACGCGCTTCTCGACCGTCTCGCGCGACGTGCGGGATTCATCGAGCGTCAGCTTCAGCGTCTCCGACATCAGCGAGAGGCTTACATCAGCAACCCCTGGCATCTTCTCGACGGCGCCACGCACCTTGGCCACGCAACTCGCGCAGTCCATGCCGCTGATCTTCCAGCTCAGCGGCTGACGCTTGCTCTCGCTGTTTGCGGCCATGAGTGCCTCCTACTGCTGCGGACAGAGAGAGCTCTCTGTACGACCTCTAGTGACTTCAGGTTCAAGCGAAATGTGAATCGATCTCGAAGAATTGCAGCACGGCCTGTTGGCGCGGTCGGGCGGTGTGGTGAGGCATGGCTTGTGAAATCCCCATCCTTGACACAAAGTGCCTTCATGCTATTGCAACTGAATTGCATTTACTTGGGGCGGTCGTTGTGAGTGGTTCAGAGATCACCGAATCCGGCTGGCGCAGGAAGCGCGGCGAGCCCTCAATGCTCGATGTGTTTCGCTCGATCACCGTCCATTCCGGCGCAACGCCCTGGCGCCGCTTTCTCGCCTTCCTCGGCCCGGGATATCTCGTCGCGGTTGGCTATATGGATCCCGGCAATTGGGCGACCTCGCTGGCGGGAGGGGCGCAGTTCGGCTACGCGCTGCTCGTCGTCGCGCTGATCTCCAACATCATGGCGATCATCCTGCAGTCTCTTTGCGCGCGGCTGGCCGTCTCGACCGGGCGCGACCTCGCCCAGGCTTGTCGTGATGCCTTTCCCCGCTCCGTTTCATGGCCGCTCTGGGCACTGGCGGAACTGGCGATCTGCGCCACCGATCTCGCCGAAGTGATCGGCACTGCTATAGCGCTCAACCTGCTGTTCGGCTTGCCGCTGGAAATCGGGGTCCTCGTCACGGCGCTCGACGTCTTCGTCATCCTGTGGTTGCAAACCAAGGGCTTTCGCTGGGTCGAAGCCTTCATCATCACGCTTCTCGGTGTCATCGCGATCAGCTTTGGCGTTCAAATCGGCCTTGCCGATCCAAACTGGGGCGAGGTGATCCGCGGTTTCGCGCCAACGACGGAGATCGTGAGCAACCCGCAGATGCTCTATCTTTCGCTCGGCATCATCGGCGCAACCGTAATGCCGCATAACCTCTATCTGCATTCTGGAATTGTGCAGACGCGCGCCTATGGCGAGAGCCTGCCGGAAAAGCGCGATGCATTGAAATGGGCTACGCTCGATTCGACGATTGCGCTGATGTTCGCGCTCACCATCAACGCCTCGATTCTGATCCTGGCGGCAGCCACCTTCCATAAGGGAGGTCAAACTGAAGTCGCCGAGTTGGGGCGCGCTCACGAACTGCTGGCACCGCTTCTTGGCGCGTCGATTGCTCCAGCTCTCTTTGCGATCGCCCTGCTGTGCTGCGGGCTGAACTCGACCGTGACGGCGACGATGGCCGGGCAGATCGTCATGGAGGGCTTTCTCGACATTAAGCTGCCAGCCTGGATGCGGCGGCTGGTGACACGGCTGGTGGCGATCGTTCCCGCGATCCTGGTTACCTGGCTCTACGGATCGGGCGAGACAGCGAAGCTTCTTATCCTGAGCCAGGTGATCCTTGGCCTTCAACTGCCATTCGCGATCGTCCCGCTCATCATGTTCACGGCCTCGAGAGCCAAGATGGGCGAACTGGTCGCCCCACGTTGGCTGACAATCGTCGCCAGTCTGGTCGCGGCCATCATTATCGTGCTCAATATCAAACTGCTGATCGACCTCGCGATCGGATGATCGCTGCTTATGGTCGCATTGCAGGAATGACGATCCATCGCTAGCCGAGGTATCGTGAGACGAAGAGCGATCCAGCACGTGACGCGAAGCCTGCTAGCGGTGGCGCTCGCCTATGCGCTGCTGCTGCAAGGCTCGCTCCTGCCAACGCAGGCAAGCGCCCGGCTCGCCATGGCGAGCGAGCTGCCCGCCGGCGTCCTGACGCTGTGCTCCGGCGAGCAGGTTCTCGGTGACGACACGCAGGACCCGCCCGCGCATCATCTTTCCGCGCAATCGTCCTGCTGCGCCTGGACGCTCTCCGTCGGACTCGACCCCTTCGCACCCCCTACCACCCCGGCGACAGGCGTCGTCTACCGAACCGAACGCTCGGCACGACTTGTCGGGGCCTTTGAGAAACTGCGCGAGCCTCCTTTCCGGGCGGTGACCGCACAGGGCTCACGCGCCCCGCCCCTCCTCGCTGCGTGATCCGCGCCGGCCCTGCCGGCATCTTCACCAATCGAGGACATGTTTCCATGAACCGTCTCGTCATGGGCGCCGTCGCGGCAGCCCTCTCATTCGCCCAGTTCCCCACCGTAGCATCCGCGCACGATTATGCAGTCGGCTCGCTCAAGATCGGACACCCCTGGGCCCGCGCGACGCCGCCTGCTGCTAAGGTCGGTGGCGGCTATCTGAAGATTGAGAACAGCGGCACGGCGCCGGATCGGCTGCTCGGCGGCACGACCGAAGCAGCGGCCCGCCTCGAAATTCATGAAAGTACCTTCACCGACGGCATCGCCCGGATGCGGGAAAAGACTGAGGGGGTTGCTGTTGGGCCCGGCGAAACCGTCGAGCTCAGGCCCAACGCCATCCACCTGATGTTGGTCGACCTGAAAGGACAGCTGAAGCAGGGCGACACGGTCAAGGCGAGCCTGCGCTTCGAGAGGGCCGGTCCGGTGGAGGTCGAATTCCAGGTCCAGGGCATCGGCGCGCAGCCTCAAGCCACTCCCGGCCACGCGACACATTGAGGCCCTCATGCCGATCCTGAAATGGGTTCGCTACGGCGCCTGGAGCGCGGTCGCCATCGTCTCATTCGTCTCGGCCGCCATTTTGCTTGGATGGTGGCGGGTGGAAGGCCCGGGACGGGCGGCTACGGTCGGGCAGAATGCGCCTGCAATCGGCGGACCGTTCACGCTGGTCAACCAGGCCGGCAAGACCGTGACCGACAGGGAATTCCGCGGCAAGCCGATGGCGGTGTTTTTTGGTTTCACGAATTGCCCTGAAGTCTGCCCGACGACTCTTGTCCAGATGGCCAATCTTACGAAGCAGATTGGCCCCAGCGCGGACCAGCTTCAGGTGCTATTGATCACCGTCGACCCCGAGCGTGATACGCCGGAACAACTCGCCTTGTATCTTCAGTCCTTCGATCCGCGCGTCGTTGGTTTGACCGGGTCGCGGGAGCAAGTTGATGCCGCGCTGAAGGCCTACAAGGGCTATGCAAAGAAAGTCCCGACAGACAACGGCTACACCATGGACCATTCGGCCTCGGTCTATCTGATGAGGGCGGACGGCAGCTTCCGAACCATGATCGACTATCACGAGGAGGACGCCTCGGCGCTGGCAAAGATCCGCATGGTGCTGGAATGAACGCTACCCGTCGCAGGTTGACCATCGCGGCCGTTCCGCTTTCGGTCGCAGTGGCTGCCGGCATGTTCCTGTTGTGGAGCCGGTCGGGCCCGACGATGACGTCCTCTGCCGCGATCGCGTTCGAGACGGCCGACGGGCGCAAACTGTCGTTGGCCGAGTTCCGTGGCCGTTTCGTTCTGCTCAACATCTGGGCCACATGGTGCCCGCCCTGCGTCAAGGAGATGCCGTCGCTCGATCGTCTGCAGGCGGCGATGGGCGCTGATACCTTCGAGGTCGTCGCCCTTTCGATCGACCGACAGGGCCTTGATGTGGTCCAGCCCTTCTTCAAGCGGACCGGCATCGCCAATCTCGCGATCTATCTCGATCGCGAGGCGCGCAGCATGTCGACGCTGAAGATCACCGGCCTGCCGACAACGCTGCTGATCGATCCTACCGGCCGCGAGATTGCGCGCTGGGCCGGGGCGAAGGAATGGGACCATGCGGCAAGCATCGCCGAAATTGAGGGCCACATCAAAAAGGTAACGCAGGCGGCGCAATGAGTGGGCTCGACTGCTTCTTGAACGGTCAACAGAGCGCGAGCAGGACCGGCCCGCATTGCCCGCTCGCGCGCTGCCGGGTTAGCGTCCCGCGATGATGTCCGCTCGCACATGGCAGGAGATGGGGCGCGGCCTGTTGGCCGCTGCTTGTGGTCTCGTGCTCCTCTTCCAGTTGATGGCGAGCGCTCTGGCCGGAAGCAGCCATCTCGCCGTGAAGTTCAATGCTGGCGAGATTTCGCTCACCGAGATCTGTGGCACGACGCCAGAGTCGAAAGGCGTTCCGGCGGCGGCCCACATCGAGGGCGTCAACACCTGCTGCGTCTGGGCCAAATCGGTTGCGCTGGCGCCGCTGATGCCGCCGAGCGTCTCCACAATGGTTGCTACGCGCACCGACGCTGCCACGGCTACCTTCATTCAGCGATCAGTTCCCTTCGCTGCGGCAGAGCCGGAAGGGCCGCCGAGGGCGACAGGACCGCCCCTTAACGGCTGAACGGTCAAGCCTCGCGCGAGGCTTGCGGCGACACGGCGCTCAATCCGTTCCGATCCGCCGATCCGGCCCTGCGCGACACCTCTCGCCCGGCCCAATCAGCGGCACGCGACCAGCTCATGTTTCGAGGTCCGAGCTTGATCGGCCCAACGACCAAATCCGGATGGCTCACGCTATCGACCGTCGTCATGGCGACGCTGGCCGCATCGACTGCCTATGTCGTGATTGGCGACGGGGCTCCGCGGGCCCGAAGTGGCAATACGCTTGCCATTCAACGGCTCGATGGCGGCCGCGAGACCCTCGCGGACTTTCGCGGTCGGGCCGTACTGCTGACGGTCTGGGCGACGTGGTGCTGGTCCTGCCGACAGGAGATGCCGGCGCTCGCGCGACTCCATCGTCAGTCGCAGGGGCGGCCTCTCGTGATCATCGCCCTCTCTGTCGACCGCGAGGGAGCGGAGATCGTCAAGCCGCTGATCGAGGAGCTCGGCGTTGCCGACCTCGCCGTTTATCTCGACCCGGAGGGCGGAGCGGTACGGCACTTCTCGATTTCCGGGCTTCCGACCACGATCCTGCTCGGGCCCGATGGCCTGGAGCGGCGTCGCTGGTACGGAGCCAGAGCCTGGGACGAAGCGGCCGCGACGCAGGAGATCGCGTCGCTGCTTGCGGACAAACCGGACAAGGTCGCCCCTTGATGGAAATCGCTAACATCAGCATCCTGGCAGCGTTCGCGGCCGGCGCGGTCTCGTTCCTGTCGCCTTGTGTGCTGCCGCTCGTTCCCGGCTATATCTCCTACATTGCCGGCGGCTCGGCAGCGATCGGCACGCGCTCGCGAGCCACGTCGCGGATCAACGCCCTCGCCATGAGTTTTTGGTTTGCGCTCGGCTTCTCGACGGTCTTCGTCATGCTCGGCGCAGGAGCAACGGCGCTCAGTCGGCTCCTGCTGGGCTACCGCTACGAAGCTGGTATCGTCGGCGGTGCGATCGTCGTCGTCTTCGGCATCTTCACAGCGGGGCTGGTGCGCCTTCCCTGGCTCGAACGGGAGCTGCGCTTCAATCCCTCGATCGCAGGCGGCCGGCCGATGGGAGCTTATCTGCTCGGCCTCGCCTTCGCCTTCGGGTGGACGCCCTGCATCGGTCCGGTTCTCGGCGCGATCCTGACAGTTGGCGCGACCGCTCCGACGCCGTCCACCGGCGTTGCGCTGCTGAGCATCTACTCGCTCGGCCTGGCACTACCCTTCCTCCTGACAGCCCTGTTCGCAGACGGCATCACGACTCAGCTGCGGCGGATGCGCGTCGCGGGGCGCCGCCTGCAGGTCGTCGCCGGAATCGCGATGATCCTGATGGGGCTCGCCATGATGTCCGGCCAGCTTTCCACGATGGCGTTCTGGCTTCTTGAAACCTTCCCAATTCTCGCAACGATCGGATGAAAGGAACAAATTTCCACATGACAAGCAGCGACATGGTCGCCAGCGGAAAGGACCGCTGGATCTATCTATTCATCGCCTGGATCCTTGCGGTCGTGGCGAGCCTCGGCGCACTCTTCATCGGCGAGGTCATCGGCCAGGCGCCTTGCAGCCTCTGCTGGCACCAGCGCGCCTTCATGTTTCCGCTGGCGGTTCTGCTCGCAGTGGCGAGTTTCCGTGGCGATACCGGCGCGTGGCGCTACGCACTGCCTCTCGCGGCCATCGGCATGCTGATCGCGGGATTCCACAGCCTGCTCTACGCCGGTCTGATTCCGGAAAACATCCAACCCTGTACCCAGGGACCGTCCTGCGCCAGCGCCGAGATGACGCTCTTCGGAACGCTGCCGTTGCCCGTTCTCTCGTTTGCGGCCTTCGTCGCGATCGCACTCGCGCTCATCGCCTCCAGAACAAGGGCCTCGTCATGAACCGCCGCGCTCTCGTCGTCTTCACCGGCATCGTCGCACTGGCGGTCTTTTCCGGCGCAACCGTCTTCTATCAGACCGAGCAAGCCAAACGCGCTCGCGTCATTGCTGCGACCCGCGCCGAGGCGCTGGTCCGGGATCACTCGCCCGTTATCGGCCCCGCTAATGCGCCTGTCACGATCGTCGAGTTCTTCGATCCGTCCTGCGAGGCTTGCCGTGCCTTCTATCCGCCGCTCAAGCAGATCCTGGCCCTGTTTCCCAACGACGCCCGGCTCGTCATCCGCTACGCGGCATTCCATGAAGGTTCGGACGTGGCGGTCAAGATCCTTGAGGCGGCGCGGCGTCAAGATAAGTTCGAGCCGGCCCTCCAGGCCCTCTTGGAATTCCAGCCTGAGTGGGCCGATCACGAAAAGCCCGATATCGAAAAGGCTTGGTCTCGGGTTCGGGAAGCTGGCCTTGATGTCGAGCGCGGCAAACGAGACGCCGCGCGGCCCGAGATCGATGCGACCCTTGAGAAGGATCTCGCCGACGTAAAGACCTTGGAGGTGACGCGGACACCGACCTTCTTTGTGAACGGCGAGCCTCTCACCGAGTTCGGCCCTCGACAGCTATACGAACTGGTCAAGCGCGAAGTCGAGAAAGCTCGAAAATAGACCTTCATAAATCGAAGACAGCACGGGATCGCGGAAACTGTCGCTGCGATCCCGCTTCTTTCGGGGTATGTTCTGAAAGAGCTGATGCATTCGGGCCGCTCAGCATCCCGCGTTTGCGGATCAGGCATAATACCGAAGCAGACCAAAAATTGGCATCAGCCGGTCTTCCCCTGGACCCATTTCTCACCGCTTGACGACGCGCGGATGCTTGTCTCGACGGGACGTGCCATTGCCACAGCCGGTTGCGCAGTTTTCATGACCTCGCTGAAGCGAGCCTTGGCATCCGACCAGTTCTGGATGAAGTCGAATAATTCTCGCAGCGCCGGCGCGATCTCGCGATAGGCTGCCAGAGCGGCAACGAGTGCGCCTAAGGACAATTGCCCTCTCACCACGAGGAAGCCGCCGATCGTGAAAAAGAAAAACGGCGTCAGGTTGGAGGTGTAATTGTAAAGGCCCTTGATGCGGCCCTTCAGATCGCTAATTTCGACCCGGATCGCCTCTAGCCTAGCGGTCATCAGCATTTGCCGACGCAAACGCGATCCGGCCGGCGAAGGCCGATTTTCAGCCAGTGAGACAACGGAGCCTGTCTCGGCATGATCGGTGACGAGAAGGCCCCCTAAAGCGCGCGTCGAGTGAACACGATCGCGCACCTTCCTGTTCAAGCGCTTCTGTAAGCGAGGAAGGAATGTGAGCTGAATCGGCAGCATCAGCAGGGCGGACAATGCCAATGCTGGATTCTGCATCATTAGGAACAGAATGCTGGTCAGAAGGGCGCCGCCCTGGATGACCGGCACAACAACAAGGCTTCCGCCGAAATAGCCAATCGGCTCAACTTCCTGAACAACGACCGCCGAGTAATGCGCGCGCTCCGCCGAGGTCGCGCCCATCTGCGCTGCAGTCCGCAAAACGCCAAGACGAAGCCGCCGCACCAACCGCTCGCTGACACGGCCCCGTATCCGCGTCGCCGTATACTTCACCAGGCCGTTCACCGACAAAGCCGCAAGGTAGCTCGCGCATAACGCAAACAGCAGGGTCATCCGATCCAGATGAACCCCGAAAAAGGTCATGGCCAGATGACCTTTTTCGTTGGGATCCGCCAACGCGTGATTGATGATGTGTTTGGGAATTTCGAGAAGCAACCAAGCGGTGGGTAACGTGAAAAGCGATATGATGACCAGCTTCAGCTGAGATCGCGCCGTGGAGCGCATGATATAGGCGTTCAAAGACGCATGCGCGCTCTCCGGCCGCGGATCGGCACCACGAATAGCGGCAGCGCGAAACCGGGCGCGGCGGCGGCGGAAACCGCGAAACCAGCGCAGGAGGCTGCTTATGGCAATCCAGATTGTCCACGCCGGCGCAATCACGAAAAGCAAAGTTGCAGCAATGTTGATCAGCCAATGCCCGTGAGGGTAATCGAGGCCGATCAACCGATGGACGAGATCATGCAGAAGGTTGAATGCGTATTGCACGCTGTCAGCAGCTCTAAAAGTGAACGCGCGGCATCATCCGAGGAAGCAGAGTCGCTCCTCGCCCCGGTCCGTTACAATGGACGCAGTGAGTTCCCGCCTCGTCAGCTGGGCGGAGCGCGCAACGTCTTGTAGAGTTCGATCACGCCGTCGCTGAAATCGGCGTCAGGATTCCGGTCGCAGAAATTCCGGAGGAATTCAGCCTGCTTAAGCAACGGCAGCAGCGCCGGCTCGAGGTCCAAATCTTCATCCTTGCCAGGAGGCGCCCGCAACAGGAGGCCGCTCATATAACCCTGAGCCCAGGCAAAGAAATTCTTCTCGACCTCTGGCTTGCCGTTCGTCTCTCGTGCGAAATATTGGCAACTGCTCGCGCCAATGCCGACGATCTTGACCATCTGAGCATTTGCCTGCCCCCACAGAAGGGGCAAAATCGAGACGCTCGTCAGAGCGATTGCCGTCAGCCCACGGCCAATAGAACGGCGCGCTACCATGTCGGTCTCTCCTGCCAGGCCGTCGTCTGCTTTATTCCGCACGCTTCGGACTGACCATGCAGCGGCTCTGAATGCAGACAACGCCGATAACCGTATTGGAGGCCGCGAGGCATTTGGCCTCGAAAGTGCGAACCTGCGGGTTCTCACCGGGCAGCTGGTTGACGGTCGCGCTTGGGCAACCTGCATCTAGAAGAACGCGCTGCAGCTCGCCATCACTTGCAACCGCTCCGGAGGAAAACTGGACTCCAGCAACGAAAGCCAGAGCCAAAGCGCCCCAGCAGCATCTTCTGAATTTGCTCGACAGCATCGAACTCAACCGAGCGGGCAAACGCCGGGGCGCTTGCCCGCTTCACGTCTTTACTTGGACTTCTGGAGCTTCGTGACGGTGAGTTGACCATTGACGCGATCGGCGTCGAACTTGATCTTGTCGCCCGCCTTCACCCCCTTAAGCATGGCCGCATCACCAGCACGGAACACCATGGTCATGCCATCCATATCGAGATTCTTGATGGGCCCGTGATTGATAGTGAGCTTGCCCTGGGCCTCGTCGACTTTGGTGATGGTGCCGTTGACCGACTGGGCGGCAGCCGGCAGCGCAACGATCAGGAAAGCCAGGGTGGCAGCAGTTTTCAGCATGGGAACACTCCTTTCGCTGAGTTATCGCCTACTTGACGATGATCTTGCCGGTCATGCCAGCTTCACGGTGACCGGGGATCAGACAGGAGAAATCGAACTCACCCGGCTTGGTGAAGGCCCAAACGATCTCGCCAGCCTTCTTCGGCGCGAGCCGCTTGGCGTTCGGATCATCGTGCTCCATGTCGGGGTTCTTCTGCATCTCGACGGCGTGCTTGAGGTTCTCCTCCAGGGTCGCCAGCACGAGTTCGTGGTCGAGCTCACCATTGTTGCGCAGCTGGAAACGGACCTGCTCGCCGCGACGGATCTCGATTCGGTCAGGAATGAAGGACATCTTCCCGTCCTTCTCGCTCATCACGACCTGAACGGGCCGAGACGGCTTCTTGGGGTCACCCGGCTTGCCATAGGCTACCTCACCATCGTGATGACCGGCGGCGCCGGGCCCAGCGAGCGCCGCGCCAGTGGATAGAACGAAAGCAAAGACTGCCAATTTCAGCACAGACGCTCTGTTCGTCATGGATAAGCTCCTTGAATGGCTTGCTTGGTGATTAGTGGTTCGAATGTCCGCCGGAACCGGCTCCCGGCAGAGGTTTTCCGTTCGGCCCAAGCGTCGGCTTGCGGGGATCTTTGACCCGCCAGTCGACAGATTGAACGCCGCTGTCGGGGCCCTTCGTACGAGGGGCCTCGGTAAGCTTCTCGCCCCTATACTCGTGCGCAACGGTGCCTTCCGGATGCTTAAACCAGCCGGGGTCCGTGTAATCGTTCTTCGCCAGCCCCTCGCGGACCTTCACCACCGAAAACATGCCGCCCATCTCGATCGGGCCAAACTGTCCGAACCCGGTCATCATCGGCAGAGTGTTGTCCGGGAGCGGCATTTCCATTGAGCCCATCTCGCCCATGCCGTTCGAGCCCATCGGCATGTAGCCGGGTGCGATCTTGGCGATCCGCTTGGCCAGATCCTTCTTGCCAACGCCGATATAAGTCTTCACCGAATGGCCCATGGCGTTCATCGTATGGTGCGATTTGTGGCAGTGGATCGCCCAGTCGCCGGGCTCGTCGGCGACAAAGTCGAAGGCGCGCATCTGGCCGACCGCGACGTCGATCGAGACCTCGTCCCAGGCCGCCGCTGGGTCGACCCAGCCACCATCGGTGCAGGAGACCTTGAACTCATAGCCGTGCATGTGGATCGGGTGGTTTGTCATAGTCAGGTTGCCGAAGCGGACCCGGACCTTGTCATTCTTGCCGACCACCAACGGGTCGATGCCTGGGAAGACCCGGCTATTCCAGCCCCACAGGTTGAAGTCGAGCATTGTGTTGACCTTCGGCACATAGGAGCCGGGCTCTATGTCGAAGGCGTTGAGCAGGAAGACGAAGTCACGGTCGACGCGGCGGAAGGCCGGGTCCTTCGGATGGACGACGAAGAAGCCCATCATACCCATCGCCATCTGGACCATCTCGTCCGAATGGGGGTGGTACATGAAGGTACCAGAGCGCCGGAGCTGGAACTCGTAAACGAAGGTTTTGCCCGGCGGGATATGCGGCTGCGTCAAGCCGCCGACGCCGTCCATGCCGTTGGGCAGGCGCTGGCCGTGCCAATGCACCGCCGTGTTCTCCGGCAGCTTGTTGGTGACGTAGATGCGAACCTTGTCGCCCTCGACCGCCTCGATCGTCGGCCCCGGCGACTGGCCGTTATAACCCCAGAGATAGGCCTTCATGCCGGGCGCCAGCTCGCGCACCACCGGCTCGGCGACGAGATGGAACTCCTTCCAGTCGCCGTTCATCCGCCAGGGCAGCGACCAGCCGTTGAGCGTCGCGACCGGCTGGTAGTCCGGCCCAGTCGTCGGCACCAGCGGCGCCTGCGTCGTTGCATCCTTCATAGTTGGAGCTTCGGGCACAGCCGCGAAGGCGCTGCGCCCCGAAACAGCGGTCGCTCCGGCCAGCACGAGCCCCGACGAACCGACGAAGCCTCTACGAGATAGGGATGTCATCTCTTGCAAATCCTTCAGTGGCCGCCGCCAGCTTCACCACCGCTCGCCGCCGCGACGGTGGCAGCGCCGCCGCCTCCGCTGCCGCCGCCGATCAGCGCGTGCTTGAAGTCGGTATGGGCGATCCAGAAGTCGCGCCGGGCATTGATCGCCGCGACATTCGAGAGGATGCGGTTGCGCGAATCCGTGATCAGATCCGTGACGTCGGTTAGCATGCCGCTGTACTGGAGCAGTGACTGATCCTGGATGATCTTGCGCAAAGGCAGCACGTTGTTCTGGTACTGGCGCGTGATGTCGTAGGTGGCGCGATAGGCGGTATAGGCTTCGCGCGCTTCCGAGCGAATATTGACCGCCTTCTCCGCCAGCTTGTTGGCAGCCTGCATGTAGGTCTGCTCGGCTAGCGCGACCTTCGACTGGCCGAAATCGTAGATCGGGATGTCGATCTCCAGCTCCAGCGTCTTGCTGCGGCTGGATTCCCGCTCGACATGACCGTCCTCGCCGATGATACGGCCGCGGTCATAGGTGCGGCGGCCAAGCAGGTCGATGTCGTTGACGAAGCGCGTGGCCTGGGTGAGCCCGAGCGACTTGGCGAGCGTGTCGAGTTCGCCCCGCGCAATCCTGAGATCGACGCGCTTGCGCAGCGCCTCGGCCTCGACCGCCTTGACCGATTGCAATCGCGGAAGCGGCGGCAAACTGCCGACCCGGAATTTAAGATCATCGCCCCAGAGCCCGAGCTGGCGGACGAGCCGCTCGCGCTCCTGACGCTGCAGCTGGCGCGCCTGCGCGAGCTGTACGGTTAGCTCAGCCTCGAAGGCGAATTCGCGGGCCTGGTCGATCTTATTGACCCCGCCCGATTCACCGAGCCGCTTGAAAAGCTCCGAAGCCGCATCGGCGGAAGCCTTGGCTTGCTGATAGAAGGCAACCTGCGCATCAGCCGCCGCCGCTCGATAGTACTGGCGGCGTGTATCGGCCGCGAGCTTGAGGACGGCCTCCGCAGTGCGCATTTGTGCCGTCTCGAAGCGGTCGCGGGCGATCTCCGCCCGGGCCGGCAGGGTAGCCAGTGTCAGCAGGCTGCCGACAATCTGGCGCTCGATCTCGACCTCGAAGCGGCCGGACAGCTTGGAGATGCCGAAGCGTGGATTGGGTGGCAAGCTGGCGGCGACCATCTGGGCCTCGGCCATGCCGAGTTCGTTGAAGGCAGCCTGCAGTCCGCGGTTGTTAAGCAGCGCGATCTGCACGGCAGTGTCCGCCGTTAGCGGCTTGCGTAGCAGCTGATCGACGCGCGCTTTCGCTGTGAGCGCCGCCTGATCGTCGCCGATCTTGGCTACGTCCTTGCCGATATCGGCATAGGTCGCCGTCTGCACAGTGGCCATGCCGCCATCGGTGGAGAAGCTCGCACAACCTCCCAGCAGCGCAGCCGCTCCGGCGAGCAGCCCGAAACGGAGCATGCGACGGGCATTCGATGTCGCTGGGGCGGTCAAGGCTGTCCTTTCCGGGGAAATATCAATCGCTGAAATGAATACGGCGGGCGACGTCATGACTTCGGGCCGACGTCACGGTTGAGTTCGCGCCAATCCTTTGGATCGGTCGGGCGGTATGTAGCGGCCCCGGCCGTCACACTGCGGTATTGGACGGCAGGGACGCGGACATTCTGGTCAGCCGGCTTGGCAAGATGTTCGGGAACGGGCGTTAGCGAACAGGCGCCTAACGCCAGCCCTATACCTGCCAGGAACGGCACCTTTACGAACGTCACGACTCGGCTCCCCGTGTTTCGACCACACAGAGGTAGCAGCGGCCTGCCGGCGGCGTCCGTTACAAATTGTATCAAAGCAACGCGGGCGACACCGGGACAAGCGCGCTATTGTGCAGTCACCGCAAGGTAAGAAGCGTCACCCTACCGACAGGGTTGTTCCGGGAAGCCGAGCAAAAGATGGATCGAGATCCAATCAAGAGCGTTGCCGACGATCATGGGCATATACTCGTCGTAGACGATGACCCGCAGATCAGGCTTCTGGTTTCGCGTTTCCTCCAACGCCATGGCTATCAAGTCACCGGAGCACCCGACGGGCGCATCATGATGGATATCCTGGCCCGCACGACCATCGATCTGATCGTGCTGGATCTGATGCTGCCGGGCCGGTCCGGGGTTGAGCTTTGCCGCGACGTTCGCATGGCGTCCCAGATTCCCATCGTCATGCTGACGGCCCGCAGCGAGGAGAGCGACCGAGTCATAGGCCTCGAGGGCGGTGCCGATGATTATGTGACCAAGCCATTCAGCCCGCGCGAATTGCTGGCGCGCATTCGAGCGGTCCTGCGTCGCTCTCGGACGGCGCGCAGCACCACCGAAACCCGCCGCTCCGAGATCGTCACGTTCGATGGCTGGTCGATGGATCTCCGCCGCAGAGAGCTGCAATCGCCTTCGGGAACACTGATCGATCTCTCAACCGGAGAGTTCGATCTTCTCGTCGCCTTTGCGGAGCACGCCAACCGCGTCCTGTCGCGGGAGGCGCTGATGCAGTTCGCAAAGGCCCGGAACAGCGGCGATCCGTTCGATCGGACCATTGACGTTCAGATCAGCCGGCTGCGGCGCAAGCTTGAAGCGGTTACGAACGGCGGTCAGCTCATCAAAACCGTCCGTGGCTCCGGTTACATGTTTGTGTCAGACGTCCACGTGCAAGGACAACCCGCTTGAAGAAGCTGGTCGAACGCCTCTTGCCCGACACGGTCGCCAGCCGCGCCATCATGGTGCTGGTGGCAGCGCTCCTCGCCTTTCATCTGCTCGGCTTCTGGGCTTATCGCGTCGGCGTCGAGAGCCTGGCGACCGCAGGGCGCGACCGTGGCCTCGCCGAGCATATCGTCTCGATTAAGCGAGCAATCGCCAGCGCCCCAGCCGGACAAGAGCGCGACCGAGCCGCGCACGATCTGTCGAGCGCCAGCCTTGAGGTCCATTGGAGCAGGGTCAGCCTCGTCCTCGGCACGGCGCCGAGGACGGAACGCACCACGATCATGGAGGCCCGGCTGAAAGAGCTGGCGCCCGAACTCGCAGCGGAGTCATTCCGAGTCGGTTTTGCGGATGATGGGGCGTTGGGGAGCAGAGATGCCGATGCCTACCGGCATATGATGCTGGTCTCGGTGCGGTTGGATGACGGCTCCTGGGTGAATTTCTCCTCCTCGGCTCTTGGAGCGAACCAGAATATCGACTGGAGTGTGATCGCGGTCACGATCTGCTTCGGCGTCGGAATCGTCGTCGTCGCGTTGCTGCTGCTGCGCTGGGCGACACGGCCGCTACGGGACCTCGCCATCGCGGCGGAGCGCTTCAGTCTCGACCAGGTGCCCCAGCCGCTTGCCGAAAACGGACCGATCGAGGTTCGCCGTGCCGCGCGGGCCTTCAACACCATGCGCGAGCGGATCCAGCGCCTCGTCACTGAGCGCATGCAGGCGATGGCAGCGGTCTCACATGATCTGCGAACTCCAATCACGCGCCTTAGGCTCCGCTCCGAATTGCTCGACGATGAAGCGACACGCGACCTGATCGATGCCGATCTCGGTGAGATGGAGGCGATGATCGACTCGACGCTGGAATATCTGCGCGGGGGCGTTTCCAGTGAAGTTATCCGACCGATTGACCTCGCTTCCGTTATCGAGACCATCGTCGATGATCATCTCGATCAGGGGCACCAGGTATCGCTGACCGGTCTCACCTCCGCTCCGGTACTTGGGCGCGTGCTCTCGCTGAAACGCGCCTTCTCCAATGTCATCGGCAATGCCGTCAAATATGGCCATACTGCCAGCGTCACGATTGCAGAGGCCGGAGACCAGATCGTCATCACCGTCGACGACAAAGGGCCCGGCATTCCGCAGCCTGATATGGAGCGCGTGTTTCACCCCTTTGTGCGGCTTGAAGAATCTCGCGGTCGCGAGACGGGTGGAACCGGCCTGGGGCTCACCATCGCGGCATCTGTGATCCAGACGCACGGTGGGCTCATCAGTTTGAAGAACCGCGCCAGTGGCGGTCTATGCGTTACACTCACCTTGTCGAAAGCGGGCCAGGGCAGGGTACTATCGGTCGATCACGCTAGCCAGACGCCAGCGCCGACGTTCCGACGAGCACTCCGCGGCTGAGATGGAGCCTCGCTTGGGTTGGCGCAGCCAGTACGGCGACAGCCGAGGAGCGTCCAGCCACCGTGCAGCATAGGGCTTTCGGTGGTCGAAGATTTGCGACCGCTGGGCGTCGCGCCGCTTGTACCTTACAAGGAGATAGGTGGCTACATTTACGATCGGGAAGAGGCGCCGCGAGCGCTCGGCGGGCTCGCGCTCGATCGCTGGTCAGCTGCCTGAGCTCCAATTCAACGAAGCGAGTTGGCGGGAGCGGCAGCTGTTCTTGGGGCGCCGATTTAGAGGAGATTCTCGTGCTCCAGTTTTCGGTTCGCGATGCGAAATCCCAGCTGTCCAAATTGATCGAGAAAGCTCTGGCAGGAGAGGACGTGGTCATCACTCGCCGCCACGTGCCCGTGGTCGCCCATCGCACCACGGGGCAAGCGGCGCTTTGGCGCACTCAAGGGAAAGGTCGCTATCGACGGGCGCTTCCACGACGCGCTGGTCGAGAATGAGCTTGGTGGTTGAGATATCGCCTGACACTGACTGGGTCGGTGCTTGGCGGTGATTTTACCGAGCTTTTTACGGTGCTTTTTTGGCCCGCTTCTGCTTACGCGCCAGCGCCCGCAGTTCGTGCACGCGCTGTCTGCTCGCATCGGCAAGTTGGACTTGATTGCGTTTGCCCTCTTGGGTGAGTGCAATCGCAACCTCCTTTTTCGGGGCCGGTTGCCTGTCAGCTTCCGGCGCTTGCGAAGACCGATCAGACATTCTCAGCCCAATACTTCTAGCTCCTGAACAGCCCCTATGGGGTTCTATACCGCTTCTGTCGAGCGGCGCGATCGAAGGTTTCTACCCGATCGCTTGGAGGTGGTCCCGGCCCGAGAGTTCTGGCCGATCGCGCCCAGGATGAATGGCATAAGGTCGCCCCCCCCTTTACCGCGAGGTGCTCGTAGCTATCAACAATCTGATCGAGGGTCGCCATTTGATCAGCTCCGCACGATCAAGCTTGCCGCACCAGCACAGCGATAAGGCAGCATGGTGCGGGCGATACAATGCCGATTTCGCGGCTATCTGCGCCGAGTTCGACAAACAGGTCCGCAACGCATCACACCACGGCGGCATGACATTCGACCAGGCGACAGGCTCCGTGCAGTACCGTGCTGGCAAGGGGCAACGGCGAGTTCAAACAACGGGATATGCGACCCACCTCGCCCGCTCATTCGCGTCTGTTCATCAGCTCTTGCTTTTATTCTGTCTGGAGATCGTGCTTGCAAACAGGTTCAGAACGCCCATCATCTTTTAGTCAGTGCCCAGATATTTTGCCGCCTTACGCGTTCTGAGCTGTTTGACGCCATCGCCTTCCTGCTCTGCGAGGTGCTTCTCAATGGCTTCGGTCGCCTCTAGCCGCTGAAAAAGGGAATACCGTCCATCGGTGCTCCTGAATCGCGGAACAATACCAGCCTTCTTGAGAGCCGTGGTCGCCGCATGAGGTGCGACCTTGCCAAGAAGCGGCGCCAGTTTGTTGGCGGCGACGAATTCATAGCGCAAGCGATCAATTTCACTTTTGGGAATGTAAGTTCGGTGGCCGACTTTTGCGGTGATGGCAATATGGCCGGTTGCCAACATGTCTGCTACCAATTTGGGATCCCATCGCAATTTAACGCTTAGTGCTTTTGCGGATAAGCATTGAGGGGGTATTTTTTTAACGTAGGTGGCAGATTTGATCTCATTGGTCGGATCTTGCATCCATAGTTGGATCGCTGGAAGCGCATCTTGCCGCAAAAAGAGTATCTTCTTGAATATCGGAGGCTTACAGAGCGGCTCGACGCCTTTATTGCTTAAAATTATAGTGATATGCTTGATATATTTTATCCCAGAAAGAAGAGAAAGTTCTGACAGCGTGATATATTTCTGCTTAAAGCGATCGATCTCTCCGGGCTGGAAAATCCAATTCTGCCCATGGAATTCTGCTCTGATGATGCCTTCCCGGATGTAGTTTGTTATGGCGGCAGCTGAGAGATTGGTTGCCTTCATAAAGTCAGCTGTTGTCTCTCCGGGCCAGCGCTTAATCCTGACCTGAGTACGTGAAGCGGAGATCGGTACCTGAAAGGCGCCGATGCCAGCGCCTCGTCCGCGTCTGACTAGCAATTTGCCATCAAAAATAAGACCCATGACATCCGCGAGCGAAGTGTAGTTGGATTGGGCGGCGATGCGCATCGACCTCCATTGCTTATCGGATGGGCCCAACGGGATGCATAGTGCTTCTAGCTTCGAGATGAGCTTCGTCGCGGCATCTCGCGGGAATAACCAAGAGTACGATCCAGTAAAATCTTCTGAATCGAAAAGTTTTCTGATGTATCCTTTTTGGATCAGATTTTTTAAGGAGCCCTTCGAAATTCTTAGTTCCTTGGCCAGATCATTGAGTAGCAAGTGTCCATCAAGTTGTTGAGCGATATATTTCACTATCGGAGGTGAGAAACCGGCCGTAGTTCCTCGTTCAACTCTGCGGGACTTGATGCCTACAGCGACCGCAATGCGCCTGAAGCGGGTCGGAGATATTCCACAGATCTCTGCAGACTCTACGAGCGTCAACGCAATTTTCGGCACGGCGACGCCGCCTACGTCGCCTCCTGTCTTGACGTGGACCCCGTTCCTCCGAGCATGCTTCACCATTTCGTCGCGCAGCACTTCTGCCAATGCGACAGAGGGCAAGCACTTCACCCATTCATTAAAAGCACCATAGGTCCGTAGTACGCCCCATTTTCCTTTTCGCGCGGACGCGCCTTCTCTTACACGATCAAGAAGTGGACCAACGGAGCCCGGCAACTCGGACACCACACGCATACCCGTGCTGAGAAGTTTGCAACGACCGACTACCCTGCGGAGTTCCTTGATGCTGGAATTCTCGTCCAAGTAAGCGGCGCCGAGGCGCTCCACCACTTTTGCGACGTTCGCCAGGTCGAAGCTATCAAGGTAGGAATTTCGCGGGCTATCTGGATCCTCGAAGCGCGCAAGGAGGTAATCGTCGAGGACACATTCTTCCGCTGGGACCGGGACGCCGTGCTTTCCCAGAAGGGAGTGGCCCTTGTCGCAACGTGTCATTGATCCGGCTAACCAATGTACACGCCGATCGCATTGTGGGCAGGTACTTTCCAGTTTCATGCGATGATGAGGACAGTGGGAGATGGCTAGGACATCCCACCAGTAGCGATGATGGATGTTCCAGTCGGCAGACCTTCCGCGCGCAGGGCTGCGGAGATCGGCTTGCCAGCAGCCCGGGCACCAGCGCCGGAATCGAGAATTCCAATCTTCGCGCCGGACAGTCTGGCCGGCGAACTCGATATGTTTTTTGCCCTTGAGGGGGATATCGTTTCCGACGAGGCCCTCTGGCTGGTGACCGATGTACACGTCCCATGCGGAGTTGGGCTGGCCATGAATTAGTTTGGTGAGGCCAACACCTTCGCGGCCCAGAAGCGAATTGTTCCAAACCCGGCCATTGATCGTGAACGCGCGATGCAGGAAGGCGACAGCAGTCTCTCCGGAGAGGACTGGCGGCTTGATTGTTAAGGTTCGCGATGGTGCGTCTGCGCGAACTGGAACGACCTTTACACCTGCCACGTCATTCGTCCCCGGTCCCTTTCAGAAGGGTGAGCCGCTCGAAAGCCGGCTCCGGCACTCTTGGGCAAGAAGTTATGTCGGGTACTAGAAAGGGATTTCGCAGTTTCCCGATCTGAAAGATCTCCTCGAAGACAACCGCGAGATGCCGTTCCCGGTCTATGAACTGCGCCTTTTGATTAATAGCAAGGAATGCGGCTTGCTTGACGAGCGCCATCATCCGGCCTGTAAAGCCATTGCTGGCGAGCATCATGCGCCTCAGCATGTCGGGCTCACTTAGGTCCGATGAGGTCTCAAACGGGAGTTTCGACTCCACGAGTTCCATAAACTTGGCTGCTTTCCGCAGCCCGCTCTGATCGTTTTTCAAAGGCTCGATCGCGATAACAGCTCGCCTGCGCAAGAGCTGCGAATCTTGGTTCAGAACCTGGATGGTCCACGGCATTCCAGATAGGACGAGCATGATCGGGCGCATTTCTGACCCTGGCTGGCGAAGCGGGTCGGCCGGATCCGGAATGGCTAGGTTCTTCAATGTCTCGACCAGGTTCCGCCTCTGATCCGCGCTGCTTTTCGCGAAGGCATGGTGAAACTCGTCGATCATAAGGACGGACACGTGCTGAGCGTCGAGCTGTGCACGGACCTCGGTCCAGATCTCGTGCTCGGTCGCCGATGCGCGAAGTCGCATGCCAGTCAGCCGATGGCAAATTTGGATGCCAAGCGTTTTGAGGGTGCAGGGGCTTGGCGCTTTCACGGCTATCAGGGGCCTCACCGGGCCGATCTCATCACGATATGGCTGCAGGCTCGGATGTTCTCGCAACCGGAGCAGAATGTGCGATTTGCCAGCGCCAGAAGGGGCTGCGATGACCATGCAGCGTGCTTCGAGCTCCTCGGCGGCATGCGGGGGAACCTCGTCGTCGACCTCCAGATCGCTGAGCATTTCGTCGAACCGCTTGCGCGTGCCCGTGACGATGTCCGTGTTGATCTTGATGCCGATCACCTGCGCCTTCATTAGCGCAGCCGCTACCTTTGCCGGGTCGCGCGGCGTCGCAAATCTTCTCCTGCGACCCGATGGAGAATTCGGAAGAGGGCTTTCGACAGCATGGGTCTCTTGCCCTTCTGCAAGCTCACTCATCATTCGGCGGTCCAATTGTCGAGATCATTGTCGTCGTCACCATCGGCGAGCGGCCCGGGAGCGGCAGTCGCGCGATGCGTCGAGGCGCGAGCAGTCGCCTCCACGGAAAAAGTCGCTCTTCGATGCTCGGCGCCCTGCAATGCTAGCTCGGCCGTTGGCGCGGAGCGTTCAAGCTCACCGATGACGACGCCAACCGCGTGCTCGTTCGGCTGGGAGGCGAGCGAGGAAACCTCGTCTTCCTTGCCAGCTTGCGCGCCAGAGGCGAGGTAGCCGACCGCCGGCATTTTTGGTGGTTTGATGAGGGCCTTGCGGCTGGGCGGTTTGGCCAGCGAACCCCGATCCGATGGCTCGCTCGGGTCTGGGGACACGTCGAACCATGGCGCATCGAGGTTCTCGCGAAACCAATCAGCATCGATCTGGGTGAGCTTCCTGGCCTTGGCGCCCTTCCTCTCTGCCTCGGCTCGCAGAAGCTTCATGGCGTTGATCAGGGTCTGGTGGGCGACCCGATCCCCATTAGCGGTCATTTTCCGCGCGAGTTTCACGGTGTCTTTCCACTCCGTCAGGGAAACACCCTCGGAAATGGAGGGATCTTCGCAAGGCACGGCCTCCCAACCGGTCTTCTCATCGACGAGAACCAGAATTTCGCCGACATTGTAGGGATCGATCTTGACCAGGAATTGCTGGCCGTAGTGGAAGCCGCGGCGTCTCCGGATCCCCTTGAGGCTCTCTGACTGATAATTAAGACCCAGGAATGTGATACCGGTCGAGCGGATCGTGCGATCCACCACCAGCGAGATGAGCGGTGAGAGATCGTCGGCGCTGGGGGGTAGCCTTACTCCCATGCCTGAGAGCTCGTTCCACTGCTGGAGCGGGGTCCGGCCGACAAGGCCGCCGTGCTGCCGATTGTGGTAGATATCGACCAGCCAGATGATGAACAGATCGTTCAGTTCCTGGAGAGTGAAGGCTGCGCGTTCTTCGCTTTCGTAATCCCCACGCTCGCGAACATCGCGGAAAGTCCGCCCTGGCAGATAGGCGCAGAAGTCACGAGCGACAGTGCCCAGCAGGCGTTCGACCTTACCCTTCAGATGGGGCTTTGCTCGCGGCATATAGCGCAGCTCCATCCGGAGCTGACCGGCCGCTGCGTTGATGGAACGCGAATGGAATTCCTTGCCGTTATCGAGCTTGAGAACCTGCGGGACGCCGAAAACCGGCCAGGTAGACGTGACCTGATGGCCCTCCAGATCCTTCGGCAATATTCCCATGCGAAGGCAGTTCATGACGGAGGTCCATGAAGGGCGCTCAAGCGTCAGGTAGTACCCCATGATCATGCGGGTCGTGGTGCAGACGGCGACCGTCAACCACGGACGGGCGGTCTTCTTTTTCTTGCCTCTGCCAACTTTGACCTCGTCCCCCGCCTCGTCGACGATCAGCACATCGAGCCAGGTGTGATCGATCTCGACGATCTCCAGCGGGTGCGTTGAAATCGGGGCCGCCTTGACGTGTCTGAATCGCTGTTCGGCGGCAGCCTTCCCCTCGCGATGGAATACCTTTTCGAACTCGCTGACATTCGCATCCACCCAACGCCTGACCGTCATCGCGTCGGGGATGGCCAACTCTGTAACGCGCGCCTTGTTGATCTCGTTGACGTCGTCCTGAATCATTAGAATCACGTGGCTGAGTGGAGGGCCCTCCAACAAAAGCCAATCTTCGCGGACTCGCCGCGCGATCATTTTCTCCACCTCGGGGTCCAGCTTAAAGCCGGTCCTGCCCTTGCGGTCGTTCAGCGGGACGAGAGCGACAATGTTACGTCCGGCCTTGCACCACCTGCGATGCCACTGCCGAAGAGCTGCCCCGCTGACCTTTTCCAAGGGAAGATACTGAGGCTCGATACCCTTTAACTCGGCATCGCGCCGGCGGCGCTCCTCAGCGGTCAACGCGGCGATCTTGGCGTAGTCAACCATGACTTTCTTGAACGTGCCGTCGGCGAAGAACGTGTCGCATGCCCGGACGTAATCGAGCCGCTTGATCGCCTCGTCCTGGTACCGGATATCGAAGGTGTCGATCTGGCGGTTGAGATTGTCGACGACCCCAATCGGCAATTTGGCCGAGACGGTCTCTACAACCTCGAACCTGCGTGGACGCGCGAAATACAGCCGCGCCACCTCGTCATGTGGGCGCGTTACCACAACGGGCATCTCACCAAGCGTCTGAAGGTTCAGGCCGATGTGATTGCGTCCCTTCACCCTGTGGAGGACGCCTTCGACCTTGACGACTGTACCTGGCTGCAGGCGGATTTGCGGTGTCATCGATCGTCTCTGATCAGGCGCGTCGAAGCAGGGCTTGGTCGTCCAGGGGGACGTGTGGGTGCACGGGAAGCAGCTCGCCTCGTGCAATCAGGCCTATGACCGCGCGATATGCGCGCCGGCCGAGCCCAGAAATCCTTCGCAGCTCGCGGATCGTGACCAAGCTGTCCACGCGATCGGTGGCTCGGCGGATCGTGAAGAGCTCCGAGTCATTCGTAATGAAAGTCCGCTCGCTCGCGAGCAGGCCGGCGTTGGCGACCGCGACCGCCCCCATCATCCGATCGGTCCAGACCTCAAACGCAGAATAGCCCGCGCCCAGGGAAGCCTCGCTGATGCCCATGAAGAACGAGGGCGGGAACTTAAGCACGCGGCGATGCGGTTTCACCTCGACGCAGATTTTTCGCCCATCGATGAGGGTGACCGAGAAATCGGGCGTATAGGTTCGCCAATCGATGCCATCGGTCCATGGAAACGACGCCGGTTCCTCCTGATACGATTCAACGAAAGGATCGCAGTCGATCAGCGCGATGAAGTCGCGGGCCAGCATTCCTTCATAGGCGACCATCCTGTGGCCCATCTTGGGCTTGGATGACGGGAACACGCCGGTGATGCAGTCTCTTCGTCCGGTGATGATTTTTCGGGATGGGGAAGGCTTGCCGACATGCCGCGAGACCACGGCGCCAGCGAAAATGCCCTCTGCATTTCGCGGCGTTCCGCGAGTGGAGTTCTGCGATCGCTTCTCGCTCAAAGCCAAATTCCCCACAGCCAAGCCGCCGAAGTCCATTCCTGCTTCGCAGTTGTTTCTGCGTTCAGCTGAGCCACCGCAATCTAGATGGCAGTGGTTTGGTCTATCGACGCGTATAAAATTCAACCCTCGCTTGTGGTGGATTGATAAATCCTTGCATCCCGAACGGGGCGCTCTGACACAAGGAGCTGTCGTTAAAAATTATCTACCAAATGTCTTGTCGACACGGAAATTATGCTTGTCCTAAATTTCAGCAAATCGGAAGGAATTACCGTATTCATTTACATTAGTCTTCGATATAATGTCGCAATCCGTAGAAGGGGACGAACATTACCAAGGGGAAGATGCCGATCGCAGATAGGAAAGAAGGCGATCTATGCCGTTTTCCGTCTCACCGAACGTTAGATCGACCGGCCGGTGATCGTCGAACAGGCGATTGGGACGCTGCATCCAACTTGCCGATCGCGCCGGATCGGCGGACTGAACCTTCAACCACGCGTGAATCTGAAGGAGCTTCGCGAGCCGGAACGAAGACTGGGCCGTCAATCCTTGGGGGATTCCGCGCCGCCAGGCCGTCATGACGTCAAGTCCAATGCCGCCCAGGGCGCGGCGTGCGTCTTCCTCGCTGAGACCCCAGTGCCCCATGAGCGCGACGGATGTCCGAACAAGGGCAACTTGTTCGGCGCGAGTGAGATGAAGTGGCGGCGCTTCCCGTTTCGATGAGGACACATGTGCCTCCTTCCAAACGGCGGTCTGCCGGCGCCATCAGTGCCTAGCGATTGGTCGGCTACGATCGGTGCGAACCGCGACGACCGCACGCTTCCCCAGTCGATACCAGCGGCTCACGGTTCGAGCGATCGAGCAATCCGGGCTCATCCAGATCAGCATGCTGGTGCTGATGAACCTGTCGCCGAGAATGGGATGTCCGGTCGCATCGCCAACCAAGATCATGGTCCCGGTTTCCGTATCCTCGGCGGGGATCCAATCTTCGAGAAGCACAGCGTCCTTGAGTTCGGACGGGCCAGGGCGCCAGCCCTCGATAAGCCGTGTCAAATCTGCCCGCGCGCGAGCCAGCCGTTCACAGGCCTGTTCCATGGAAGCCTCGATGTCCGGGGTCATTGTTCGATCTGGTTGGAGCAGGGCGCAGAGCCTGCCTCGGGAGTTGCGATGCAGACCAGTCTTCGCAGCCGCTCCGCCTCTGCTCTCTTCTGAACAACGCTCGTCAGCGCAATGACGGCTTCCAGGCGCGGGACATCCAGCTGCGCAGCAAGATCTGCAACAGCCTCGAGGAGAGCTATCGAAGGATGATCGATCTGGTCGTTGACGATCGGCATCATGCGGCCTCCGGTGCGGGATCCTCTACGGTGACAGCGTGATTGGGCGGTTCATCGCGGATCGTGCCCACGATGGCGCGAATATCGGCGCCCGACAGATACCCTCGACTGTTGAGCGCATTTGCCAGCGTCATCAGGGCTCGCTTCTGCGCCACTAATACCGCCGTCGCACGCTCGTCTCCCTCCAACAGGTGCTGTTTGACCGCGAGGAACAGAGCCGGTGAGATCGCGGCTGCTTCGCGATCATCGACGTACACCGGCCCCATCTGCCCGAGGCCTGATTGGGTTTCCACGAGAACCGCTAAGCGCGTCGCCTTCGCCAAATCCGATGATGCGGACATGCCTGCGCCGATCGACATTTGACCCAGCGCCACGCGCTCTGCGGCGCGACCAGCGAGGAGCATTGCTATGTGGTTTTGGAGGTAATCGAGCGTGAGGCTCCCCGTCATATCGGTACGGATGTCGATGCCACCGCCCGCAGCATGCACGGACGCACCCACTACGGTTCCGACGCCTAGCACCAGTCCGACAAGCGCGTGGCCTGCTTCGTGAACAGCAATCAGATTTCGGTCCTGGGCCGACAGTGGGGGATGCCGGGACGCAATCTCGGCTAGGAGACAATCGACGCTGAGTTCACGCTTCGCTCGGCGGGCCGTCCCCTTCGCGCGCTGCACAATCGCTTCGACATCAGCTCCGGTGGCGCCCTTGGCCGGCAGCGCCAACTGCATCAAGTCAGCGTCCGCCAACGTTTCGGGCCCAAGGTGAAATCTGAAAATCTGGGCAAGGTCGTCGGCGCTCGGCTTCGATATTTCGATAACACGATCAAGTCGGCCCGAGCGCTTGACAGCTGCATCGACCCGGTCAGGGAAGTTTGTGGCGGCGATGACCACCACACCCGGTCTTTGATCGATTCCAGCCAGCTGTTCGAGCAGCAAGTTGACGATCTGCGACCAGTACTCGACGTACTCGCCACGCAGCATGGCGCGATCGGAGATGCCATCTATCTCGTCGATCAGCAGGATGCATGGCGCCTGCTGACGAGCGCGCTGGAACACTTCGCGGATAGCCTGAAGGGTGCCGGAAAGATGCGAAGCCGCGTTCCATTGCGCGACCGAGGTTGCAATCAGCGGAACGCCCGCAGATTTCGCCAGTGCCTTCCCGAACTGCGTCTTCCCGGTTCCAGGGGCACCCGTCAGAAGCAGGCCCTTATGGTCGATCTCGGCCCATGAAAGCCGGCCGGATTTCAGTTCTGCAAGGTCGGCTGCAAGTTCGAGGCCCCAAATCTTCGCCTCACCGTAGCCGGCAAGGTCTTCCAGACGTGGTCCTGAAACCGGGTCCTGGGCCTTCGACCGAACAACGTGCTGCAACGAAGCGATGCAGTCGTCGGCCGTCATCCGACCGCGAAGCATCAGCGGTAGATCCTCGATGCCGACCTGTCGAAATGTCTCCTCGTCAAGCGGGGTGGTGGGGGCCTCGCCGGTCAGGAACTCGATCAGCAAGGCCAGTGCGCTCGTGTCAAGCACCGGAAGGCGGAGCCGATGCTCTGCGGTGCGGAGAAGTGCGCTGGGCAGATAGAGGTCCGGATCGGGTGCGATGCCAACGATTGGCAGGCGGTTCTGCAGGGCTATCGAGATGGCGCGGTTGCCCTTGTCCGGGCGGTGATCCTTCCGCGCACCATCGCGGGCGATCACGACTGCGGCGTCGCTCTTGCGCACGAAGAGATCGTCACCCTCGATCTCGATTAGCTTGGAGCCGTATGGGAAAACACAGAGGGAGAAAATCTCCTTCACCGTCTCGACGAGCGGCGGTGAGTTAGTCGCAATCGTGATGATAGGCGAACCTCGCCGCAATCTCTTCGACAAGCCGGGCTCGGCTTCGATTGCCCGTGCGGCCAATATCGCGATGGCCGCGAGATCCGGTCGAACCAGGTGCGAGAGGCTACCTCGCTGCGGGACGTCCTCGTCATCGTTGATGACGAAGCGTGAGTGTAGTTCCTGCCGGTCCTTCTCCTTCTCGATCAGTATGTTGAGATAGGCGCGAGCCAGACTATCGGACTCATGGGGTGTGTATGCAGACATGCGCGCTCCTCCGGCTGCTGCCCGGAATTGTGCAATCGCGTTTGAGACTACTGAGCGCTCTCAGGCTTGGTTTGCTAAAGCCAAAAGCGTTTCAGGAAGGCAGCTGAGCTCGTCAAACTCCTCATCGAGAAGTTCATTCGTGTGCCCAAGGCACGAACTCATGCGGGTCACCGACCTCAAGCAGCTTGCGCCGCTGAACTCGATCTTGCGCGATCTAATACCGAATCCCACAGACAAAACGGACGCCGAAATCCCGCGTCCGGCTCGCTGATTGCGGCGCCGTGAAGCCATACGGATCTCCAATACGTGAGCTATAGGCCAATCGCAGCGGCGGGTCGGCCTGACGTTCGAAGTCGGTTCGGGAGTCGAGCTGGGGCGACCGGTCTATGGGAGGTCACCTGATCAGGGCGCGGTCGGGCTCAGGCACCACGCATGAAGATCATTATATCAATGATAAAATGCTATCGGTAAATATTTAACGATTATGGTTAACGGACGCCTCTTGCCGTCTCGTCGAGCGTGAAGCAGCAGCAGCATCCGCCAGCGACTGATGAACGATCACGCCGATTGCTTTTTCTCCCAGCACGAACTGGGCGCCAGCCTTCTCCAGAGCAGACCGGATGCGACCGACGATCGGAGACTGGGGTTCGAGGAAGCCATTTTCGTAATCGTTGATCGTCTTTCGGGAAACGTCTGCCTTGCTCCATAGCCACGCCTGAGAGACGCCCAAGAGCGATCTAGCGGCTTGGCACAGGTAACCGGGCAATTGTGCGTCTGCGCTCATGGGCTGCATACGGTCGGGCTGAAGATCTCCTGGCTCCTCGGCAGATTGGTAGAACAACTTCATAGCGCTGCTGCGGCGCCAGGCTGGCTCCTCGGATCTGCCGTCAATGCGCCCTCTTGGGCCGGAGTTTGCGCTTGGCCTATCGTGCAAGTTGCTGCCCTTGGCTTGCGCTCGCCCGATTTTTTAGGGCGCGATCGTTCCAAGATGCCAAAGCTCAGTCCTTACGTCGAGGCTGGAGCCGTAGAAGGACCGCGCGCCCAATCCTACTGCAGTGGACGGTCTTGGCCGAGCGGCTTCCCGTGGCGGCAACGAAGGACCGCGGTCTCAATCCTGAATTGCGCTTTTGTCGCATAGATTCCTCTGGGTATTACCCTCTAGGTTGGCGCAACTGGATGCTGGGGGGATCATCCGCTTTGAATGCCTTCTTTTACGCTGCTCGAACTGGCAGGCCGGATAATGCCAGAGCAGGCTGACCACTCTGCCCCGTCAGGTTTCGGCGCAGCATTCAGCACCGATCGGAATATTCAGCAGATCGGGTTTCATCACCGCGATGCCATCCGCCTGCTGTTCATCCTTGTGGTCGGCAGTGAGGAGACTGAAGACGGCGAGCGCATTTTTCGCGGCGAGAAGCGCGCGATGGCGATGGATTTCCTCGTACGATATCCAGACTATCTCGCTGACGAATTGCTCAACCGATACGAGCGTGAGAGGGACCTCGCCAGCCTCCAGGCCGCGAGGCAGATATTCGAGCGGGACGAGCCGGATGTCCGTACCGTTGCGATGGTTCGCTGGCGCCGGGGTGCATTCCAGAACATCGAGATGCCACTCTCGATCCTAACGGCTCATGGGCTTGTCCGCGCGCTGAAGCAAACGGCAGGGCACAAACGTCACGATTTCATCGTGACACAGGCCGCGTTGGCATTCGTCGCGAAGATCGAACGCGAACAACCGACTCTGACTTGGTATCGCGATCGCGTGCAGTTGGTCATGACGCTCGCGGGCTTCCGCAGCGGTTCCAGCCTGAAGGACGATCAGTACCTCCATCCTGAATATCGCGGCGCGCCTCACGGCACCGAAATCCCGTCGATCAAGGGACGCGTCCTCACCAGGCTCGATTCCTTAAGGTGGCGCGGATGAATCATCAGGTCACAGCAGCGGACTGGGTTGACGCCATTGCCGACAAGTCCTCGCTTCCTGCCAGCACGGTGCAGGAGACCCTCGACCGATATGGCATCGAGCCGCAATCGACGCTGCCGCGACGGAAGCATTTGCGTATCCGGTCGGTCAGACTTCAGGGCGTCAAGGAAGGAACAGCCGAGAACGGTCCCTTCGACAGCACGTTCCGCTTCGGACAGGGCTTGTGGGCTATTCTGTCGGATCAAAACTCGCGCGGAAAATCCACACTGCTCGGCGTGATCCAAGGTGGCATACGCGGAGATCTGCCTGACCGCGTGAAGCCTGACATCTGGCGTTGGTTGAGCCATGTCGAGGTGGTCTTCCAGGCCAACGAGATCGGGCATCGGCTAGTCATCAGCAAGAAATCTGGCGACGAGCGAAGGGAGGGGCAGGCGCAGTTTGCTCGCGAAGAGGGTGAAACCTGGTTCCCGCTATACGAGGGACCAATAGGCGATCCGCTTGAGCGGGCTATGGAAGATGCAATGCTGGCGGAGTTCGGCTTTGCAAGATTCCATGCTCACAATGACCGGGACGGGAGCCATACCCATGGCTGGCCGGCGATCGCCGCCGCACTTTTTGTCAATGGACCAGGAAAGGCGATCTTTGGAGAGGTCCTGATCGACGCGATCCCGCTGCGGCTCCTGCAGATGTTCATGGGACTTCCATGGGTCAGCACCTACACGGCAGCGTCGACGGCACTGAAGCGAGTTCGAGCTAGCAAATCCGAACGTGCGCCGCTCAACAAGGGCCTCATGGACAGGTTGGCGGCGCGCCTCAAAACGGTGGAGGACGCGCTAGAGGAGAAGCGCGGCCAGGTTCGGCCGGATATCGATCGCAGTGCCATCCGGGCCCAGATCCTCGTCCTGGACGGAGAGCTGATTGGGCTCCGACAGGCGGCGGAACGCGCTCGGGATCAGTGCGCGAACCAGGACAGGCAATGGCAGGGCGCCAAGGCGCTCCTGGCGGAAACGAGGCGATCTTTGCAGCAGCTGACGGATGACCGGAATGCCGGGCTAGTTTTCCGCTCATTGCGGCCGGTCTGCTGCCCATCCTGCGACGCCGGCATCGATTTGAATCGCCATGAGAGCGCAAGCAAAGAAGCGATTTGCGCGCTGTGCGGCACCGAAGACCGTGACCAGGAAGATGAAAGCGGCATTCGCATCAGCGATCTCGAAGACGATGTGAAGGATGCCACGTCCCAGGTCGATCTTTTGAAGGATGCCTTCGACCAAGCGAAAGACAACGAGAAGGCGGCTGTTCAGGCTGTTTCGACGGCCGCGGGTAGGCTGAAGTTGCTGGAAAAGGACCTGTCATCTGAGGCTGAGGCCGATCTCGAACTGGAGATTCGCGGCCTGGAAGCACAGAAAGCCGAGCTCCAGGGTCTTATAGCGGGTGAGGATGAGGTCGAGCCTGACCCAAGCGACAAAACTGCTGACGACGAGGTCGTCTTGAAAGCTGCGGAAGAGATCACCAAGGAGCTCTACGATGGCCTGGCTCGCGACATTCTTCGGGAGGTGTCTGAAGAGATCACACGCCTATCCAAGCTGTTCGGCGTGCAAAATCTCGAAAGCATGGAATGGGGCACTGGCGGAGCGCTTCGCATCATCCAAGGCGCTACGCAGACGAGCTTCGGCAAACTTTCGCCTGGTGAAAACCTGCGCGTGAGAATTGCGGCCGCGCTGGCGATCATAGAGGTTTCGCGCCGCCGCATGTATGGTCGCCACCCGGGACTTCTTATCCTCGATAGCCCGGCTTCTCAGGAAATGAGCCCCGGTGATTTTGCGACCCTCCTGTCCTCCGTACAGGAGGCAATCGAGAATGCCGACGACATCCAGATCATAGTCGGCGCTGTCGCTCGTCCGCAGCTGCTCCAGGTTGTCCCTCGCGACCATACAACCCACGCTCAAGACCAACGATTCCTCTTCTGACGGCCGCGACCGTGGCAACCGACGCTCTCCTTGACGGGCTTCTGATCGCAGGAGCCCGGTTCGACTTCGGCAACTCCTCGGCCGACGATGTCGCATTGGCGTTGAGTGCGCGTACCGGCAAGGTGGAGGAGGCGGAGCTGTTCGCGGCTCTCGCATCCCACCCTCGCGCCGACCTGACAGAGAAGGCTTTGCTGACAGCAATCCAGATGACTGACGTTCTCCCCATGATGGAGATCGCGTCATGGCTTGGTCGTGGAGGGCTGATCGCTCCATCTAGCCGCAAGGCGGTCGGCGAGGCCTTTCGAAAGCGCGCGGCGAATGTGTCGGATCACTACGGGGTGCGCTCGCAGGCACTCAAGGCGGCAATGATCCTCGCCCAAAGCGAAGCCGGATTGAGGTTGCGCCTGCAAGCCGATCTCATCAGCCTCGAAGCAACCGATGACGGCAACTATCTGCGCCATGCAGCGCGTATCGCAGGCGCAATCCACGCACACACCCCCCTTGAGGAATTGAGGGAGCTCCTGACGCGTCTCGTGAACGTCGAGGAGGCGATGGACGAAGCGCTTTTCGAACTTGGCCTCGACGCTCTTCGTGCTGGCATGGAGGCAACGACTCCGGAAGCCGCCCTATCGGGATTTAGTCAGGCGCAACTCTTCTTCGAGCGCGCGGAACAGGCCTCCGAGAGCCGCATTGATGCCAAGCTCTACAGAAGCTGCCTCGACGTGCTGGTCGATTTCCACACTGGTCAGGATGGCGATCTGGCCACCTACGTCGATGCGATCCAGCATGCCGCGTTCGAGTACGCGGCCTATCTGATGCGATCAGATCGCGATGCGGAGACGGGCTCATGGCTGTCGGTCAAGGATAGCGAGCGCGTCCACTGGTCGTCGCTCGCGCTGCGGCTTGAAAGCTTGGTGAGCAAGCTGTCCCGCTCCGCCTGGATCAGCATTGCTGCCACCTTGGAGGACGAGCTCCTTTCGATCTACACCGCCAGTCGGAGCATGTTTCGACGGAACACTGCTGGCGGCCTCGAGGAGTTGCTGCGGCCGCGGATCGTCGGCAGCATGCAAAAGGAGCTCCGCTCTCTCGATATTCTGGAACTATGGATCGCCGAGAACTCGTCGTCTGACTTGCTGCCGGATGCAGACGCGCTCCGAGAGCTGGTCACCCGCGCCCGAGAAGACCTCGTTTCACACCGCCCTTCGGGGGCGGTGGTCGGCAGCTCACCGACCGCCGCCATCATTGAGCGCCTTCCGGCGAGCGAACAGGCGACGATCGTTGCGCGGATCGAGGCGGACGCCCTATCGATCTTGAATGAGACAGCATCCCGGAGCTGCATTGAGGTTCTGGAGGCCGCAACCGCCGGGCTCATGGAGAATGGCGACTACGCAAAGCACGAGGACGCTCGGAGGTTCTTTGACGTAGTCCTACTGCATACGACCCGCTTCCTCGTCGCGCGTCACGATTTAAGTGTCGCGACCTTTCCCTTGGTTGCCTACCTGTTCAACCGCAACACAGATAACCCTCCGCTGGAAGCAGATCTCCAGCACGACTTCATCAATTTCCTCATGGGCTCGGCGCTTGCGCAGATTTGCATCCCAGAAGCGAGGGATTTGGGCGGAGGGCGGGTCGATGTCCTGTTCACATTCCGGTGGATGAAAACCACCGCCGAGCTCAAACGATCGTTCCCCAAACGGTCATCGGATCAGCTCGTCGACGAGTACGGACCCCAAGCGATCGCTTATCAGAGCACCAATGTCAGCTTTGCCATTCTGATGGTGCTCGAACTTTTCGACAGGAAGGGCGCCCAGCCCGACATCCGGGATCAGATCTCAGTTCACCATCGAACCGTGGCGGACAGTTCGATCGAGAAGACGGTCGTGCTGTTCCGCGTCCAGGGCAAGCGTCACACACCGTCCGACCTGGGCAAGTCGGCTTTGACGGCGCCGGTGGCGTCCGCTTAGACCCTGTACCTTAGGAACATCAACAACGCCCGCTTCGCCAATTGCTAGCGGTTTTGCTGAGCAATCGAAGATTCGCAAACGCAGCAAGCTCTCCAATCAAAAAAGCGGAGTCCGAAGGGTTTCCCCGGCCTCCGCTGAACTATGCGTTGGATAATTTTCGCCGCCCACTCGATCCCATGGTTGTCGCAATTTAACCTTCGCCGATTGAAGGGGTTGAGCATCGGCTTGAGTCATGGTTCTGTGATCATCGAGTCACGGTTCTACTGTGTAGAGTCACTCTTTACTGTGAAATAACATCATGCGATGACGGTCAGATATCGACCGTCGCGTTCAGCGCATTGGTCTGGATGAACTCGCGCCGCGGCTCGACCACATCACCCATCAGCTTGACGAAGAGATCGTCGGCTTCGTCGTTCTGGTCGTTCTTGACGCGCAGCAGCGAGCGCACGTCGCGGTCGAGCGTCGTCTCCCAGAGCTGGTCCGGATTCATCTCGCCGAGGCCTTTGTAGCGCTGCAGCGAGACGCCCTTCTTGCCGATGGCAGAGACCGCGTCGAACAGGTCGCTCGGGCCGTTGACGGTGAAGTCGTCGCCTTTGCGCGCGAGCACGCCGGGCTTGGCATAGGCTTCCTGAAGCGAGGCCGCCGCCGCGTGAAGCTTGCGGGCTTCCGCACTGGCGAGCAGGCCGGCATCGATCGTCGCCGCCTGCTTCACGCCGCGGATCATCCGCGAGAACACGAAGCCGCCCTCGCTGACCTTGCCCTCCCAGCCGCGCTCGAGCTCGTCCGAGACCGCGTCGAGCCGGCGGGCGATCGTAGCCGCCGCCTCGGTCGCCTTGGCTTCGTCATCCTCGCTGATCGGGTGCAGCACGCCGGCGATCGCCATCTGCTCGACGATGCGGCGGTCATAGCGCGAATGGAGCTGGGCCAGCGCGTTGCGGACGTTGCGGGCTTCTTCGATCAGGGCACGCAGGTCGGCGCCGCCGCGCTCGACGCCCTCGCTGGTGCGGAAGGTGGCGCCGTCCAGCGTCGAGTCGACGAGGTATTCCTCCAGCGCCCGCTCGTCCTTGAGATAGACATGGCTCTTGCCGCGGCTCGCCTTGTAGAGAGGCGGCTGGGCAATGAAGAGATGGCCGGCATCGATCAATTCCGGCATCTGCCGGTAGAAGAAGGTCAGCAGCAGGGTCCGGATATGGGCGCCGTCGACGTCGGCGTCGGTCATGATGATGATCTTGTGGTAACGCAGCTTGGCGAGATTGAAGCCGCCTTGCTCCGCATCCGCCCGGCCGATGCCGGCGCCGAGCGCCGTAATCAGCGTTCCCACCTGATCCGACGAGAGCATCTTGTCGAAGCGCGCGCGCTCGACGTTCAGAATCTTGCCGCGCAGGGGCAGCACGGCCTGGTATTCGCGGGCGCGGCCCTGCTTGGCGGAGCCGCCGGCCGAGTCACCCTCGACGATGAAGAGTTCGGACTTGGCGGGGTCGCGCTCCTGGCAATCGGCCAGCTTGCCCGGGAGCGAGGCGATATCGAGCGCGCCCTTGCGGCGGGTGAGATCGCGCGCCTTGCGGGCGGCCTCGCGGGCGGCGGCGGCTTCCGCCACCTTGCCGACGATGGTCCTTGCCTCGCCCGGATGCTCCTCCAGCCATTCCGACAGCGCCTGGTTGACGACGTTCTCGACGACCGGGCGGACTTCGGACGAGACCAGCTTGTCCTTGGTCTGCGAGGAGAACTTCGGATCGGGCACCTTGACCGAGACGATCGCGGTCAGGCCCTCGCGGCAATCGTCGCCGGTGAGCGAGACCTTCTCCTTCTTGGAGATGCCGGAGCTTTCGGCATAGCCGGTGATCTGGCGCGTAAGCGCGGCGCGGAAGCCAGCGAGATGGGTGCCGCCGTCGCGCTGCGGGATGTTGTTGGTGAAGCAGAGCACGTTCTCGTGGTAGCTGTCGTTCCACCACAGCGCGACATCGACTGTGATGCCGTCCTTCTCCGAGGTCAGCATGATCGGCTTCTCGATCACGGCCGACTTGGCCCGGTCGAGATAGCGCACGAAGGCCTCGACGCCGCCCTCGTACATCAGCTCCTCGCGCACGATTTCGGCATGGCGCGCATCGGTCAGGATGATGCGCACGCCCGAGTTCAGGAAGGCGAGCTCGCGCAGGCGGTGCTCCAGCGTCTTGTAGTCGAACTCCACCATGGTGAAGGTCTCCTGCGAGGGCAGGAAGGTCACCTCGGTGCCGCGCTTGTCGCCCTGCGGGCCGACGACGGCGAGCGGGGCGACCGCGTCGCCGTGGCGGAACTCCATGTAGTGCTCGCTGCCGCCGCGCCAGATGCGCAGCTTGAGCGAGACCGAGAGCGCGTTGACGACGGAGACGCCGACGCCGTGCAGGCCGCCCGAGACCTTGTAGGAGTTCTGGTCGAACTTACCGCCGGCATGGAGCTGGGTCATGATGACCTCGGCCGCCGAGATGCCTTCCTCGCTGTGGATATCGGTGGGGATGCCGCGTCCGTTGTCGCTGACGGTGACCGATCCGTCGGCATTCAGCGTCACCGTGACGAGGTCGGCATGGCCGGCGAGCGCCTCGTCGATCGCGTTGTCGACGACCTCGTAGACCATGTGATGCAGGCCGGAGCCGTCATCGGTGTCGCCGATATACATGCCGGGCCGCTTGCGCACCGCGTCCAGGCCCTTGAGAACCTTGATGGAATCGGCGCCGTAGTCTTCGGGCTGGGCGCTGAGGGCGGCGTCGGTCATGAAATGGTTCCTGAGCGGGCGAGCGAGCGCCCGCGATGATCCTGATTCGAAACGACAATATAGGGTGAGACGATGGCTTTTTCACGCGCCTACGCGTGCGTGCGCGTGGAGGCGTGTTCTGTCGCCGTCTTCCCAGCTTGCCGTCATGCTCGGGCTTGACCCGAGCATCTCATGCCGATGGAGGCTCCGGTCTCCTTCCGGGGCGAGATTCTCGGGTCTGCGCTTCGCTGCGCCCGAGAATGACGGCTGCAGAAGGCAGCCCGCCTACCCCCGGAACTCCGAGATCGCCTCGACGAAGGCCTCGCCGTACTGCGCGAGCTTGCGCTCGCCGACGCCTTCGATCGCCCGCATCTCCTCCAGCCCGAGCGGCCGCTCGCGCGCCATCGCGATCAGGGTCCGGTCGGTGAAGATGATATAGGCCGCGACGCCCTCCTCGCGGGCGATCTGGAGCCGGAGCTTGCGCAGATGCTCGAACAGGCCGGCCGTGCCCTCGTCGAGCCCGTCGGCGCGGGCCGCATCGCGCTCGGAACGGCGGGAGCGCCGCTCCGCGAAGGGATCGGCCCTGAGCGCGATCTCCTCGCGGCCGAACAGGATGTCCTCGCCCTTGGGCGTCAGGCGGAAGCCGCCATGCTCGACGCTGGCCTCGGCGAGCGCGCCGGCCGCGAAGAGCTTGCGCGTCAGCCCCATCCAGGCGGCCTTCGGCTTGTCGGCGCCGACGCCGAAAGTCTTCAGGCCGTCATGGTTCTGGCGGCGGATGACCTCGGTCGTGGTCCCGGTGAGGATATCGGCGAGATGGCCGGCGCCGAAGCGCTCGCCGGAGCGGATCACTGCCGAGAGCAGCTTGCGCGCATCGAGCGTCGCGTCCTGCAGGGCCGGCGCCTCGGTGCCGCAGAGATCGCAGCGGAACGGCGCGTTGCCATGCCGGCAGGGCGGCGTCTCCTCGCCGAAATAGGCGAGCAGCGCGCTGCGCCGGCACAAAGCGTTCTCGCAGAGATCGATCATCGCGTTGAGGCGCTTGTGCTCGATGCGCCGGCGCTCGTCGTCGATCTGCTTCTCGTCGATCTGGCGGCGCCGGAGCGACATGTCGTCGACGCCGTAGAGGGTCAACGTATCCGCGGGCAGCCCGTCGCGCCCGGCGCGGCCGATCTCCTGGTAATAGCCCTCGATCGAGCCGGGCATGTCGGCATGGACGACGAAGCGGACATCCGGCTTGTTGATGCCCATGCCGAAGGCGATGGTGGCGCAGACGACGACGCCGTCCTCCTGCAGGAAGATGTCCTGGTTGCGGTTGCGCGTCTCCTGTTCGAGCCCGGCATGATAGGGCAGGGCGTTCCAGCCCTTCTCGCTGAGTGCCGTGGCGAGGCGCTCGGTCTTGCTGCGCGACGAGCAGTAGACGATGCCGGAGCCGTTGCGGTGGCGGCGCAGGAAATCGTCGATCTGGCGGCGCGGCTGCTCCTTCGGCGCGAAGGCGAGCTTCAGGTTCGGCCGGTCGAAGGAATGCACCACCATCCGCGGCGGCTGCGGGAACAATTGCTGGGCGATATCGGCCTGGGTCTGCCGGTCGGCGGTGGCGGTCAGCGCCGTGACGGGCACGCCGCCCAAAGCCTCGCGCGTCTTGGCGAGGAGACGATATTCCGGGCGGAAATCATGCCCCCATTGCGAGACGCAATGCGCCTCGTCGATGGCGAGCCGGGTCACGCCGAGGCGCTTCAGACGCGACACCAGGCCCTCGCCCGCCAGACGCTCGGGCGAGACGAAGAGCAGGCGCAAATCGCCGGAATTCAGCTTGTCCCAGGCCTGCGCCGCCTCGTCCTCGGTATTCATCGAGTTGAGCGAGGCGGCCGGGACGCCGGCCCGGACGAGCTGGCCGACCTGGTCGCGCATCAGGGCGATCAGCGGCGAGACGACCAGCGTCAGTCCGCCCGCGACCAGCGCCGGGAGCTGGTAGCACATCGACTTGCCGGAGCCGGTCGGCATCACCGCGAAGACATCCTCGCCGGCGAGCGCGGCCGCGATCACCTCCCACTGGCCGGGGCGGAAATCGTCATAGCCCCAGACCGATTTGAGAATCGCGCGGGCGTCTGATTCGCGGGATGGCGACATGGACAAGGGGTGTGCCGCAGCCGGCGGCGCTTGGCCAGCCTTTAGAGCCCAAGGCCTGTATCGATGTCCCTCGGAAACACGCGGCCATCCCGGGCCTGACCCGGGATCCATTCCGGAACGCTGCCGATCGAGGTTCAGGCATGGATCCCGGATCTCCGCTGCGCTGCGTCCGGGATGACGGCGCGGAGGTTTGACGGGTTTCAGATGCTGATGGCCAGCAGATGAACCACCGCGGTCACCGCGAAAACTGCCGCGATCAGCTTCGACGGCCAGGGTTTGAGGTCGAACCAGATGAATTGCAGCGTAAGCCGTAAGCCCCAGAAGGCGGCCCCCACCAACGGCAGAACGGGATGCACATTGCCCTGCCCGGCCTGCCAGATCAGGGTCGCGCCATAGGCGAGGAAGACGAAGATCAGCATCGCGTTGAGCGTCTGCGTGATCGCCGTGTTCAGGCTGCCCGAGGGCGCGAGCCGCTCCGGCCAGCCGAACAGCTTTCGGAACGCGGCATGGAACAGCGCGAAGCCGAGATCGATGAGTCCCGCCGCCAGCGCCAAGACCGTTCAGCTCCGCGTCGCGATCGCGGCGGCAGCGCCCGCCATCACGCCGCCGGTCGCGCGGTTGATCCAGCGCATCGCGCGCGGGCTCGCGACGAGCCGCCGCGCCCGGTCGGCCGCATAGGCATAGGCCATCAGCGTCCCCGTGATGATCGGGGCGATCAGCGCGGCGACCTCGACGAAGGCGAGCGTGCTCATCGCGTTGAGATCGATGACCAGCGGCAGGATCGACAGGAAGAAGACCATGACCTTGGGATTGCCGAGCGTCAGCGCGATGCCGCCGAGGAAAAGGCGCATGCCTTCGCCGCGCGCGGCGGTCGACGGCTTCGGTGCCTCGGCCGGAGCTGTCCAGGCCTTCCAGGTGAGATAGAGCAGATAGGCGCAGCCGGCATATTTGATCGCGACGAAGACGCCGTGGAAGCTCTGCATCAGCACGCTCAGGCCCAGCGCCGTGAGCGTGAACCAGACGAGATCGCCCGCGACGATGCCGGCGAGGAAGGGCAGCGAACGCCGGAAACCCGAGGACAGCGAGCGCGCGACCAGGGCCGCGATCGCCGGGCCGGGCGAGGCGACGGCGAGGAAATAAACGCCGGCGAACAGGGCAAGGCTGGCGATGTCCATGCGGGACTCCCAATATCTGGAGCGTGCTGATTCTGCGCGGAACCACATCGTCATCCCGGGCTTGACCCGGGATCCATGCCGGAGCACTTCCGAAGAAGGCTCAGGCCTGGATCCCGGATCTCCGCTTCGCTCCGTCCGGGATGACGGCGTGGTTCCCGCGTAAAATCCGGCAGAGTTTAGCAGCAACAGGCTGGTTCCGTCCCATCGCAAGCCGTGGCCTGACCGATCAATCGAGCGGATCGATCCGCCCCGGCGTGACCGCGAAGCGCTGCGCGCCGGCCGGCAGGTCGCCGAACAGGGCGGCGTCGGCCCCGGTCATCCAGACCTGGCAGCCGAGCCCGGTCAGCCCCTCGTAGAGCGCCCCACGCCGACGCGGATCGAGATGGGCGGCGATCTCGTCGAGCAGAACGAGCGGGGCGATGCCGCTCATCGCCGCGACCAGCCTGGCATGGGCGAGGACGAGCCCGATCAAGAGCGCCTTCTGCTCGCCGGTCGAGCCCTGGCCTGCGGGTATGTCCTTCGGTCCGTGCCGGACCTCCAGATCGGAGGCCTGTGGCCCCGCGAGCGTGCGCCCGGCTGCGCGGTCGCGCTGGCGGCCCTGGCGCAGCAGGTCGCGATAGGCGTCCTCGGCATCGACAGCCGGCAGGCGCGCGACCAGCGCGTCGATCTCGCCGGAGAGCGCGATATCGGCGAAGGGGAAGGGCGAGGTCTCGTCGCGCGTCTCGGCGATGATGGCGGAGAGCCGCGCCACGGTCTCGGCCCGGGCTGCCGCGACCGCGACGCCGAGCTCGGCGACCTCGCGCTCGACCGCGTCGAGCCATTGGCTCTGATGGGGGCTCTCCTCGAGGATGCGGTTGCGCGAGCGCAAGGCACGTTCCAGCGCGTTCGAGCGCGCGGCATGGCTCGGGTCGATCGCCAGCACGAGCCGGTCGAGGAAGCGGCGCCGGTCGCCGGCAGCGCTCCGGAACAGCCCGTCGAGATCGGGCGTCAGCCAGACCACGCGCAGATAATCGCTGAAGGCAAGCGCCGAGCCGACAGTGGCGCCGTCGATGCGGGCGAGCCTTGGCCGGCGCCCTTCCGGGTCGAGCGGTCCCAGCCCGATGCCGAGCCGGCCCGCCTCGTCGGCGAGCGTGATCGAGGCGGCGAAGGAGCCGTCGCCGCCCTGCCGGGCCATCGCCGTGATCTCGGCGCGGCGTAAGCCCCGCCCCGGCGTGAACAGCGAGAGCGCTTCGAGGATATTGGTCTTGCCGGCTCCGTTCTCGCCCGCCAGCGCAACGATCTGGCCCTCGACCGGGAGATCGAGGGCCTCGTAGGAACGGAAGTCCTGCAGGATCAGGCGCGCAACGGCCGTCACGGAACGGACAACTCCTCCGGGCCGATGCGATCCGGCCGCGTTACGGTCTTGGCGGAACCTCCGCCGTCATTCCGGGGCGGGCCGAAGGCACGAGCCCGGAACCCAGAACCGATGCCCTCCGATGAAAATGCTGACTCCTTACCGCCCTCTCCGCTAGCGTCAGCGGTTCTGGGTTCCGGGCTCAAGCGCTGTGCGCTTGCCCCGGAATGACGGCAGAGTTCCGTCAGAGAACGACAGATGCGCCCGATCAGACGCGCATCGGCATCAGCACATAGAGCGCGGAGGCCCCTTCGCGATCCTGGATCACGGTCGGCGACCCCGGATCGGCGAGCTTGAGCAGGGCGGTGTCGCCGTCGAGCTGCGCGGCGATATCCATCAGGTAGCGGGCGTTGAAGCCGATATCGAGCGGGCTCGCCTCGTAATCGACCTCGATCTCCTCGGTCGCCGAGCCCGAATCCGGGTTTGTGACGGAGAGCGTCATGCGCCCATCCGCCATCGAGAGCTTCACGGCGCGGCCGCGCTCCGACGAGATCGTCGAGACGCGGTCGACCGACGCGGCGAAATCGCCCTTGTCGACGGTCAGGCGCTTGTCGTTGCCGCTGGGAATGACGCGCTGGTAGTCCGGGAAGGTGCCGTCGATCAGCTTCGAGGTCAGCACGACGCTCGCGGTGGCGACGCGGATCTTCGAGCCGGAGAGCTCGACTGCGACCTCGCTCTCGCCGTCTTCCAGCAGTTTCTGGATCTCGGCGACCGCCTTGCGCGGCACGATCACGCCGGGCATGCCGACCGAGCCCTTCGGCGCGGCGGTGTCGACGCGGGCGAGACGGTGACCGTCGGTCGCGACGGCGCGCAGGACCGGGTGGCCATCGACATCGATCGTGTGCAGGTAGATGCCGTTGAGATAGTAGCGCGTCTCCTCGGTCGAGATCGCGAACTGGGTCTTGTCGATCAGGCGCTTGAGCTCGCCGGCCGGCAGCACGAAGCGATGCGCCATGTCGCCCGCGGTGATGTCCGGGAAATCGCTCTCGGGCAGGGTTTGGAGCTGGAAGCGCGAGCGGCCGGAGCGCAGCACGAGGCCGCTATCGCCGGTGGTCTCCAGCGAGACCTGTGCGCCGTCGGGCAGCTTGCGGACGATGTCGTAGAGGGTATGGGCCGGAACGGTCGTGGCGCCGGGCTCGGCCGCGTCCGCAGGGATCGTCTCCACCACCTCGATATCGAGATCGGTCGCCTTCAGCCGCAGGCCGGTCTCGGAGGCCGAGAGCAGCAGGTTCGACAGGATCGGGATCGTGTTGCGGCGCTCCACCACGCGATGGACGTGGCCGAGCGACTTGAGCAGCGTGGAACGTTCGACCGTGACCTTCATGATTGTCTAGTCTTCTGGCGCTGGCCGCCCGCGCATCGCTGCGCGAGCCGAATGAGTGGCCGGCGACATTGCCGGACGCCGGGCAGGCGCGCAAGGCCTGCCCACTCCGGCAACCACAACCATTTGACGGCGCAATCTTCTTCCAGCCGTCATGCTCGCCCTTGTGGCGAGCATCCACGTCTTGAACACGAGTTTCGACCAGCTCAGGCGTGGATGGTCGGGACAAGCCCGACCATGACGGAGAGCATCGTGTTCGTGGTCTCTGGGTGCTGGCCTGCGGCCTGCCCGGAACGACCGCGGGTTCGCGGACGAAATCAGCGCGCCTCTCGGCCGCTCACTCCTGCAGCATGCGCTTCAGCAGGTCGACCTCGTCATGCAGCGAGCGGTCCTCGCTGATCGCCTTCTCGATCTTGCGCACGGCGTGCAGCACCGTGGTGTGGTCGCGCCCGCCGAAACGGCGGCCGATCTCGGGCAGCGAGCGCGGCGTCAGCGCCTTCGACAGATACATCGCGATCTGGCGCGGCTTCACCACGGCCGCGGTACGGCGTTCCGAGAGAATGTCGGCGCGGCTGACATTGTAGCGCGTCGCGACGAGCTTCTGGATGTCCTCGATCTTGACGCGCCGCGGCTCGCGGGTGCGGACGAGGTCGCGGATCGCCGCTTCCGCCGTCTCCAGCGTCACGAGCTGGCCCGACAGCGTCGCATGGGCGAGCAGGCGGTTGGCGGCGCCGTCGAGATCGCGGCCATTGGTCGCGACGACGCGCGAGACATAGGCGACGACATCGGGGCTGACCTGGAAATTCGGATGCGCGGTCTGCAGCGCCTCAAGGCGGCTGGAGAGGATCGTCGCGCGCAACGCCTCGTCGAGTTCTCCCACTTCGACCACGAGCCCGCCGCCGAGCCGCGAGCGGATGCGCTCGTCGAGCGCTTCCAGTTCGCCTGCGAGCCGGTCGCCGGCGACGACGATCTGCTTGCCGGCGTCGAGCAAGGCGTTGATCGTGTGGCCGAATTCCTGCTGGATCGACTTGCCCTGGATGAACTGAACGTCGTCGACGACGAGCAGGTCGATGCCGCGCAGCTTCTCCTTGAAGGCGAGCGCCGTCTGCGATTTCAGCGCCGCGACGAAGCCGTACATGAAGCGGTCGGCGGTGAAATAGGCGACGCGCTTGCCCTGGCGGCGCGCTTCCTGGGCGATCGCCTGCAGGAGATGCGTCTTGCCGAGGCCGACGCCGGCATGGAGATAGAGCGGGTTATAGGGGCTCTGGCCGGCGGGTGCGGCGGCGATGCGCTCGGCCGCGGCGAAGGCGAGCTGGTTCGACTTGCCGACGACGAAGCTCTGGAAGCTCATGCGCCGGTCGAGCGCGGTACCGCAGGCATCGACGAGATCGTTCTCGCCGGCCTGGGGCAGGCTGACCGCGGCGGGACGGCCAGCCTCGGCCGGAGCGGGGCTCGCCACGGTCACGGGGCGGCTGCGCAAAGCCTCGATCTGCGGCTGGGCGGCGGGATCGCGCGACACGGTGCGCACCGAGAGCAGCACGCCGTTCGGTGCCGGCAGCTCGGCCATGCAGTTCACCCGCAGGCGCTCGGTATAATGCGCCTCGAGCCAGCTCTTCAGGAAGCGGGTGGGTACGGTGAGATAGGCGACGCCCTCGACGATGCCGGCGATCTCCAGCCGGCCGAACCAGCTCGAGAACACGTCCTCGCCGAGCTCCGCCCGCAGGCGCCGGCGCACGCGCTCCCAGGCGTCCTGGATCGAGACCTCCCCGCCCTGGACCACGGCGGTCTCTTCCGCGGCGATCGTCACCACCACCGGCGTCGTCTCGACCATGTCCCCGAAATCCTGCCGCTCGAACATCAATCGCCCCGTTCTTTGAAAATGCCCGCACTGAGAGCTCGGCGGCCGCTTCCTGACCGTCGTCCCGGTGCTTTTGTCTGGTCAAAATGGTTCCGGTCCC